>CANQYK010000135.1 GCA_947628065.1 uncultured Bacilli bacterium | reverse complement strand
TTTTTGTTCTTTTTTATTTCAATTGGATATATTTTATTATTGTATTCAATGATTAAATCAATTTCTTTTTGATTTTTGTCGCGATAAAAAGATAAATATCTCTTTGGATTATAACCATTGTTGGCATAAGATTTTATAATTTCACTAACAACATAAGTTTCAAAAATAGCACCATTGAAAGCACTACTTTCTAATGTTTTTTCATCTTTGTATCGTGCTAGATAACAAGCAAGACCAGTATCCATAAAATAAACTTTTGGTCGTTTTATCATTCTATTTGCAGCTTTTGTTGAAAATGGTTGTAATAAATATACAAGATGCGTATTAACAAGATGGCTCATCCATTCTTTTGCAGTTGGTAGAGAAATTCCGACATCCTCACAAATAGATGTATAATTTAATTCTTGGGCCGTTCTAACTGCAATTGCTGTTATAAAATGAATAAATTTAAGTTCATCCTTTATAAGAACTAGATCTCTAATATCTCGTTCAATGTAAGTTCTTATATATCCATCGTAATAAGTTTCTATATCAATATTAGATTGAATCCAAATATCTGGGTAGCTTCCTTTCCAAATTCGTTTATATAAATTTAAAACTTCTCTTCTTTTTCCTTTTTCTATCTTTTTTAATTGGTTTATATCAGGAAGGAAAATATCATTTGTTTTCTTGTCAATTTCTCTTGTTGATAAACCATATAAGTCTAAAATTCCCACTCTTCCTGCTAAAGTTTCGGATATATTTTTCATAGTATGAAATACTTGTGATCCTGTTAAGTAATAAAGACCATTACAATTTTTGTTAGAATTTAAGCTTTCGTAACGTTGTTTATCTACTTCTAATTTGATATAAGATAATAAGTTTGGAACATATTGAAATTCATCGATAGCAAGAGGTGGTTTATAAGTTTCTAAAAAAAGTTCTGGATCTTTTTTTGCCATTGTTCGAAGCGTAATATTATCAAAACTAACAAATGTAATATTTTCTTTTGTTTTCTCTATTACTTTTGTTAATAACGTTGTTTTTCCAACTTGTCTTGGTCCTGTAATCATAACCACAGGAAATTGTTTTGCCAAATTTAAAATTTGTTTTTCTGCAATTCTTTCAATATAATTCATGTGAATCCATCCTTTCTTGTTACCAATTATAGCATAATAAAAAAAAAGAATCAAGGACAAATTTAAAGTTATACTTTAATTTTGCCTACTTTTAAAATTGTTGCTAGATTTTCCTAAAATCGTTATAATAGAAGTAACAGAGAAAAAGAAAAATAGTAATTTATAGTAGGTGATGAATGTGAAGAAATTAAGAGAACTTTATGATATTGATAGTGATATAGTAATCAAAGGGATTAAAATTAATTCTAAGGAAATAGAAGATGGGGATCTTTTTGTTTGTACGATGGGAGTAACAGTAGATCGACATGATTTTATTGATGAAGCAATAGAAAAAGGTGCGAGTGCAGTTGTAGTAAGTAGAGAGGTAGGAGAGAAAAAGGTTCCTATTATAAGGGTAGATAATACCAATGAAGAATTAAGACGGGTATGTTCTAAGTTTTATGATTATCCTTATCAAAAGATGAAAATGATAGGTGTTACGGGAACAACGGGTAAAACCACTGTAGCAGAGCTTATTTATCAATTATTAGGAAGTGATTGTGCTTATCTTGGAACCAATGGTAGAAAATATAAGGATTTTGATGAGAAAATAAGAAACACGACTCCTGATGTGGATCGTCTTTATAAATATATGGATGATGCTTATCGTCATCATATATCTATCTTTTGTATGGAAGCAAGCAGTGAAGCTTTTTATCGTCATCGCTTGGATGATATAAAATATGATATTGCAATTCTTACCAATATTATGGAGGATCATTTAAACATTCATAAAACAAGAGAAAACTATATTGAATGTAAGTGTCAATTATTTCGACAAGTAAAAGAAGATGGTTATTCTATTTTAAATAGTGGTGATTCTTTGTTTGAACGTGTAAAACAAGCATCTTCTTCGAATGTTGTTACCTATGGCTATAAAGAAAGTGATACTTTATGGATTAAAAGTTATATAGAAGAAATCAATCAAACAAGAATTACTTATCAATATCAAAATAAGGAATACAAAATAGAAAGTCCTTTGTTAGGGAAATTTAATGTACTTAATTTATCGGCTGCTATCTTATCACTTCTTATTCTTTCTATTCCTATGGAAGAAATCAGAAGAAGAGTAAAAGAAATAAAACAGATTGAAGGTAGAATGGAGATTCTTCCCTTTACAAAAGATTATACTATCATGCTTGACTATGCCCATACAACGGATGCACTTGATAAATTATTATCGTATTTAAACAAAGTAAGAAAAGGTAGGATTATTACTGTAGTTGGATCAGCTGGTGGAAGAGAAAGAGAAAAAAGAGAAGGTATGGGTAAGGTAGTCTTAGAGAAAAGTGATTATGTTATCTTTACGATGGATGATCCAAGAGATGAGGATGTAAATCAAATTATTGATGATTTAATAGG
>CANQYK010000134.1 GCA_947628065.1 uncultured Bacilli bacterium | reverse complement strand
GGGGCCCGGCCAGTCGTATATCTAACATCTAATATCAAATATTCCAAAGGTGAAGGAAGTAGTAGTAATCCGTTTGTCTTTACGAGTGATTGTACTAATTGTGCTACAGGTTCTGAAGGAGAGAAAATTGATTGATATCGTAAGTGTAAATCCTATTGGTCATTAGCTTTATAAATATTAATTGAAAAAAAGAGTAGTAATAGTTGTAGTAATAGTTGTAGTAATAGTTGTAGTTATGTTTATGTATGTGATAACAACAATAAATGTAGTGCGAAACGGGAGTGTTAAGAAAATTCTTTTCACTCTTTTCTTTCTGTGGTAAAATATAAGAAGAATAGGAGATATAAGTATGGATAAAATTGTAGTAATTGGTTGTGGTAACGTTGGTATTAGTTATATAAGAATGCTCTCATACACAACACCTTATGCTCTTGATATTTGTTTGATTGATGTTGATCAAAATGAAGTAAAAGGAGAAATTCTAGATTTAGAACAAGCTCTTATTTTAAGAAATTCAAACTGTAAAATAAGAATAGGAAGTTATGAAGATTGTAAGGATGCAACCATTGTAGTTATTGCAGCAAGTGGGAAAGAAAAATCAAAAAATAGAATGGATGATATAGAAGAGTCTTCTAATATTTTACAAAAGATTGCCTTAAGTTTAAGCGAAACCTCTTTTTCTGGTATTGTCTTAGTTGCAACCAATCCTGTTGATATTGCAAGTCAAGTAGTATCTCATTATTTGGGGTGTCCACAGAAAAAAGTAATCGGTGTTGGTACAATGCTTGATACCATTCGCTTAAAAAGTATCATAAGTAAAAAATTAGAAATTCATCCAGATACAATGAATGCCTATGTTTTAGGAGAACATGGAGATCATTCTTTTGTGGCTTGGACGAATGCAAATATTGGATTACAAAACTTAAAACGTTATATCAAAGAAGAAGAAAAAGAGCAAATAGAAGAAAAAGTAAGAGAGATGGGAAATTCTATTGCATCTTTAAAAGGATCGACTACAGAGGGAGTATCTTCTTGTTTGGTAACCTTAACAAATACTATTTTAAACGATGAAAGACGTATTTTTCCTCTTTCTCATTATATTGAGGATTATGATGTTTACATATCAACACCAGTTATCATCGGAAAAGATGGTATTTTGGATGAAATTGTGATAAAATTATCACAAGATGAGGAAGAAAAATTAAAGGAAGCTATTCAGTTTATCAAAGAGAAAAAAGATTTGATTCTTCCTTGTGAACTATATTAAAGAAAAGAGGGATATTATGCTTAACTATTTGTATTTGGTTTTACTTTGTTTGTTTTTATCTATTTTATTTATTAGTGTTTTTAAGTTTTTCAAAGAAAGAAAATATGGCTTTGCTGTTTCTAGTCTTCTTTATATCTTACTAACTTGTATATTAACTTATGTTGTTTTCTTTACAAGAAATGCTTTAGAAGAAAACGAAGTAGAGCGTCTTTTCGCGCTTATTAAAGATGGTAATTTACTTGCTGTTTTTACACTTCTTCTTCATATTGGTTTGATTGTCTTTGCTGTTTTAAGTTATATTAAAGTAATTGAGATCAATCGAGAAAAAAGAAAACCAAGAAGAAAGAAAGTTATTTAATTTCAATGGAAAAGTGGACGAATGAAAAATATAATGAGTTTCTTGAAAAGCTAAAAGCAAAACAAGATAAAAGCTATTTAGAATTTAATCAAAAAATTGTAGGAAAAACAAAGTATCAAATGATTGGTGTAAGAACACCTATTTTAGAATCGTTTGCAAAAGAAATAAAGAAAACAGATGTATCTAGTTTTCTTTCCTTTGTGTCAAATACCTATTATGAAGAAGTTTTATTGGAAGGGTTCTTAATTGCATCAATCAAAGAAGACAAAGAAAAATATTTAAAAACATATGTTAAAAAAATAGACAATTGGGCTTTGTGTGATATGACAGTAAGTAGAATAAAAGAAGCAAAAAAAGAACAAGAGAAGTATTTTCCTTTTGTCTTGTCTTGCTTAAAAAGCAAAAGAGAATTTACGGTTCGTTTTGGTTTTGTTTTCTTACTTACTTATTATATGGAAGATGAGTACCTTTCGATGATTTTTTCTCTTATTCAAAAATACCAACAAGAAAAATACTATGTTCAAATGGCGATTGCCTGGCTTTTAAGCTATACGTATTTGGTAGATAAAGAAAAGACATTATCCTTCTTAAAAGAAGGTGTTCTATCATCCTTTACCTATCAAAAAACAATAAGCAAAATAAGAGAATCAAGGAGAGTTCCTGAGGATGCGAAAGAAAATTTAAAAAAGTTGAATTTTTAAAATTCCAGAAAAATAGGGCGGAATTTTGAAAATTTCAGTAAAAAAGCGAGGGAAAATGGAAAATTCCCCCCGTTTTTTTCGCTTTCTTTAAAAAAATGTGCCAAATTGCCGTTTTGACAAAGTCTTTTCCTTTTGTTATGGTGGGTCACGGAAAGGAGGGATCTTATTGTTTGATATTCCAATGACCAAAATAGAAAGACGGTATTATTCTGATTTGGAT
>CANQYK010000133.1 GCA_947628065.1 uncultured Bacilli bacterium | reverse complement strand
TCTTGCAATTCCATTATTAACAACCTCACTTGTTGTAATATAGCCATTATTTGCTTTTACAATTTTTAAAATTTTATTATAATTCATTTTTTACTCCATTCCCTTTCCAACTAAAATTTTACTATTTTTTCGTTAAAAAGGGAATGTTTTTTATGTTCCATTTTCACTATGATATAAATAGGATTCAGGAATATTTGGATATCCATTGATATAATAATTAAATATATCATTAAGTATTTGAATACAAATAGAAAAAGAGGTTTCATCTAGTTTTTGTCCATGAAAAGAATTTTCTAATTGATTTTTAAGTTTCAAATATAATTGTTCATATTCCATTGACGTTATATCTTTTATGTCCATTATATTAGGTAATAATTTGAAAATACTTTGTATTTCTAAATTAATTTTTGCATCAAATTTTGTTTCTATCTTTTCAATCTTTTCATATAAGGATAATGCCAAAAAATATTTTGAATAATCGATATCGAATTGTTTTGAATATTGAAATAGGTATCCTTTTAATTCATCAATTGAATAGTTTGATATATTGTTATTGCTTAATTGTTTACAACAATCAGAATTCAAAATATATTCTTTTAGTGATATTTTATTACGCTTTAATGTTTTTTCAATTTGATAATCATCTTCTGATAATTCAATTAATTTATTTGCATTTGTAATAAAATGAAATATCATATCATTAATATCCTCTTGCATTTTATTTATTTCAATATAAGATTCTTCTATTTTTAAACGAAAATTGTTATTCATAGTTTCCCTTTCTTATTTTCTTAGTATCATGAAAATAATCATAAGCAATGCACTCATTACCAAGACAGCAATGAAACTTAATACAATAGTATTAGCAAACCCTTTATTACTACTTGCTTTCTTATTTTCTTCTTTCATTTTTTGTTGCTTTATTGCTTGATTTTTAATGTTAATTTGTTCGGCAATTTGTATTTCAATCGAACTTCTTTGATCGAAAGATTCTTTTTTCTTTGGTAGAGTATCTAGTGGTTGCTTAGTAGAATTACTTTGTTTTTGTTGCCTTATTTGCATGATAGAATGCTTCCAATTATTAAAATCCGATTTATCTTTCTTAATTCTTTGTATATTATCTTTTCTTGCCATATCACTGATTTTAGTATATTTTCCAATATAAGCTTCTTGCTGTGTATCCATCATATGATCAAAATAATCACCAGATATATTATCAAGAACAGTCCACTCACATTCTCTTTTAAATGGAACATCTTTATAAATCTCATCATGCATATTTAACTTTGCTTGTTTATATTTTAATATATCTTGTGTTGACATTCCTTTTTGTTTCAATTTTTGAACTTCACTTTGTGATAAAGATAAATCTCTTTCACTACACTCAACTTTGATATTAAACTCCTTTTGCTCTGTAAAACTTACTAATTTATTCTCTTTCTCTTGTTGAAAAACCATTTGAGCCATTTGTTTGTCAAACTCCGCTACTGCTTTTAATTGATCTATTTTACCCCTCTCATAATCCGAACTAAAAGTATGATCTTGATCTGCCCATGGAGGTATCGGTTAAATCCAAAAATAGAAGAAATGGCTATTTTGGTAAGTAAATACAAGAATTTAAGGTACTTTGATAGAAAAGTATCTTTTTTAATGATATAATATTTAGAAAATATGGGAGGTAAATATGTGTTATAAAGATTTAATTGATATTTTATTGAATAGTATAGAAATAATTGGTATTTTTGTTGCAATTATTGTAGGATTAGTTGTCTCAAAAATCTTATCATTAAAAACAGAACAAAGTGATTTAAGGGTTAGAATTTCTGATATAGATAAAGAACTTTTGGTTATGGAAGAACAGTTAAAAAAGAAGAAAAAGGAAAATTATAAATATTATGAAGAAAATGCTATTTATGACATAATTGATTCTATATTTGATGATGATGTTCAAAAATATGATTTTCTTTCTGATCATACTGCCTTTGTAGAAAATGATTACAAAGAAAAATTTTATAATCACATTATGGATGTATTGAAAAAAGTATATGAATCTTTTAAAAAAGATGATTTTGTTTTAGAAGTATATAAAAAAGAGAACAAAATAAAAAAAGACTCAATAGAAGAATTAGCTATTGATTTAATGATTGAGAGGTGTGAATAAGTATGAACTTTAACTTTTCAAGATTTGATATTCCAAATATAAAATTACCAAAATTTGAAAATTTATTACCAACTATACAAAATGTACCAAATGTTACTGATTTAAGGCTCTCAAATATTACAAGTGCTATAGAAACATTAGAACATTCAAATTTGATAAATGATATTGATAAGCTTAATTATAATATTAAACTTAAACAAACAGAAAAAGAAAATTATGAAAGAAGATTAAAAAGCATTACATCGATAGATATAACTGCAGGAATATTGTGTTCTATAATTGTTTCGGTGTTAAGTATGATTATACCATACCGCGGACTTTGTCCGCAACCTAATCACTAAAAAATCCCAAGGTTTTCTTAGGATTTTTTGTACAAAACACATTGCTTTCAATTGGC
>CANQYK010000132.1 GCA_947628065.1 uncultured Bacilli bacterium | reverse complement strand
ACGAATGCCCTTATAATAAGGGAAAAATTTGATTGTAGTTATGAGTACAACAAAAGGGCATACCCAGTTACAGGAATAAGACCTACCACCACAGCAAGATTCATTGCCGTTTGGAAAATCATTTGAAAAATCATTCCAAACGATAAATATTTGGAAAACAAATTTTTAGTATTCAGGGCTATTTTAATTCCACGATATAAAATAATACCAAACAATACACAAACAATCAAAGCCCCTACTACACCAAACTCTTCACAAATAACAGAGAAAATAAAATCAGTTTGTGGTTCTGGTAAATAAAAGTGCTTTTGTCTTGACTCTAAAAACCCCTGACCCAAAAGTCCACCTGGACCAATCGCATACATAGACTGAATCATTTGAAACCCTGTTCCAAGAGGATCTTTCCAAGGATCAATAAAAGAAGTAATTCGGTCCATTCGATAAGGTGCAATCGCAATTAAAATACAAACACCAATAATACCAATAACACCTACACCATAAAAGAACTTCATATTAACACCAGCAATAAACAAAAGCGATACCACACTCATCATTAAGACAAGTCCCGTTCCAAGATCTGGTTGTAACATAATAAGCGCAAAGAAGAAAATAGCAATTCCTAAAATGGGAAAAACTCCTTTTTTATAACTCTTTAAAAACTTATTACTATTGTATAAATATTTACTCGTAAAAATAATCAAAGCAAGTTTTGCAGCTTCACTTGGTTGAATCCCCAAAGGACCAATACCAAACCAACTACGACTTCCATTTCGAACACTACCAATTCCTGGAATCAATACTAAAATTAAAAGTAAAAGACAAATACCTAGTATTGTATTTGCCTTTTGATAATACACACGATAATCAATTTTGGAAATAATATATATTAGTATAAACCCTATTACAGTAAATAATGCTTGTTGCTTCACATAGTGAAAACTATCATGAAACTTATATTCTGCCCAAATACTACTAGCAGAATAAATCATTACAAGTCCGAATAATATTAGAAGCACTACGGAAATTACCAAAGGCAAATCAATCCGTTTTTTCTTCAAATGATATTCTCCTTTCTATAACCATACACCAAACAAAATACCACCCATAGCAAGAAGAAGTCCAAACGTACAGAAAAGTTTTACAATATCCGTCTCTTGCCATCCTAGTTTTTCAAAATGATGATGAAGCGGTGTCATTAAAAACAATTTTCTTTTGAATACAGTAATCCAAAACACTTGTAAAATAACCGATAATGTTTCAATTACAAAAACAAATGCCACAACCAAAAGAGTAAGTTCTCGATGCGTTAAAATTGCAACCGTTCCAATCACACCACCCAAAGCAAGACTTCCAGTATCTCCCATAAAAATTTTAGCCGGATGCGTATTATAAACTAAAAAACCAATTAAACTACCAACAAGAACCAAACAAAAGATTCCAATATCTTCAAATCCTACGACAAAAGAAATAAGCGCAAAAGCGATAAAAGCAACAACAGAAAGGCTTCCAGCAAGTCCATCAAGACCATCCGTTAAATTTACAGCATTGCTTGCTCCAATTAAAATGAGTAAGATAAAAAGCCCATAAAACCACCCCATTTCTAAATCAATATGAAGCGTTCCAACAACCCATGAGGTTTGTCCTCCATTT
The DNA here is from genome assembly GCA_947628065.1 of uncultured Bacilli bacterium. Classification (GTDB taxonomy): domain Bacteria; phylum Bacillota_I; class Bacilli_A; order RF39; family UBA660; genus Onthousia. The sequence continues at coordinate 971 of CANQYK010000132.1, read as the reverse complement.
TTCATATAAATATAGAAAAATATTGTCGATACAATAATTTGTCCAAATAACTTTTGATATGTGGTAAGACCTTCATTATCATGATGTTTAATGGATAAAAAGTCATCCAAAAACCCAATGAATGCAAAACCACAAAAGACAATTAAAACAATGGTTAAGTTATCCGAGTAAGGAATTTTATGCGTTAGTAAAAGTCCTAAAATAATAAGAACGGTTGGAAGAATAAAAATTAATCCTCCCATCGTTGGAGTTCCTTCTTTTTTTCTATGACTCTCACCTACAAAGACACTGATTCTTTGTCCTACTTTTAATTTCTTTAACAATGGTACTAAAATTAAACCAAGTCCTGCACTAAATAAAAAGCCAAGCATGACAGCAAACACTGCTTTTGTTAATAATAACATTTTAGTCACCTTCCTGTTTCTCTCAAGTATTATATCATGATAGACTCTCTTTTTCTATAATATTTCTTTGATTAGACACTGTTTTGACATTACTTTGTTCTATATACTTTATGACAAAAAGAAAAAGAATAGACGTTTTTCGTAAATTCTTTCTTTGGAAATAACTTTAAAAATTCAAATAAAGATTCTTTTTATCTTTTTTTCGAAAAAGATATACCAGTAGCCTTTTCTATTATCTCCGGTGAAACATGAAGACTTCTTAATATTTCGGCTGTTTTTTGATTCGCATTTTCTTCGCCTCTATTATATCCGATACTTTCGCCTCGTTCATATCCGACAGTCTCTCCTTGCTCATATCCTCGATCATATCCCGCTGAGTTTGCACGATATTCTATGGTTCTTGTATTTTCATAAATATCATTTAACATTACTTCTACATTATCATGGTATAAATCTCTCATTATCTCACTTCCTTTCGCTACTTTTAAAGCATCTTTTCTTTTATCTGTATAGGCTACAAATAAAAACTTTTCATATTCTGTCAGTTCTTTATCTCCATTATAATAC
>CANQYK010000131.1 GCA_947628065.1 uncultured Bacilli bacterium | reverse complement strand
AAATCTTATGATAATGATCTTTTGTTTCAAATTTATAATATTATTGATGAAATCGCTTATTTAAAAGGGGTTGATGTTAGACTTTATGCTGATAGCGAGTTATCGGATTTAACACCAGTAGAAAAGAAAGAAGATAAAAGCGATCGAAGGGATGTAGAAAAAGTAGAAGAATTAATTGATTTGAATCGGAATGAATTTTTCTACCTTCCAGGTAAAATCCTGCAATTAGACAGTGATAAATCCTATGTTGATCGATGTATTCATTTTTATAAGGAGATGCATCTTGAAGCCTATGGTATCTTAATGAAAGAAGAAGAAATGAAAGATAAAATAGGGGAGTGTCTTGAAAAATATAAACCCGATATTGTTGTGATTACAGGACATGATTCCTTTAAAAAAATGGCCAAAGACAAAAGTAAAATTAATAATTATCAAAATTCAAAAAATTTTATTGAAGCCACAAAACAAGCAAGACTTTATGAAAAAAATCAAGATAAACTAATTATTATAGCAGGTGCCTGTCAGTCTAATTATGAAGAGTTGATTAAAGCAGGAGCCAACTTTGCATCGAGTCCAAAACGTGTTAATATTCATGCCCTTGATCCTGCTATTATTGCATCTTGTATCGCATTATCTCCAGTCAATAAGGAAATAGATTTGATTTCCCTAATTAATAAAACACACTTTAAAAGTGAAGGAATGGGAGGAATTATAACCAATGGAACAATGTATGTGGGGTATCCAAGATGAATTTAGATAATATCAAAGAAGAAGTAAAGAAAAAAGAAGGAGAAATCCTACATTTTAAGTTTAATGGTAGTAGGAATCAAATAGAAGAATTTGATGGTGAAATTGTAAAGGCTTATCCTTCTATTTTCTTAATTCGATTAAAAGGAAAAGACAATCAAGTAAAGTCTTTTACCTACAGTGATTTGGTAACAGAAAGCCTAGAAATTCTCTCTTGACAATTTCCATAGAAAAATATAATAAATAACTTGCAATTCTTTTCATTTTAAGTTAAAATTTAATTATAAAGTATTAATACTTTAAAGGAGGTTAAACATATGGAAATTACATCTGTCAATGTAAGAAAAGTTGACAAAGAAGGATCTCGTATGAGGGGAATCGCATCTGTCCTATTAGATGACAGCTTTGCAGTTCATGACATACGTATTATTGAAGGAGAGAGTGGATTATTCATTGCAATGCCAAGCAGAAAAACACCAACCGGTGGATATCGTGATATTGCACACCCAATCAACCCAGAAGTAAGAGCAATGTTCCAAGATAAGATTTTGGAAGCATATAATAATATTAAAGAAGAAGTAGCAGAATAGTGCTTCTTTTTTGTTCTATTCATCTTCTTTTATACATAGAATTTACTAGGAGGAGAAAAGATGGATACAAAAGAAGCAATGATTAGTAATTATAATCATAGTATTACATTAACAGAAAGAAAAAATTTATTGATAACAGGAGTAAAAAAAATAGAAAATTTTGACAATGAAGAATTTCTCCTTGAAACAACGATGGGCTTTTTAGTTGTAAGAGGAGAAGAGCTTGAATTAATTAAACTAGATACCATTTCGGGAAATGTTTCAATCAAAGGGTTTGTAAAAGGCTTTACATATATGGAAGATGCCACAGGAAAAGAAAAAGATAGTAGTAATTTAATTAAGCGCTTGTTTAAATAATGAATTTAAAATTACAAATTATCTCTCTTCTTTTTTCTTTTCTTTTTGGTATCTTTCTTTCTTTTCTCATTAATTTAAATTATAAATTCTTATTCCATAGTAAAAGATTAATTCGAATCATTGTTAATTTTCTCTTTTCTTTTTCAATGGCCCTTTTCTATTTTCTTTGTATGAAGAAAATCAATTATGCTATGATACATCCCTTTTTTTATCTTGCTCTTTTTTGTGGTTTTTTTCTTACTTTTCCCAAATTTTCTTTTCTTCGTAAATGGTTAAAGAAAAAATTGTGACTTTTAAGTGAAAATGTTACATAGAAAAAAAAGAATTTTAAATGAAAATGTTACATCAAGAAATTGGTAAATTTATCAATTTCTTTTTTTGCAATTTTAAGAGAAAGTGTTACATTTTTATAATTTATGTTATTATATTACAGGCCTATAGGCAAGAAAGTGAGGTGAGAAAAGTGGAGTTAAACAAAAGAGAACAAAAACATTATGAAATTATCAGCAAAGTAGTTAATGGTGAAATTACTAGAAAAGAAGCAATGATTGAATTGAATTTATCAAGACAACAAATTTATCGATTAATAAAGGTATATAACGAAAAAGGGAAGGAAGGATTTATTCATAAAAATCGTGGAAAAGAAAATCCTAATAAGATAAAAAAAGAAATTATAGAAAAAATAGAACAGTTATATTTAACAAAATATTATGATTATAATTTTGAACATTTTTATGAAGAAATAAATGAAAATAAAAAATACAAAGAAAAATATAATATTTCATATTCATCTTTGTATAAAAAATTCCTTAATGATGATATAATTTCACCCATCGCTCATAAAGGAACAATTAAATTGTACCAAATTTCTGACGAAAAGTCTCTATTTTAAAAAAAGTTCTTGCAAAATTAAAAGTGTTAGATTATTATAA
>CANQYK010000130.1 GCA_947628065.1 uncultured Bacilli bacterium | reverse complement strand
TTTTTTCCAAAATATATCTGTAATATCACAATAACCATTAACGTTTTTTTTCCATAATCTTTGATTTGTTGTTATTTCTGTTAATGGACCTTTCTCTTCTTGATAAGATCCTATTTTTATATAATCAAAAGAGGTCATCCACTTTTCAATGGCACAGTCTCTACCACAATATAAAGCCACTTGTTTTCTCTTCTTGTGAATGTAGTTACAATAATGAATCATTTCTTTTCGTTCTTCTACTGTATTTTTTCCTTCTCCCATAAAACAAACAACATCAAAAGAATCATAATACAACTGAAACAATGTTTCAAAATGACTCATTAAATCATCACCATAACTTTTCTGTAGATAAGGAGTATGACAAAAAATACAATGATTCTTGCAATCGGAAAGATAGATCACAAGACTCTTTTTTGTTGGAATTTCTAACTCTGATATTCCAACATTCGCATATAATAACATCTATTTTATTCCTTCTAAGATCATATCTTCTAAGTAAATATTATCATAATAGTTTTCTTTTCTTAATACCATAATCCATGAAGTAACTTCTTCTTTTATTTCAATTTTTCCTTTTCTTAACATAATTCTTAAAAACATAGAAAACTGAGGAAAAAGAGAAATAAGAACGTCCTTCTTTAAATTTGCGGTATCATGAAATGCTTCAATAATACTTTGTAAGATTAGAAAACTTTCTCTATATTCTCTACATTCTAAATATCGTTCTATTTTATGAATATAAGAGGTTAGTAAAGAAACAGTATTTCTATTTAATGTAAGAGAATTATATAAACGATTGTAATAAAAATCATATCCTTGTTTTGGACAATACTTAATAAAATTATTTTCAAAAGGAATCATTTCAAACCATACGTCTTCTTCTTCTCCATTTAAAATATATTCTTTTAACTCTTCTGCTGGAATCTGTTCTATTACTTCTTTTATATCTATTTCTTTCTCTTCGATTTCTTCTTTTAAATTAACCTCTTCATATTCAAAATTATCAATCGCAAGTAAAACAGCCCATTCATGTTTGCATGGTTCATCACATGGACAATCACATTGATAATACACGTCATCACTGATTTCAATTCGAACCTCGTAAGGATTTTCCCTACTACCAATTACACGAGCATAATATTGATTGTTCTTCTTATCCTTATAGCAATCTATAATATCGTCATCTTCATAATACGTTCTTCCTCTTTGACGAATAGGATAACGAAAATCATTTTGACATTTTTCTGTTAAGGATTGTTTTTTGATAAAAATATTATCTTCTTCAAATAAATTTTCTTCCAATTTACTCTCTCCTTTCACTTTGTAATGCTGTTATATACGCTACCCCTACAATATCAAGAGCACTACAACCTCTTGATAAATCATTTACTGGTTTTAATAATCCTTGGGTGAGAGGACCATAGGCTTTGGCGTGTCCTAAACGCTCTGTTATTTTATAAGCAATGTTACCAGCGTCTAAGTCTGGAAAAATTAAAACATTCGCACGTCCTGCGACAGGACTACCGGGTGCTTTTTTCTCTCCTATTTCTTTGATAATGGCAGCATCAAACTGCATTTCACCATCGACTAAAACATCCTTTATTTCACTTTTGGCAAGCTCTACTGCTTTTACTACCTTTTCTGTATCTGGACATTTCGAAGAACCATAAGTAGAATGTGATAAAAAGGCAACAACAGGTTCTTCTTCTGTTAACATGCGAAATGATACAATACTACTTTTGGCAATATCTACTAGTTCTTCGCTAGTAGGATTTTGAATCATTCCACAATCGGAATACAAGAACACACCATTTAATCCAAACTCTTTTTCCTTTGTCTCCATTAAAAAGAATGTAGATGCTGTTTTTATCTCCGGTACCGTTTTAATAATTTGTAAAGCGACTCTTAAAGTATCTGCACTAGAATGAGCTGCCCCACTTACCATACCATCCACAACACCTGTTTTTAAAAGCATTGCTGCAAAAGTAGGATAATCTTCTAATACCATTTTCTTGGCATCTTCCATCGTAATTCCTTTGTGTTTTCTTAAATCATAAAAAGTACTTACTAATTGATCCCGATCGGGATATTCTTTTGGATTTATAATCTCACACCCAATATCTTTTAAGTCTTCTTCCCCTATTAATAAAACATCTATAATATCTTCTTCTTTTAATATTTTAGCAGCTTCTAAAACACGTTCATCCATAGATTCTGGGAAAACAATTTTTTTTCTTTCTCCCATCTCTACTCTCTTTTTTATTTTTTCTATCATATCCATTCTTATCATCTCCAACTTTATTTTATCATCTTTTAAAAGAAAAAAATAGAAAAAACGACAAATTTAAGTTATAATGGGAACGGAGGTTTTTTTATGTGGGCTTTTTGTGTTATTACGATGTATCTTTGTGGAAATCTTTTTGTTATGTGGAGAATGTATGGTTGGTTAAATGTGATTCACAAACCATTCAATCATAAATATGTAAAACGCTTTATTCTATCTCTTTATGGAATCTGTGCTGTAATTCCACTCATTGCGTTTCTTCTTCCCAAAAGTGATATTCAAAGATTATTGCAAATTTTTTCTAATTTCTTTTTTGGTGCTTTTGTTTACATGATGATGATGGCTATTTTATTTTTTCTTTCTTTTTTCATTCTAAAGTTCATCTTCAAAAAG
>CANQYK010000129.1 GCA_947628065.1 uncultured Bacilli bacterium | reverse complement strand
TATCCAAGTTATAATATTAAAAATATAAAACAAGAAAGATTCTTTTTTGATCCAAGTGAAAAAAAAGAACAATGTTATTTACCACCATCTAGTTTTAATCGTTTCCATCATTCACCAAAGAAAGATATAGAATATATTCAACTATTTATAGATTATTTATACGAAAGAAGGTCTAGTAAATCATTAGAAGAGATCAGTGAAAAAGAATTAGAACAAATTTTACAAGAATTTTTAGACATATCAATAGAATTACAAGAACAAAGGAAAAAAGAAGTGGAAGAAAAAATAAAAGAACAAAGAAAAAAACAAAAAAGAAGGGAATTTGAAGAATCTTGCGTTATCGATAGAAAACTAATTTTAAATTCTTTAGCATATATTATTAATCATTATGAAAAAAATATGAGTGCGAAATTAGAAAAAGAAGAAGAATGGTCAAGAAGTTTCGACTGGAGTAAATTAATTGGTTATCATAAATTAACGATTCATTATAATGAGGAAGAAGTTTGTTTTAAATCCATCATTGATTGTAATGGTTGTTATCCAGATGAGGAGTATTGTGGAGTCTATATTGATATGGATAAAAAGACAGATATTTGTTTTTTTGAATTAAAGCATACATTATCTCCAGTTTTAAAAAATAGTAACTATATATTAGGATTTATGAATAATATTGAAGAAATGTATTTAACAAAACAAAATATAACAACGGAAGATATAAACCAATTACTTGTAAATATAGCAAATGATAAAAAATCAAAACAAAAAATATTGAAACAAAGGGTAGTGAATTTAAAGTAATAATGATATAGATAAAATATAATTATGAATCTCATATCACCCTTGGAGATACTAACAATATGAATGAGAAAATAGAATTAAATGAAGAATTTGAAATTAGTTTATAATAATACAAATAGTAATTTGTTGAAATAGATGAGGTATCGAATATGAACAAAAAAGATTCTATTGCTGTTTTGAAAAAAGATGACATAGTTTTGCCTCCTTGGCTTATAAAAGGAAATAATAAAAGAGTTAATTCTGAAAAAGGTTGGATTAGATGTAAAAAAGCTATGGATCAATACGAGAACTTATTTGGAACACCAAATGATCTACATGAATATTTATCAACTTGGTATTATTGTGATAATGATTGGAATGAGTTAGCAGAGAAAATTGAAAATTGTGTTAAAAAAAGAAAAAAATATAAAAAACTTTATATGACTTTAATAGAAAGAATATATTATAAAACAATATATAAATTTGTTATAAAATTTATAGACGAATAGAACAAATTACAATTTATATGAATAAAAACTTTATAATGAATTGTTAATAAAATATATAAAATTATAAACACGCTGCAATAAAATATGTGTTATAATCTATATAGAAAAAATCAAGTTAAGCTGGTGATAAATATGAAGAATGACTTATACGAAGAATATAAAAAAGTTTCAAAGTTATCAAAAGAAGAATTGTTTCAAACATACAAAACATCAGAGAACGGAAAAAAAGAGCGTGAGGTAAAAAAGATACAAGAAGCAAATGGATTAAATATATACATTAAGGAAGAAAAACATGGAGCTATCTATTTTTTTCTAATTTCATTAAAAGATCCATTTATTTTAATTTTGTTTTTTCTAGCAATTATTAACTATATGATGGCAGATCATCTAGGTTCTATTATAATTGTTTTAATTGGTTTAATTAGTGCATTGATTCGATTTTGTCAGGACTATTCAGAATATAAATTTAATCAAAAACTAAAATCAAAAATATATTCTACTGCCAATGTAATTAGAAATTCCAAAGAAATAAATATCAAAACAGAACAAGTAGTAATCGGTGATATTATTACCTTAAATGCGGGATCTATTATTCCAGCAGATATGATTTTAATAGAAGCAAAAGACTTATTTATTAATGAATCTGTTTTTACTGGAGAATCTGTTCCTGTAGAAAAATATGTTACTTCTCATGATGGAAAAAGTATATTTGATATTGATAACCTTTGTTTAATGGAGTCATCTGTCATTTCAGGATATGGAAAAGGAATTGTTATAAAAACAGGAACCAAGACCTATATTGGAGCAATGGGAAAAGAATTAAGTAAAAAACATCAAGATACGAACTTTGATATTGGTATGAAAAATATTACTAAATTATTGTTATATTATATGATTGGTACTGTGTTTTTTATATTAATTGTAGATGGATTAATGAAAGGGGATTATAAATCAGCAATTCTTTTCGCTTTATCTGTAGCAGTTGGGATTACACCATCGATGTTACCAATGATTGTAAATGTAAATATTGCAAAAGGAAGTAAAACTTTAGCGCAGAAAAAGACATTAGTAAAGAGAATGGAAGCAATACAAAATTTAGGTTCTATGGATGTTTTATGTACGGATAAAACAGGAACACTAACAGAAAATCAAATCGTATTACAAAAGTATATCAATGTAATGGGAGAAGAAGATAAAACAATTTTAAAATATGTGTATTTGAATAGTTATTTCTCAACTGGTATGAAAAATATTATTGATAAAGCAGTAATTGCATATGCGAAAGAGAATAATGTTGAAAGTTTAAAAAATGGTTTTACAAAAATCGATGAAATACCTTTTGATTATGTAAGAAAAGTACAATCGGTTGTTGTAAAAAAAGGAAAAGATTATAGAATGTTTACAAAAGGTGCATTAGAAGAAATTTTAAAAATATGTACCAAAATAAACTATAAAGGAACAGAGAAAATAATTACGGATGATCTAAAACAAAAAGCAATAAAAAAAGCAGAAGAACTAGAAAAAGATGGTATGCAAGTAATTGCTTTAGCAGAGAAAAAAACATA
>CANQYK010000128.1 GCA_947628065.1 uncultured Bacilli bacterium | reverse complement strand
CAAAAAGATACCCCGCTCTCGTAGAGAGTCAATTGTCTTAAGACAATTGAGGTCTTGACCCGGGGAGTTTCATTGAAAAATATAACTTTGATAATGTAGAATGTGTAAGGCATTTAATAAGAAGATTACAAAAGAAGAAGGAAGAAACAGGCCATGATTGGTGTGATGAATTAAAAAGCCTGTTATCAAAAACCGTTCATGACAGAAACCTTGTTCTAAAAAAGAAAGAGGATAGTTTTAGTAAAAGTTATTTGCAAAAATTAGATAAGGAATATGATGATCTAATAGAAAAAGGGAAAAAACAAAATAAAGATAAAACAACTAGAAATTACTTTGAAAAAGAAGAAGCAAATTTTATTAAAGATTTAATTAAGTATAAGAGGAACTATCTTTTATGGGCATATAACTTTTCTTTACCTACAACAAACAATAATTCAGAGAGAAATATAAGACCGATAAAATCAAAGTTAAAAATAAGTGGCCAATTTCAAAGTTTAGCTTATTTAGAATATTATGCCAATATTCGAAGTTACATAGAAACCTGTAAAAAGAATGGCATTAACATAATTGAGGCTTGTGTGCGACTCATGTATGGTAATCCTTATACCCTAAAAGAAATTTTAGACCATGAAAAAAATAGTGAGTAATCACTACTTTTCGTGGTTATTTCTTAATTGAATTTACTCTCAGAATTCACATGGCTGTAAATAGTAACAAATGGGTCTTGAAAAATAGGATAAAGTATTGTATTATGAATGTAGAAAAGGTAGTAATATTATCTTAAATAAAAAGCAAAAATTTGTATCAAATAATTTCCAAATTTAAAAAGAAAGGTGTTGATTTTATATGGAAAACGCTAGATTGTTTACAAATAGTTTACATGGGGGGGGGGGTAGCTTTAAGTAGTTACCAATATTTTTTTCATCGTGTAAGAAAGGATAGAATAGGCTAGTTCTATTCTTTTTTAGGTGTTAAAAGATGAGTAAGAATAAGTTAATTGCCATTATTGTAATATCCGTTAGTGTTTGTGTTTTCTTATTATTAGGAACTACTTTTGCATTGTTTTCCAAAACATTAAAAGGGGATAAAACAGTAAGTATAGAATCAGGTACTTTAAAAATAGATTTTGAAGAAGGAGATACCATTAATTTAGAGGATACTGGTACTTTAAGTGATGCGGAAGGATTAGAAAGTAATCCTTATACCTTTACGATAACAAATAGTGGAGATATTAAAGCTTATTATACAGTATCTTTCCAAGAAGATAGTGATAATAATACATTGGATACTAGTTTTGTAAAATATAAGTTAACAAGTGATAAAGGATATGATTCTGGAATTAAAGTGATGAAGGAAGTTGGTAGTGGAACTTTTTTAGTAAAAGATGAAGATACTTTAGGAACCAGTACAGATGATAAAAAAGTAACGTATACATTAAGATTATGGTTAAGTGATACAGCAGATAATACAGCCCAAGGAAAGATGTATAAAATGAAAGTATTGGTAAAAGGATATAGTAATGAAGGTGGATCTGAAATAGATAAACCAAAACAAAAATTAGGAGTAGAGACATTACTAGCAGAATATACCAATGATGAAAGCATACAAGAATATGATGTAAATTATACAAAGGAAGATGCAAGTGCAAAAGAGAATAAGATGTATGTGTTTAATCATACAGCAGGAGCACAGCAACAAGGTTGGAGTCCAGATGAACTAAAAAGTTATCGATATATAGGAGCAAACCCAAATAATTACGTAACATTCAATAATGAGATAGCAGGTTGGAGAATCATCGGAATCGAAACAGTAGATAATGGAAGTGGAACAAAAGAAAAAAGGATAAAATTAATAAAAAATGATCCATTACCAGTAGGAACAAATAATTATATCTCATTTGATAATAAGCCAAGTGGAACAGGATCATCAGAGAGTTCGTATGGAAGTAATGATTGGACAGATTCAAGATTAATGATGGTATTAAATCCAGGGTATGATAGTGATCCCTTAGCAACAGGAGGAAAAGGAAGTTTGTACTGGAACCGACAAAGTGGAAGTTGTCCACTGGGTTCAAGTGATGGAACAACCTCTTGTGATTTTACCAGTACAGGATTAAAAGAGGAAGCCCAAAAACTGATAGGAGATGCGAAATGGTATTTGGGTGGAACAGAAAACTATGATAGTGCAGAAACTGGAACACCAAATCATTTTTATGGATATGAAAGAGGAGAAGAGACTTGTACAACAACAGGATCTTGTACTAAAGAAAGGAAAACAAACTGGACAGGGAAAATAGGATTGATGTATCCTTCTGATTATGGATATGCGACAAGTGGGGGAACAAGTAAAACGAGAGATACCTGTTTATCAGATACAGTATATAATTATGATGCAGAAGATTGTAAAAATAATGATTGGCTCTTTATTAACGGTACATATCAATGGACAATCGCCCCGTATTCCGGTTACTCGAGCAATGTCTTCATTGTGGACACCGGCGGATTTGTCCGCCGCTACAACGTGGCCGGCAGCGACACCGTGGCCCGCCCAGTCGTATATCTAACATCTAATATCCAATTGCTAAAGGGTACAGGAGCGGTAGATGATCCATTTGAATTTGGGCTTTAAGTCGTTCCCGTAAGAAGTGCCCCCGGAAGGCAACGTCTTCCGGGCACCCCGTAGTTATTATATAATTTAAGGTAACAAGTAGTTATCTACTTGTTATATAGATGGGTTCCTCTTGTAACAAAATGCGCGCCCCGAATTCCGGTAACTCGAACAATGTCTTCAATGTGAACACCGACGGATATGTCAACAACAATTATCCGAAATTTCGGATAATTGTTGTTATACGAAAGAAATACTTATCCGAAAATTTAATAAA
>CANQYK010000127.1 GCA_947628065.1 uncultured Bacilli bacterium | reverse complement strand
CTACCTTCATCTTAAATTTTAAAATTTATAACATTTTAACTTTGCCATTTTTTTAACATTTTATCTTGACTTTTACATTTAAAAAAGATTATCAAGAATTAACGGAAAAATATGATAAAAAAAGTGAAGATTATAAATTATTAAAATATGAGTATCAATTGTTAGAAAAAAAATATAACAAAGCAATAAATGATTTTGATGCGAAAGCTCAGAAAAAATATCAACCATTATTAAATAAAAAAGATAAAATTATTGAAGAGCAATCAAAAGAAATTTCTAGATTAAAAGCCTTGTTAAACATTGATGGAACGAATTCAAGTTTACCAACAAGTCAAACACCAATAAACAAGAAAAAAGTAGTACCAAATACAAGGATTAAAACAGGAAATACAAAGGGTGGTCAACCAGGTCATAAAAAACATAAATTAGAAAAATTTGCAGAAAATGAAGTTAATGATAATGTGGAACATACATTAGATGTGTGTCCTTGTTGTGGTGGTAATTTAGAAGAAGTCGGAGAAATATGTAAAGATGAATTAACTTATTTATTTTTACCAGTAAAAAGAAGACATCATTTTATAGAATATAGATGTACGAAATGTAATAAAGAAAGTCATCAAGCTATTCCAACAAGATTAAAGGAAGAAAATCAATATGGAAGTGAAATCCAGTCAGTAGTATTATCTTTGGCAAATGAAGGAAATGTTCCAATGAATAAGATAAGAAGATTAATCAGAGGATTTTCCAATGGTGAAATAGATATGAGTGAAGGTTACATATCTAAACTACAAAAAAAGGCTTCCGATAAACTAGAGTCGTTTAAGAAAGATTTGTATAAAAAGCTTCTGCAGTTAAAGTTATTATATTGGGATGATACAGTAATTATGATTAATACCAATAGAGCTTGTTTAAGATTCTATGGTAATGAAAACATTGCCTATTATACAGCTCACTTAAAGAAAGATGAAGAAGGAATAAAGGAAGATCAAGTACTTACGACATTAGCAGATGATGTAAAAGTAATGCATGACCACAATAAAATTAATTACAAATATTCTTATCAAAATCTTGAATGCAATACTCACTTAATACGTGATTTAGAAAAATGTAAAAATAATACTAGTCATGAATGGTGTGGTAAATTTAAAGAATTGGTTCAAAAAACAATTCACGATAGTAAAGAATTCATATCACAAAAACAAATAAAATTTCCTGAAAATTACATAAAAGATTTTGATGAACAATATGAAAATATTCTACTAGAGGCTATTGAAGAAAATAAAACAAAACCTGAAACACATTATGATAAGAAAGAAAAAGCCTTAATAAGAAGAATATTAGAATATAAGGAAAATTACTTTTTGTGGTTATATGACTTTACTCTTCCAACGAATAACAATTTAAGTGAGCGGTCATTAAGGGGTGTAAAATCCAAAATGAAAATAGCTGGTCAATTTCAAAATATATCCTATGCCCAATATTATGCAGACATAAAAACATATATTGAAACTTGCTATAGAAATAATATAAATCCAACTGATGCATTAATAAGATTAATGGAAGATAATCCTTATACTGTTGCTGAAATATTTGGAGAAATTGGTGATGTTGCTCCTTAAAAAACAGATTAAAAAATTGAATTTTTTTAATCTGTTTTGTCATGCCTTCCTACATGGACTGTGAATAGTAACCATTTTTTGCTTTTTTTGACATAAATTTCACACAATTTGTGCATTTTTGAAAAAGAATTCTGTATAGTTATAAAAATCAACTTTTTGCTTCTGATAATAAATTTATTTGACCTAATACATCTCTTATTTGTTGTGCATGTTCAATAGCATTTATTAAAGGAACATTGGTTTGATCATATATATATAAATATGGTGCATAATTAAAAGAAAATTTAGTGAATTCATTTTTTGTTGTTTCCAAAACACTACCAACTTGCCATTTATCATCATGAACTCCATTTTTATGTATGTGATAAAATATTTTACCATTTTGTCGAGTAGACGACTTCCATTCTTTTTCCATAAATTATAAACCTCTCTTCCCATATTTTAAACTTTGTGTGAGGGTTATGTACTCAAGAACTATCGCCCCTCACGGAACCGTACGTGCGGCTTTTCCGCATACGGCTCTTCACAGTAATCTTTAAAGTATTACCATAATGAATATGTTATTTTGGGCTTAACTAGTGGTAAGTATTTTATTATGGCTTGCATCTTATCCCAAGTAATATTTCCTCTCTGACTCCTCCTAGATAGCCATTTCTTTAATTCTTTCATAACATAGTCATATATTTCTCTCAGCCATGACAAATTGAAACTTATGCCATAGTAATTGTAATATCCTACTAGTTTTCTATTTAATGCTTTAATTAAAGCTTTTGGTTTAACATTTCGATTTTGTTTTATAAATTCTTTAATGTTTTGTTTCTTTACTTTAGATTTCTTATCACTCGTTTTATATCCAACTCTGTACTGTCCATTTCTTGTTTTGGCATTGTATATAGTGAAACCTAGAAAATCAAAATTTTCATTTGATGTTGTATTTCTCCCAAAAGGAAATATTCTTGTTTTGCTTGTCTCAATTTCTAAGTCGAATTTTGCTAGTCTCTCTCTTAATTCCTGATAGAACCACTTCGCATCTTCTTCATATTCAAAGCAAGCAACGAAATCATCCGCATATCTTACTAGATGACATTCTCCTTTACTTTTAACTTGGACATACACTTTAAACCATAAGTCTAGTACATAATGTAAATATACATTGGCAAGTATTGGAGATATTATTCCTCCCTGTTTATGCAATTTTTTGCATAAAATTGGTTATGAAAACTAATTTATTATGCAAAGTAAATATTTAATATATAGATATTAAAGAAAATATATTATTTTTA
>CANQYK010000126.1 GCA_947628065.1 uncultured Bacilli bacterium | reverse complement strand
TGGGAAGGGTTCACAAGTTATGTGAAGATTCCCGTATAGATATAGATGGCATTCTTGCCAAGATGAAAGCAATCTAGATTATCTAGGTTGCTTTTTTATTTTTTCCATTCTTTTTTCCACTGCTTTGGTAAGATTAACATCTTGATCCATAAAAGGATAAATGTCTCTTAATGTAATGGAAGGTAAATAACTTGTAATTCTCTTACTTTCTTTCTCATCTTTACTTTCTGTTATTAGTTTAATTCCTGCCATTAAAACCAATGGATTTATGTTTTTATCAAATAGATAATTGATATCTTCCATTTGAAAATCTTTTTTTGCAAGAGATATTGTTTGAATAAGAGGAACTGCTATTTGTTCATCCAAATATCTTTGATTTCTTAACACTTTTAACATACTTTCTACTTTTTCTTCTGTTTTCGCGCCATTGATACAACTAGCACAAGATAAAACATCTAAGTATTCCATATTTTCAACATGAAAAGCAAATTCTGCAATTGCTCTTGCATTAAAACTATTTTCAGAATAACAAATTTGGTGTGCTAAAGGAAAAGACATTCCTTCTTTGATTGCGATTTCATTCACCAATACTTTTCTTTGATAATCTCTTTGAAAGTCTTCATGTGAACTTTTTAGAATTTCAAGTGCTTCTTCTACAAGATCTCTTTTGTTAACACTATTATTTACCATAATATCAATCATACAATGAGCAAGCTCTAAATCTTCTACTTCTTGTAAAATAGAAAAATATGTTAATACTTTTTCTTTGGATAAATGAGAATAACATAATAATTTTCTTGTTAATTGTGGATACCTTGCATTTTCAAATTTTCTAATTTCTTCTTCACTAAACTCCCCATCACTTACTCTTTTTACTGTTTTCATAACGCATTTGTTACTACCTACCATAAATAAAAACCTCCTGATTGTTTTTATTATATAATACTTTATAAAAAAAAGAAATACATTTCTTTTATTCTTTTACTACACTTTTAATTTCTTGTAATTCAAATCTATATTTTTGGGTTATATCAGGATATTTTTCATGATCCACTTCGGATAAAAACATATCCATCGGTCTTATCCATAAAGTTCCATCTTCATATAGTTCTCTATAAACCACATACTTTTCTTTTGTTTCTGAATGTTTAGCAATCGCAATTACAATATAATAATTACCTTTAAAATGTTTATAAACGCCATTTATCTTTACTTCTCTCATAAAATTTTCCTTTCTTATGTTAATTTTTTAGAATCATATTTTATACAATTACAAGGATCCTCTATAATTAAATCATAATACCCATCCATTTCTGCATCTTTTGGACACATACTTATTTCAATACCATTCCCTAGTATTATTGTTATCCTGTCAAAGTAATCTCCACCTTTTGGAATGGTTATCAGTGATGCGCCATTACCATTATTTATCCATTTTTCATATTCGGTATGAAAACCATTTACTTTCATATCACATATTTTATCATAACATCCATTTATTTTAATTTCTTCTATTTTTTTAAAATGATTTTTATCATCAAAAGAAAAGTTATAAATCTCACGATAACTATTTAAATAATCAATCTCCTTTTTTGTAACACTACTAATACTTTCTTTTAATTCGCTTGCAGTTAATTTTCTATATTCGATGTAGATCTCAGAATAATTTGTAAAATCCATTATTAAAGCATACTTATTCTCAAATAAAATATATAATGGTTGAGTCATCGTATCATATACAATTTTATCTTCAATCTTTCTTGGTATTCCATCATCAAAAGAGAAAATTCTTTTTATTTTTATTCCATTAAACTTTTCTTTTAATCTATCAAGTACAAATTCTAATTCAACTTTTGTTTCTATATTATCCCATTTATACATATGATCCCTCTTTTCTTACAATATCCATATTACTTAAGAAACACAAATGTTTTTACTAAAAGTTTATCTACTATTTTAATGATTTTTTTGCTGATAGCAGAAATCTTTATTCCTTTTGCTATCTTACTTCTTAGCCAATCAACAATAAGACCAAGAAGGAACAAGATACTAGAAAGTCCTAAAACCCATAAAATACCAATCATAATATTTTTCTTTGTTACAAAAATGAAAGCATCTTTGATTATTGTTTTCCAAATAACACGATTTAATTGTAATAGATAAACACCTAAAACAAAAGGAGATAATTTTGAAATGATCTTACCTTTTCTTTTCATTCTAGAAAATAGTAAAACCATCATTAATCCACTTATTAAAATAGTAGGAGAAATATAGTTTGTAAATTTATGGGTTCCTAAAAATGTATAAGATCCATATTATGATTAATATAATTGGTCTTTTTTGTTCTAATTATTTTTTTAGTAATTGCTCCTATACAATATAATACCATAATTTCGACTTTGCATCATTTTTTACTCCTTTTATTTGCTTCTACATACAATTATACCATGGTAATGAAAAAAAACGTTAACATATTTTTCGTTAACATTTCCTTTGTCTTCAAATGATTTTTTCCATACTCAATTTTAATTTGTTCGAATTCGACCAAATTAAAATCTTAATTGTGGAGTTCCTCCTATAAACCAATATGATCTAACCAGTTTTTAATTATAAATGATGGTCATTTTGATATATCTTTTTCGGCTTATGTGGAAAAGTTATAACACTCAAATTAACTTACTAATTTTATAATTTTCTATTTTACTTTCCACAACAGTTCTTATATTTCTTTCCGCTACCATAAGCTTAGTGCAATCTCATATTATCCTTATTTATAGTATCATTGTTCCAAAAATGAGGAAATTCACAACATTCATTTACTAGTGCATAGGGAGCGTGTAAAAATAAAGTTTACCAGTTTTGAGCAGTTTATATATTTTAAATTATAAATAAAAAAATAACAA
>CANQYK010000125.1 GCA_947628065.1 uncultured Bacilli bacterium | reverse complement strand
CTTTGTTCCCTTTTTCCTGTTCCATCATCTACTGTTTCGATTCCTATTATCCTCCATCCTGCTTCTTCATTATTGAAGGTTACATAATTATTTGGGTCAGCTCCTATATATCTATAATCTTTTAGTTCTTCTTCACTCCAATCACTTTGTTGACTTCCTTTACTACTTGTATGATCAAACACATACATCTTATTCTCTTTCGCACTACTATCTTCTTTATTATAATTTACATCATAATCTTGTATTGCTTCATCATTCGTAAATTCTGTTAGTAACGTATCTACTGCTGGTTTTGGTGGCTCTGGTACATATTCTTTTCCATATACATTCACTCTTAACTTATAAGTTTCAACAACACCTTCTTTTAATTGATAATCACTTGCTATCCACATTCTTAATCGGTAATTTGTTACTTCTGATGCTGTTATGACTCCTGTTTTTAAAATATATTGGTTATTAGGTGCACCACTTGCATCATTATTGGTTAATCTTAGTTCACTTATCTTTTTCGCATCATCATTTAGACTACTTACCCCATCTAGTTCTATAATTGCATCATCTGCTGATGTTAGCCACACCTTTACTGCACTATCTGGTAAAGTAGTTCCTTCTACTTTACTTCCTGTTATGGCATAGTTTATTGTTACTTCTCCTGAAATATTTGCAGATACTGTAAAATCAAAGACATTCCCTGCTCCTGTTAAAACTTTTCCATTTACATCTTCCATTGGCATGGCATCTACTAATCTGATTCCATTTTCTTTTTCGGTATAATTCATTACAATGGTACTTGTTGTTATACTATTTATGGTTTGTCCTGTTTTACTATAGTTAAAGGCTGCATAACTGATACTTACTACTGCTATTACTAATAGAATTACTCCAAGTATTGATATTACTAATTTCTTTTTCTCTTTCATCCTACACCTCTTATTATATCTTTCTTACTTTCATTTTAGTGGAATATAGATCCTTTGTCAAGATTATTGATAATAGAAAAAGAATAGATTTTTTCTTACTTCTATTCTTTCTTCCACAACAAAAAAAGTGTTTGATACTTAACGTTTTTTACCCCCCCCCCAGGTTACATTTTGTAAACTTATTTCCATTAAAATCAACACCTTTCAATTATCTTCGAAATAGACTTCCAAAAAGTCCTCCACTATCTTCTTTTCCTTCTTTTTTATTTAATAAACCTAAAGCATTTAAAAAGCCTGTTAAGGGTTCATTTTTCTCTCTATCATTAAGTGGTGGTATATTATAGAAAACTCTCATTTTTCCTTCGTATTCAAAGTCATTAACATCTCTACTTGTTAATAAACTTTTATTTAAAACAAGTTTTCTACCTTTCATTTCTTCAAAAACTCTTCTATTTCTTCTCATTAATTTATTTAGTTTTAGAATGGATGGTTCTAATAAATATAGCACATCTCCACATACACCATCATTACTAGAATCATTCAAATCAACTAAAATAACATCAAAATTCTTTTTTGTCGCAAGCATATTCATAAGGTTTTCACTTGCTACAGAAATCATATTTTTATCATTAAAATAACCAAATTCATGATGATTCACTTCGATTGCTAAAACACTAATACCATTTGCTTCCAATTCTTTTTTTATCATGTATATTAGTGTTGTACTACCAGCATGATCGGTTAAATTTTTAAACCCAAAAATTCTTGCTCCATCCAAGACTTTCGTACCTGTTGCATTTGGAATCGGTGCTTGCGAAATAGAACCAATTTGTTGGATATGCGCGACATCTTTGTAAGTATTAGGATGATCCAAACAATATTTTATTCCTTCTAAATTTGTTGTAAAATTATAAATTCCCATAGAAATAATCTTTGATAAATAAGCACTTGAAGTATATAGCTCATTGTTTGGCAAAACTAAAATGATCTTGTCAGCATCAAGACCAATGGATAACTTTTGAATATTTGTAACATCATCATAATCTTGTATAGCAGTAATATCCAAAATCATTCTAGCATAAAAGAAGTTTTTGAACATGGATACAATTTCTTCTGCGGTATGCACACCATCAACACTTTTGATAATATCAACATCAAGATTACTTAACATCTCGTGTGCTTCATTTGCAATAATTACATTCATCTTCGCCCCTTCTTTCTTTTTTTAATCTTCACAAACTGCATCATAGATTGTTCTTGTATCACCTGTTATTCTTAACCAATCTCCAAGAGGAAGAAACTTATTCAAAACCGGAATATCAATATTAACCCAAGTTTCTACACGAAAGGATGTCCCACGGTAAGCATCATCGGATGGATTAATTTCCGTATTTTTAATACAAGTTACACAATATCCCTCGTCACTACATCCTTCTTGCCCTCGTAAGCTTTGTTTGCGTGCACCATTGACACCATAACCAACTTGATCAATATATGCCGATATTTTACTTTCTGCAGTATTTTTTCCAGCTCCTGTTGTATATCCTTCTGATTCCTCAATAATATCAATAATTTTATTTTTTACACGAAAGGCTCTTGTATAGTTAACAGAGTATGCCATGTACCCATTAACTAGCAATACAAAAGCTAGAAGAATTTCTAAAGAGAACACTCCACCAAAGGCTTCACGCATACTCTATTCACCTCATTTCTTAGATATAAATATCTGGAAGTTTATAAGTATCAAGATAACTCCACTCATCGTTAGCCTTTTCTTCACTTTCTGTACCAACATGTTCCCATTGTCTATTAATGGTATCTTTAATTCTTGGCCACATTATCCAGAAAAATCCTACAATCGCACTAATGATAATAATTGTAATAACGGTCATGTTTAACTCTCCTGTCGCTTCTTTCATTTTTTCTTATCTCCTTTCTCTATTCTATATCATTATAACATTATTTTTTTTACTTGTAAATTCCATTTACAAAAATTTTATCCAATCATTGTCATCATCGAACTTAAAATAACAATCATTGTTGATAATCCTGTTACAACAAGCATAA
>CANQYK010000124.1 GCA_947628065.1 uncultured Bacilli bacterium | reverse complement strand
CCATCTAATAACTTACGTATTCTTTCATAAATTGACATATATTCTTCATTCTCCTTCCCGAACTGTTCTAGTTCTTTTATTGTCTTACATTTTAAAAACTTTGCAAACTTCTTTAACTCTTCATCTTCATTATAGGCGTCACTTACTGCATTTGCAAGTATAAAATGATAAGATACATATAATTCTGTTTCAATATGACCTTTTCCATCTTGAATATAAAATTGCAAAACTGCATCCTTATCTTTGAACTTATTAAAGTTATCAATATTAATGAGTATTGTCTTTGGATACTTCTTAACATTTGGTGGAGTATTGGTTAAGTTTTGAGCAAAAGCATACTGTGCATTTTTGGCAAAGATATTCGCACTGTTATATTGGTTCATTTCAACGATAATTCTATCACCACCTTTTAATTGTACTAAAATATCAACTCTTCTTAATTTTTCCTTCTCTACCATTTTTGGTAGTTCTGCACTAACAAACTTTGCTTTTTCTAATTCTTCTTTTGGAATGGAAGTAATATGTTGTAAAAAAGCAATTATAACACTTCTTGCTTCATCACTTTGAACAATGTGTTTAAAGATAATATCATTGCATAAATTAATTTCTTTGTTTTCTGACATAAATCACGATCCTTTCTTTTTTTAATTGTCATAAATAGAGGCCACTTTTTAATGACTAGTCCCTACTATATATAGAATTAAGAGATTTGTCAAATGTTCAAAAGTACCAAATTTCCCTCTATTTTTGGAGGAATTTTGCAAATTCCTCCACCTTTTTCACCCAATTTTGAAAATCCCCCTCCATTTACCCTGGAATTTTCAAAATTCAGAAAAAAATAACACATAAAAAAATACCAAAAAAATTTGATATTTTTTAAAATTTTTCCTTTTTTTGAAACAAAAACATTCTACAAGCGTTCATTATAGCAAGTAAGCTTACTCCTACATCTGCAAAAACAGCCTGCCACATGGAAGAAATACCAAACAATGAGAAAAGTAATACAAGTATTTTAATAAAAAGAGTAAGAAAAATATTTTCTTTTACGATTTTCATTGTTTTTTTGGAAATCTCCATTGCTGTTAGTATTTTCTTTGGATCATCATCCATAATTACAATATCAGCCGCTTCAATTGCAGCATCACTTCCAAGTGCTCCCATTGCAATTCCAAGATCGGATATTCGAAGGACTGGAGCATCGTTCATACCATCTCCTACAAAAGCAAGTGTTCCATTTTTCTTCTTTAATAAGGCTTCTACTTTTTCTACTTTCTCTTGTGGTAAAAGAGAAGCATATACTTTTTTTATTCCAATTTCTTCTGCGACAGCTTTACTAATTTCTTCTTTATCGCCTGTTAACATAACAATTCGATTGATGTTTTCTTTTTGTAATTTTAAAATTAAGTCTTTCGCACTTTCTTTTATTTTATCTCTTATCACAATATAACCAAGATAATTTTTATTTACTGCTACATATAAAATAGTACCAATATCCTTTGTTTTTTGATAATCGATCTTATATTCTTCCATTAACTTTTCATTTCCAACCAAGACCGTTTTTCCTCCTACTTTGGCTTTGATTCCTTTTCCTGTTATTTCTTCTGTTTCTTTGACAATGGTCTCATCCACCTCTTTTTGATAAGCTTTTTTTAGGGAAAGAGAAATTGGATGAAGCGAAAAACTTTCAGCATATGTCGCATAATATAAAATCTCATCTTTTTTCTTGGCTTCTATTTTAACAACGTCAAAGACTCCTTCGGTTAGAGTTCCTGTCTTATCAAAGACGATCGTATCAAGCCTACTTAAAGCTTCTAAATAATTTCCTCCTTTTACCAAAATTCCTTTGGAAGAAGAAAGACCAAGTCCTGTGAAAAAGCTAAGAGGAATGGATAGGACGAGAGCACAAGGACAAGAGATGACAAGAAACGATAAGCTTCTTCTAATATAGCTTGTATCATGAAAGAAGAAAAGAGGAAGAAGCGCTAGTAAGAGGGCAAGAAAGACTACTACTGGGGTATAAATGCGAGCAAACTTACTCATAAATTGTTCACTTTTGGCTTTTTTATCACTTGCATTTAAAACCAGTTCTAAAATCTTGCTTGCTGTACTTTCTTGATACTTTTTCATTACTTTTATTTTAATAGGGCTTGTTGTATTAATAGAACCACTATAAACAATACTATTAATCGATACCTCACAAGGAATACTTTCTCCTGTTAAGGCTTTGGTATCAAGATACGTTTTTCCATGGATAACCATCCCATCAAGTGGTATTTTCTCACCTGGTTTTACAACAATGGTATCCCCTACTCTTACATCTTTGGGATCTATCTTTTTGATTGTTCCATTTTTTTCAATATTTGCGTAATCTGGTCGAATATCCATCAAAGAAGTAATTTCTCTTTTTGATTTATCGGTCGCATAATCTTGACAAAACTCTCCAATTTGATAAAACAACATAACCGCTACTGCTTCTTCATACTCACCAATCAGAAAAGCTCCAATGGTCGCTAGTAACATCAAAAAGTTTTCATCGAATAGTTCTTTCTTTAAAATATTTTTCCAAGCCTTAAGGAAGACCTCATAAGATAAAATGACATAACTAAGCAAAAAGAAAAGTGGAATATGAGATAACAAAGCGATAACAAAAAAGAAAATTGATATTAGTATTTTTATGATCTCTTTCATTCTTCTTCCTCCTTTTCTTTATGTTTTAAGTGTTCTAGTCCCATTTCCAAGAGCTTCTTTACATGATCATCGTCCAAACGATAATACACTTCTTTTCCTACTTTTCTTGGTGCGACCAAGCCATGTTCTCTAAGTGTTCTTAATTGATGGGAAATTAAAGATTTACTACGGTTGATTACATTGGCGATATCACAAACACAAAGTTCATTTTGTAACAAGGCATATAGAATTTGACACCTTGTATTATCCCCTAAGATTTGAAAAAATTGTGATAAATGAGAAAGGGGTACAACCTTTGTCATTTTCTTTTTCGTATCCATTACAATATCTTGATGAATCATATTACAATCACATACAAACATATTTTTTGTCATATTGTCACATCCTTAATTGAATATCTATTCAACTATTATTATAAACAG
>CANQYK010000123.1 GCA_947628065.1 uncultured Bacilli bacterium | reverse complement strand
AAAAATCAAAAAGAAATTGATTTAATCATTGAATACAATAATAAAATATATCCAATTGAAATAAAAAAGAACAAAAACCCAGGGATTGATGCTACGAAAAACTTTTCTGTTTTAAACAGACTTGATAATGTACAAAAAGGAGTAATCCTTTGTATGTGTGAAGAAATAGAACCAATAGACCGAAACTATTATAAAGTTCCAATTGACTACATTTAAAAAATATTTTTATCTACCAAATGAAAAGGACTCTACGTCCTTTTATATTTTTTCTACTTTTAATCCAACCAAGATATCATTTAATTCTATTTCTTTCTCTAACTTTTCATCTACTACTAATTCTTTGGCAAGTGTTTCTCCTTTAATGTAATCATCATAAGATGTTAACATTTTATCGAACACATCATCTCCATGATAATACACTTTAATATGATCTGTTATTACAAAGTCAGCATCTTTTCTTAAACTTTGAATTTTTCGAACCACTTCCCGTGCAAGTCCTTCTAAGATTAAATCCTCTGTTAACGTAGTATCAAGTACAATACTTGTTTTCCCATTGCTAGCAGCGCAGTATCCTTCTTTGTTCTTTAAGGTTGTTACAATCATATCTTCTGTTATTTCTATTTCTTTTCCATCAAAAGTAGTCTTATAATAACCTGCTTTTATTTGATTTACTGCTTTAATATCAAATTTTGATACCATCTCTTGGAATTCTTTTACCTTCGCACCAAATACTTTACCAACAACTTTAAAGTTTGGTTTTACAATATAGTCCATATATTCACTCATATCCTCTTTATAGACAATTTCTTTAATGTTTAACTCCTCTTTGATAATACTTTCAAAGTCTTTTATTACCTCTTCTGCAAGAGCTGGTAAAATCATAAAGTTCAAAGGTTGTCTTACTTTAATACTTGCATCTTCTCTTGCATTTCTTCCCAAACTACAAATATCACGAACCAAATTCATCTGTTGTTCCAAATCTTTTTGAATCAAACTCTCATCATACTTTGGAAAGTCTTCCAAATGAACTGATTCTTGATCCGTTAAATTCTGATAGATTTCTTCGGCAATAAAAGGCGTAATTGGAGCGACCATTTTGGATAAGGTTAATAAAACTTCATACGTTGTTAAGTAAACAGCCTTCTTATCTTCGGTTAACTCACTAGCCCAAAATCTTCTTCGATTGCTTCGAATATACCAGTTTGAAAAATCATCATTAATAAAATCAACAATCAAATGAACCACTTTATTTAAATCATATTTTTCATATCCATCGGTTACCTCTTTTAACGTGGCATGAAGACGAGATAATAACCACTGATCCGTTTTATCTCTTTTTAATTCTGGAATATGATAACTTCTTGGATCAATCTTATCTGCATTCGCATACATTTCAAAGAAAGAATAAGCATTTTTAAACGTTGAAATATATTTCGAATACACTTCTTTTAATCCTTCTTTATCAAACTTAATTGGAGTCCATACAGGAGAAGTATAAGGTAGATAAAAACGTACCGTATCACTTCCATATTCTTCCATGGTTGTGAAAGGCTCTACAATATTACCTTTGGATTTACTCATTTTCTTACCATATTTATCAAGCAGTAAATCATTAACTAAAACATTTTTATAAGGACTTTTTCCTGTTACAAACGTAGAAATTAACATTAACGTATAAAACCAACCTCTTGTTTGATCAATTCCCTCACTAATAAAGTCTGCTGGAAATTGTTCTTCAAACAACTCTTTGTTTTCAAAAGGATAATGATATTGGGCGAACGGCATGGAACCAGAGTCAAACCAACAATCAATTACTTCTTCTACCCTTGTCATTTCTTTTCCACATTTTTCACATTTAATATGAATATCATCAACATAAGGACGATGAAGTTCAATAGACTCATCAATATCTTCCACTGCTTTTTCTACTAATTCTTTGCGTGATCCAATCATTTCCATATTGGAACATTCACATCTCCACAAAGGAAGGGGGGTTCCCCAATAACGGTTTCTTGAAATGGCCCAATCGTTCATATTAAGAAGCCAGTTTCCAAATCTTTTTTCTCCTACAAATTCTGGATACCAATTGACACCATTGTTATTTTTTACCACTTGATCTTTGATTTTGGTAACCTCTAAATAATAGGATGGCTTTGCATAATACAAAAGTGGTGTCCCACAACGCCAACAATGTGGATAATCATGGGTTATTTTTTCTTTGCGGAAGAGTTTATCGTTTTCTTTTAAGTATTGAATCACATCAAGATCAACATCAAAAACAAACCTTCCTTTCCAAATTCCTTCTGTATAACATCCATCTTCTCCAACCGGATTTAAAACCGGTAAATTATATTTTTTACCAACGTTATAATCATCTTGTCCAAAAGCAGGTGCGATATGAACAATACCAGTACCATCTTCTACGGTAACATAATCATCTACTGTTACAAAGAACGCTTTTTTATCTACTTCTAGACTAGGAATTAATTGTTCATATTCCATATATTCTAAGTTTTTACCACTGTATTCTTCTAATATAGTATAATCATCGCCTAGTACTTTACTTACAAGAGATTTCGCAAGAATAAACTTATTTCCACGGCTTTCAACCAAAACATATAACTCTTTCGGATTGACACAAAGTGCCACATTGCTGATTAAAGTCCAAGGCGTGGTTGTCCAAACCAAAAAGTAGATATCTTCATCTTTTTTCTTCATTGGAACAATAACGGTATTCGCCACAACTTCCTTATAGCCTTGTGCTACCTCATGAGAAGCAAGTCCTGTCCCACATCTTGTACAAAAAGGTAAGATTTTATGTCCTTCATAGAAGAGTCCTTCTTCAAAGAATTTCTTTAAAATCCACCATTCTGTTTCAATATAGTTATTATCATAAGTAACATAAGGATGATCAAGGTCAATAAATTGTCCCATTTCATCGGTTAACTTAGAAAAAGCCTTCTCATTCTTCCAAACATTTTCCTTACATTTTTCATTGAATTCTTTGATTCCATACGTTTCAATATCCTTCTTAGAATTGAATCCTAACTCTTTTTCTACTTGTAATTCAACAGGAAGTCCATGGGTATCCCATCCTACTTTTCTTAAAACACG
>CANQYK010000122.1 GCA_947628065.1 uncultured Bacilli bacterium | reverse complement strand
TAAATGCAATACTTATTCTAATAGTAAATGCAACTGGTATAGAAAGAATTGCATTTACTATTAGAATTCACATTCTTTTAAAAAATTACTAAAAGCACTTGTAATATCTTTTTGATTATTATATAATTTATTCATAAAACAACACCTCTTTCTATTGTTTTGTTAAATTTATAATATCAAAATGGTGTTGTTTTATCAAGAAAAAAGTAATTCCAAAAATGAATTGCTTTTTTTGACGTTTTAGAGACGTTTTAAGCAATAATTTATGTTATGTGTGTTATTTATCGAACTTACTTATTTTCAAAAACTGTCCGTAGGTAAGCGTAAAAGGTGTCCCCGGAATGCGGGCGACTTTCCTTGCACCTCGTAATTATTTTCAAAATTAAAAGTAATCCTTTTATATTTACAAAACAATAGGTAAAAGAAATGTTTCTTTTCCTATTTTTTACATATCCTATAACAGGTGATTTTATGGATGAGATATCAATTTTGGAATTAAAAGAAAAAATGAAACAGGAAAGAATTCAATTAATTGATATTCGAGAACACTATCAATATGAAAGAGGGACATTAAGTGGTGCTAAAAACATTCCTTATTCGCTATTAAAAAGAGTACCCGATAAATACTTATTAAAAGAAGATATTTATTATATGTTTTGTGAAAGTGGATTTTTATCAAAAGCAATCAAAGATGCACTTAACAAAAAAGGATACCATATTATTAGTGTCAAGGAAGGATATGAAGACTTTTAGAATTTAAAATTCTATGATACAATGACAATAGGTGGTGATACCATGGATTATATTGTCATTGGTCTTTTATTATTCAATTCTTTTCTTTTGCTCTTTCTTCTTTTAAAAAAAGAAAAAGAAAATAATATAGGAGAACGTCTTTCAACGCTTGAGATTCACATGATTAAAGAATTACAAGAGTTTAAAGACAAACTAAAAGAAAGTTTAAACCATGATTTTACTCAATTAAACGAACAAGTAGAACGACGACTTCTAGCCATTAACGAACAAGTAAATAATAAAGTAGATCAAAACTTTGAAAAAACCAATAAAACCTTTACAGCCGTGATGGAGCGACTTGGTAAAATTGATGAAGCCCAAAAGAAGATTGATGTCTTATCCGGTGATATCGTATCGTTACAAGGAATTTTAACCGATAAGAAAAGTAGAGGTATTTTTGGTGAGGTAAATTTAAAACATATTTTAGTCAATGTATTTGGAGAGAAGAACGATAGAATTTATCGCTTACAATATCCACTTCCAAATAAAACCATTGCAGACTCGATTCTATTCGCACCAGAACCACTTGGAACAATTGCGATTGATTCAAAGTTTCCACTCGAAAACTATCAAAAAATGGTTGATAAAAAGGCTAGCAAAGAAGAACAACTTTACTATACCAAACAATTTAAAATGGATGTAAAAAAACATATTGATGCGATTGCTAGTAAATATATTATAAAAGGTGTAACGAGTGATCAAGCAATTTTGTTTTTGCCTGCGGAAGCTATTTTTGCAGAACTTAATGCTTATCATCAAGACTTAATTGAATATTCCTATAAAAAACGTGTTTGGATTACCTCTCCAACCACATTAATATCAACTTTAACAGTCATTGAAATGATTATTAAAAATATGGAAAAAGACAAATATGCATCGATTATTCATGAAGAATTAAACAAACTAGGACTTGAATTTGCACGTTATAAAGAACGTTGGGATCGTCTATCAAGAAGTATTCAAACGGTAAACAAAGAAGTAGAAAATGTATCTATTACAACGGATAAAATAAGTAAGAAATTTAATACCATTAATCAAGTAGAAGTAGATAAGCTATTAGAACAAAAAGAAGACCTATCGCACGAAATATAGGTTTTTTTCTTTGTATAAAAAAAAGAATAATTTGTATACTAAAAATAGATTGGAATAAATTATATTAGGTGATAAAAAGCATGAAGGTATTCCTATTTCTTTTGGGATTTTTTTTCCTTGTTCTTGGCTTTTTCTATTTTATAAGCTATACCAATCTCTTTGCTTTTGGGTATTCTTTTAAAGAATATTTACGCTTTATGCTATCAAGAATAAGAAACTATGTTTTTGTTTTGGGTCTTGTTCTTGTTGTAATCGCAACAAAAAGAAAGGGTGATAAGAAATGATTTATATTTATGATATTTTACTTAATTTTTTTGATCAAGGTATCTGTTATGAATTTTTTGAATGGATGGAAGAAGATGTTTTAGAACACATTAAAAAAATACCACTTCTTCGAATATCAAGTGCTATGATGAGGGATTTATATCAACAAGATATAAGAGTAGAGAAGGAGTTTTTAAAAAGAATTAAAAACAAAACCGAAAGCTTTTATAAAAATAGTAGTGAAGTAATTACGTATGCATCTCTTTTAAGCGATGGAAAAAAAGCCCTTGCTCTTATTTTTGATAAAGATGGAAATATTCTTGAAAAAAGTAATCTATTGTTAGACGAAGAGGAAGAAGTTTTAGAAATGACAGAAGAGTTGGTAGTAACCAATATTTCCTATGAGATAAAAAAAGAATATAAAAAAAGAGAAGATTTGACAAGAAGAGCAAGAAAAAATAAAGCGTATTTGCTAAATGAATTAAAAAAAATAAAAGAAGAAAAAGAAAAAATTAATTATTTGTGTGAAGAGTTTTTTGAAGAAGCGATCGATGAGAATCAAAAATACATGAAATTAAAGGAAATGATTGAAGAAGGAAACCATGAGAAAGAAGAAAATTTAAAAGAGTTCTTTCAAACACTTTCGCATAAAAAGGTATAAAGATAAGAAAAATGTTTATCCTATAAAAAAGGAGGGATAACATGAAGAAGAAATTTATACTTTTCTTTCCATTTTTGTTTTTGTTTGTCTTAACAGGATGCGATGATATGATGAATACACCAACCAAAAGAGTAGAAGAGCATCTTTCAAAATATCAAATGATGGATAAAGATGTTTTAAAAGATTTGGATCGTGTGGTAGAAAAAGAAGACGCTAGTGATAAGTATAAAAAAGAATACAAAGCGTTAATGGAAAAACAATATCAAAACCTATCTTATAAAATCAAAGACGAAGAAAACAATGGTGATACAGCAGAAGTAGAAGTTGAAATTGAAGTTTTTGATTATCGAAGTGCTCTTGATGATGCGGAAGAATATAT
>CANQYK010000121.1 GCA_947628065.1 uncultured Bacilli bacterium | reverse complement strand
GCTACCTGCAAGAAAGGATGTATAAATGAGCAAAACAAATTATTCAGTAGCTAGAGTAGAAACTTATACTAAAACAAGTATAACTAAAGCAGAAAGACATAACGAAAGAAAAAATAAATCATATTCTAATATGAATGTTGATTTAGAACAAACACCTAATAATATACATTACAAAAGATGTGACTCTACCTATAATGAAAAATTAAAAGAATTAGTTGATAGTGGACAAGTATCATTAAGAGGTTTAAAAGATAATGCCAAAGTTTTTGATGAGATTATATTTGATATTAACTCTGATTATTTTGAAAAACATGGTGGTTATGAATTTGCAAAAGAATTTTATGAAAAAGCATTTCACTTTGCTGAAAAAGAAATGGGCGCTGAAAATATAATATCAGCAGTCATGCATGCAGATGAATTAAATACTGCTTTAACAGAAGAATATGGAAAGCCTATATATCATTATCATTTACATGTTGTAGCAATACCAGTTGTAACAAAAGAAATAAAATGGACTAAAAGGTGTAAAGATAAATCTTTAATTGGTACTACAAAAGAAGTAATCAATCAAATAAGTCATAGCAAGAAATGGAAATCTGAACAATTACTAGATAATCAAGGAAATCCTGTATATGATGAAAAAGGAAAAGCCAAACTTATAAAATCATATAGCTTATTACAAGATAGATTTTACCAATATATGAGTGATTGTGGTTTTAGAGATTTTATAAGAGGTGTAAAAGGTAGTAATCAAGAACATTTAGATAATTTACAATTTAAAATAAAAAAAGATACTGAAAGACTTGAAAGTATAACAAGTCAAGTTAAAGAAAAGCAATCTACTTTTGATAATATTATGAAATTTGATAAACAAATTAAAGGAGTATCTAATTTAGGAAAACAAAAGAAGTTTTCTAAAAAAATAGAACTAGCACCACAAGATTATGATAATTTAGTTAAATATGCTAAAAAAGGAATTGTTGCAGATAAAGAAATATATGAACTTAATAATAGAATTGATAATCTAAGAAATGCAGTAGACAAATGGAAATCATTATATGATGAAATAGTAGAAAAAACAAAAGATTACTTTCATGCTATAAAACTTGCTCCGCAAAAAGTTTTTGACTTCTTTAAAAATCTATTTGATAAAGAAAAACAAGAAGAATTGGAAAAGCAAAGAATTGAACAAGAAAAAATACTGGCTGAAAGAAAAGCTCGTGAAGAAGCAAGAGAAAAAGCAAAATTAGAAAAGCAAAAATTAAAGAACTCTCCTGAATACAAAAAAAGGAGGGCTGATAGATATGCAAGATAATGAAAAAATATATAGAGTTGAACTTACTAATGAAGAATATGAATTTATAGAAAATTTAATGAAAGAACTATGTAATAAATTTTCTAAAATGACTAGAGAAGAAATTGCAAAATATTTAAAAAGTTTTTATCCAGAACAAAACTTGAACTTTGAAAAAGAAATAAGAGGTACTGTTTATAAGGTAAATACCTATTTTAATAAAGATTCAGAACAAACAATATTAACTAGATTATTTGAAATCTTCCAAAAATAATGTTTTTGTGTTGAATTTTCGGTTTGAAATATGGTATATTATAAACACTACTACAAAGTTTAACTATAATTTTATATCGTATTTCAAGCTGTCTAAAGAAAGGAGTAGATAATGAAACAGCTAGAAAACGATAAAATTACTGCTTTATACTGTCGTTTATCAAGAGATGATGAACTTGCAGGAGAAAGTAATAGTATAAAAAATCAAAAATCAATTTTAAGTAAATATGCAAAAGATAACAATTTTCAAAACATTAAGTTCTTTGTAGATGATGGATATTCTGGAACTACTTTTACAAGACCTGCTTTTATGGAACTAATGGAGCTTGCAGAACAACGGAAAAATCGGAACAATTATAGTAAAAGATCATTCAAGACTTGGAAGAAATAGACTTATTGTAGGACAACTTCTTGAAGAAGATTTTGTAAGACTTAATATTAGATATATTGCTATAATGGATAATATTGATAGCAGTAAAGGATTAAATGACTTCTTACCTATTCAAGACTGGTTTAATGAAATGCACGCAAAAAATACAAGTCAAAAAGTTAGAGTAGTTCTTAAAAATAAAGGCGAATCTGGAGTTTCACTTGCAAATAATGTACCTTATGGCTATAAAAAAGATAAAAACGATAAAACAAAATGGCTAGTAGATGAAACTTCAGCAGAAGTTGTAAAAGAAATATTTAATCTATTTGTTCAAGGACATGGAACTTGTGAAATTGCTAGAATTTTAAGAGAACGAAAAATATTAACTCCATCAGAATATAATGCAAGTATTGGCAGAAACTCAAATGCTAATATTCAAGATTTTCAATATAAATGGTGTGGTGTTACTGTAGCTGGCATTTTAGATAGACAAGAATATATTGGAGATACAGTAAATTTTAAATGTACTACTCGTTCTTATAAAGATAAAACTAGAGTAAATCTTCCAAAGGAAGATAGAAAAATATTTAAAAATACTCATGAGCCTATCATTGATGAATATACTTGGAATATTGCTAAACAATTAAGAAATAACAGAAAAAAACGTGCTAAATCAGGTAAGAAAAGTATTTTTTCTGGACTACTATTTTGTAATGATTGTGGTAAAAAAATGTATTTTCAATCACCTGTAACAGATTTAAAAGCTAAAGACCATTATAGATGTTCAAGTTATAAACATGATACTTCTTTATGTACTTCTCATTATATTTCGGATAAAGTATTACAAAGTCTAGTTTTAGAAAATATACAAAGGGTAGTTTCTTATTTAAAAAACTATGAAGATTTATTCATAAAAGAACAATTAGAGAAATCTTCACAAGACGAATTAAAGCAAATCTCTAAAAACAAAAAAGAACTTGAACAATCTAAAAAAAGAATAATTGAAATTGATAACTTATTTATGCATATTTACGAAGATAATGTATCTGGAAAGATTACAGATGATAGATTTAGAAACTTATCTTTTAATTATGATAAAGAACAACAAGAATTAAAATTAAAGATTGAACAATTGTCAAAAGATATTGAAAATACTGAAAAGAAAGATGCTGATATAACCCAATTTATATCTAATGTTAAGAAATATACTGAAATAACTGAACTGACACCAGAAATTTTGAATGAATTAATAGAAAAAATATTAGTTCATCAAACAGAAAATATAAATGGTAAAAAAGTACAAGAAATAGATATTTATTATAGAGG
>CANQYK010000120.1 GCA_947628065.1 uncultured Bacilli bacterium | reverse complement strand
TAGACAACCTTATCACTCTTCATCAACGTAAGTCATATGGCGTTGTATAAAATTCAAAAATATAGATAGCCTTATCACTCTTCGTCAGCACTAAGAATGGAAAGGGAGAAAAGATGTATATGAATACCAATGATGGAAATGAATTATTCTATAAATATTATGAACAATGGATTGAAGTGTATAAAAAGGGTGCTATTAGAAATTCAACAATGCAAAAATATCGTTTAACTCTAAAATGGTTGAAAAAAATTGCCCCCAAATTAAAAGTTTCTGATATAAACAGAATAAATTATCAAGAAATTTTAAATAAATATGCTGAAAATCATGAAAGACAAAGTACGATGGATTTTCACCATCAATTAAAGGCATCAATATTAGATGCTGTGGATGAAGGTTTACTGAATAGAGACCCAACAAGAAAGGCGATTATAAAAGGTAGACCACCAAAAACCAAAAAAGAAAAATATTTAAATCAATTTGAACTGCAAAAATTAATTGCAGATCTTGATTTAGGCAATACTATTAATTATGATTGGTTAATATATTTAATTGCAAAAACAGGTGTAAGGTTTTCGGAAGCATTAGCAGTTACACCGGAAGATTTTGATTTTCCTCATCAGACACTTAATATAGAAAAAACATGGAATTATAAGGAAGATGGTGGATTTGAACCAACAAAAAATAAATCTTCGGAAAGAAAGATACAACTTGATTGGCAAACAGTGATACAGTTTTCTGAACTGATTAAAAACTTAGAACTTGATAAGCCAATTTTTATTCATTCAAAAATATATAATTCAACAATCAATGATGTATTAAAAAGACACTGTATAAATGCTAATATTCCAATTATAACAATTCATGGTTTAAGACATACACATGCTTCTATTTTATTATATGCTGGTGTTTCAATTGCTAGTGTCGCACATAGATTAGGTCATGCTAGTATGTCAACAACGCAAAAAACCTATTTGCACATCATTCAAGAATTAGAAAATACGGATATTGATAAAATAATGAGAGCTTTAACAACACTAAATAATTAAAGTAATTTAAAATATGGCTGACGAAGAGTGATATGGTTATCTATCAATTGAATGAAAAAGAAAAAATAGGATGAATTTGGTAAGATCAAAATTATTCTAAACTACAAATTAAAACCATAGAGTTTATTGGAGGTATAAAATTTTATGGTTAAATACAAAGTTAATTTAAAATTTAAGGAAGATGGAAAAACTTTCAATGAAATAATATCGAATGCATTAAAAATAGAATTAGAAAAGTACATTGATCGGAGTATGAATTAAGACTTATGAATAATCGTTTTAATGTAGGGCTTTATATAAGATTATCAAGAGACGATGGAAATATTGAATCAGATAGTATTGTTAGTCAAAGAAGTTTGTTGAATCAATATGTAAGAGAAAATAGTTATAATGTGATAGAGGAATACGTCGATGATGGTTTTACTGGTACTAATTTTGATAGACCAGCATTTAAAAGAATGATGAAAGATATAGAAATTGGTAAAATAAATATGGTTATTACCAAAGATATGTCAAGGTTAGGTAGAGACTACATTGGAACAGGAGAGTTAATTGAAAAATATTTTCCTAATAATAATGTAAGGTATATTGCGATTAATGATGGTATTGATACATTTTTAGATAATACCAATAATGATATCGCACCTTTTAAAGCTATTATGAATGATATGTATGCGAAAGATATTTCCAAAAAAGTAAAAACTAGTTTGCATTCAAGAATGAAAGATGGTCTATATGTATCAGGAAGATGTCCTTATGGATTTATGAAAGATCCAAAGAATAAAAATCATTTAATTATAAATCCTGAACAAGCAGAAACGGTTAGGTTAATCTATGCTTTGGCACTTAAAGGTAATACCTATCATTTTATAGCAGAAGAACTTACCAAAAGAAAAATTAAAACACCAGCATCTTATTACAATTATGTTTGGAATACTAAATGTATTTCACAGGAACTTGGAGTATGGGTTGATACCACTATAAAAACAATTTTAACGAATCAAATTTATGTCGGAGATACGGTACAAGGGAAAACGAAAAAAATTAATTATAAGATAAAGAAATCAGTTAAAAACAATCCAAAAGACTATATCATAGTAGAAAATACACATGAGAGGATTATTGATAGAGATACCTTTAACTATGTCCAAACACTACTTCCTAAAAATGTGAAAAGACCAGAAAAGAAAAGATTTTATTTATTGGATGGACTTTTATATTGTGGGGACTGTAAGCATCGAATAACAATAAGGTATCAAAAGAAAACAGAAAGATGCTATACTACTTGTAATTATTATCGAACCTATTCAAAGTATCATGTTTGTACAGCACACACCAATAATTATGAAACACTAGAAAAAGTAATTTTAGGTTATATTAAAGAAGTATGTAAGAAATATTTAGATAAAAACAAAAGAAAAGATTTTATTGGAAGTATAAAATTTGAAGACAATACTTTAAAACTAAAAAAACAAATTGTAAGTCTAGAACATACCAATAAGAGATTAACTGAAAATTTGGATAAAACTTATATGGATATGTTGAAAGGCATCATAGAGGAAGAACAATATATAAGAATAAGTGAAAATATAAAAAAAGAAATAGCTAATAATAAAAAGAGTATTGATAATCTTAAAAAGGAACAAATAGATTCCAATAAAATAGATAACAAAAAAATAGAAAAATATAGTCATCAGTTTTTATCACTAGAAAATCCAACGAGAGAACTAATAATAAATCTAGTTGATAAAATTTATATCTATCAAGATAAGAGGATAGATATTCTATTTACGTTTAAAAATACTACATAAAAGAGGTATCCGGTGATACCCTTTATGCTATCGCATCTCGTTATAATACAAGTGTAGATGCCATTAAGAATGCTAATAATTTAACAAGTAATACCTTAACGATTGGGCAGGTTTTAAAGATTCCAGTGTAGTGTAAAAGAATTGTCAAAGAAGATACAAAATTAGACAGGTATCTTCTTTTTATTTTACATTCATGGTATAATTATTTACACATACTAAAATGTATAAAATAGTAAAGGGAAAGGGGTATTGGAATGAAAAAGAAAAGAATAATAATAGGGATTATAGGTCTATTTGTGATAGGGATCTTTTTTATAAATCATAATGTTTATGCAGTAGAAGATACAAAGTTAAATAAAGATAGTTATTGGAGTGTTCATAATGCGCCCATCTTTTATGGGGCAACGAAAATAGTAATTCCCAAAGGGATGCTTGATACTTTTGATGTAAATGATACAAGATT
>CANQYK010000119.1 GCA_947628065.1 uncultured Bacilli bacterium | reverse complement strand
GTGGTATAAATTTTTTCTTTTCATAATGTTTTTTTCGTATTATAATATTAGTAGATTTAGAAATGAGGGAAATTATGAAAATTATATCAATTAACGCAGGGAGTAGTTCCTTAAAATTTAGTTTATTTAATATGGATGATGAAAGTGTCATCGCTAGTGGTTTGTTTGAGAGAATTGGACTTGAGGGAAGTTGTTATACTATCAAGTTTCATGATGAAAAAATCAAAGAAGAAGTACCATTGGAAAACCATGGTGATGCTGTTAAAATCTTATTAGAAAAACTAATATCACTAGAAATCATCAAGTCACTTGATGAAATTAATGGTGTTGGTCATCGTCTTGTACATGGAAAAGATAAATACAAAGAAAGTGTTGTGATTACCGATGAGGTTGTTAATGATTTACTAGAGTTTAAAGCTTTCGCACCCCTTCATAATCCAGCAAATGTACTTGGTATTAATGCTTTTCGTGAAGCTCTACCAAATGTTTTAATGGTAGGAGTATTTGATACTGCATTTCATCAAACCATGGATGAAGTATCTTACTTATATCCCGTTCCTTATTCTTGGTATCAAGATCATGGTGTTAGAAAGTATGGATTTCATGGTACCAGTCACAGATATATTAGTGAAATGATTCAAAAAGAAGTAGGAAAAAAAGATTTAAAAGTCATTAGTTGTCATGTTGGAAATGGTGGCTCTATTACGGCAATCAAAGATGGAAAATGTATTGATACTTCTATGGGATTTACGCCTCTTGCTGGTATTATGATGGGAACTAGAAGTGGTGATGTGGATCCTTCTATTATTACTTATGTTATGGAACAAGAAGGATTAAATGCGAGTGAAGTATTGGATGAATTAAATAAAAAATCTGGTCTTTTAGGATTATCTCTTAAAAGCAGTGATATGCGTGATATTGTAGCAGGAATGGAAGAAGGGGACGAAAAATGTAAGCTTGCTTTTGATAAATATACAAGATGTGTCACCAATTATATCGCACAATATTATGTCTTATTAAATGGTGCAGATGTCATTGTCTTTACAGCAGGTCTTGGAGAAAATAGTATTCCGTTCCGAAAAAGAGTATGTGAAAATTTAAGTTCTTTGGGTATTAAGATAGATGATGAAAAGAATAATGTTATGGGAGAAATAAAGAAGATTAGTAGTGATGATTCTAGTGTAATGGTCTATGTTATTCCAACCGATGAAGAATTAATGATTGCAAGGGATACATTATCTTTTCTAAAAGGAGCTTAAGATGTTTCAAAAAATATACAAAACGATAAAAAAATACAATACAATTGTTATTGCAAGACATATTGGAGTTGATCCTGATGCTTTGGCAAGTCAACTTGCTTTAAAGGAATCTATTTTATTAACATTTCCCAAAAAGAAAGTTTACGCCGTTGGAAATGGTAGTGTAAAATTTTCTTATCTTGGAAAACTCGATAAATTAGAAGAAGTAGATAATTTTCTTTTGATTGTTTTGGATACACCTGATAAGAAAAGAATTGATTTCAAACAGTTTGAAAATGCCAAGGAAATAATAAAAATAGATCATCATCCTTTTATTGAATCCTTTGGAGGAATAGAATATATTGATGATAAAGCATCTAGTACATCTGAGATATTAATGGAGTTATTTTATGAGACAAAATTAAAGTGTAATACCAATATTGCCAAAACACTTTACTGTGGATTAGTAAGCGATTCCAATCGATTTTTGTTTGATAATTCCACACCCAAAACATTCTCTTTGGTAAGTCATTACTTAAAACATTATCCTTTTGTATTATCCGATCTTTATAAACAAATGTATTTAAGACCCTTAAAAGAAGTTCGTTTGGAAGGATATATTTCTCTTAACTTAGACGTATCTGAGTATGGTGTCGCATCGATTTTACTAACCGATGAAGTTATCAATAAGTACAAAGCAGATAGCGCTTCGGCTGGTAATATGATCAATGATTTTAACTATATTGAAGAAGTCTTAATATGGGTTATTGTAACAGAAGATGTAAAAAATGATAATATTCGTATTAATATTCGTTCTCGAGGACCAAAAATTAATAAAGTGGCTGAAAAATATAATGGTGGTGGACACTCTATGGCAAGTGGTGCGAGAGTTCATACCTTTGAAGAAGCAAAAGATTTGATTGATGACTTAAATGAAGTGGCACGACAATATATCAAAAAGGAGGAATCTTATGAAGATTGATCATGTTGAATTAGAAGTAATGGCTACAAGACGTAGTCAATATCCAACCGATCAAAAGAAAGAGTTTTTACTAGTTGGTCGTAGTAATGTTGGAAAAAGTAGTTTTATTAATACCTTATTAGGAAGAAAAAACTTTGCTCATACGTCAAGTAGGCCTGGAAAAACGCAAACTCTTAATTTTTATCTTATTAACCATGATTTTTATTTGATTGATGTTCCTGGTTATGGATATGCAGAGGTGAGCAAAAAAATACAAGCCAAGTTTGGTTTGATGATGGAAGAATACTTAGAAAAAAGAGAAGAGTTAAAACGGGTGTTTATGTTAATTGATTTTCGTCATAAACCAAGTGAAGATGATTTACAAATGTATAACTTTTTAAAGTATTATAAAATACCCGTTACAATTGTTGCAACCAAAGCAGATAAGGTTGGAAGTAGTAAAAGAGAAAAATGTAAAAAACTTATTTTGGATACCCTTGATTTGGTAGTAGGAGATGAAATGGTTGTTTTCTCTAGTGTTACCAAAGAGGGTTCTGATATTATCTTACAACAATTAGAGGACTTAACCGTGGACACGATTTAAGTCCTTTCGCATACCTTACATTAGGTGAGTGATAAGATGAATGTAGTTCCTCTTACAGATGATATCTTTTTTATTGTAATTCCAAATAACTTTTATTCCAAAGAAAAAACAACGATTATAAAAAAGATAAAGGATTTTATTCTTACCTATAATCGTTGGTATCATTTCTTAGATACTGGTTTTTATCAAGTAAAAGTAGGATTTAATAAAATTGTTGGTACTATTTTAGAAGTTGAAAAATTAGATGACTTTGATTTTGGAGAAGATAGTATTGATCTTAGAATTATAATAACAGGAGAGGTAGATATTGGTTATTCTTTCGATGATTTTGAATTTCCTTTGGAAGAGTGTTATCTTTACCATGGTAAGATTTATCTTTTATCCGAAGAGGTAATTGAGAAGAATTTCTATCGTATCATAGAACATGGAAACATTGTATTAAAAGATGAATTAAAGAAAGTAAAAACAGAAGGAATTTTTGTAAAAATATAAAAAATATTGTTGAAAAAGAAAAGACATGATATACTATGGTTAAATTTAAAGGAGTAAGT
>CANQYK010000118.1 GCA_947628065.1 uncultured Bacilli bacterium | reverse complement strand
TAGACAACCTTATCACTCTTCATCAACGTAAGTTAGAAAAATTAAATAATATTAAGAAATCATTGTTAGATAAAATGTTTGTATAGGAAGGAGTAAATTATGTATAACGATGAATTATTATTTGAACACGATTTTGTAGAGGCATTAAAGCAAAATGGTTGGGCAGATGGTGTTTTAAATCATCCTTCCGAGCAAGATTTGATAGACAATTGGGCTAAAATTTTATATGAAAATAATAGACAACAAGATAGATTGGGTGACTTTCCTTTAACAGATTCGGAAATGCAACAAATTATTGAAACTATTAATAAATTAAGAACACCATTAAATATAAACAACTTTATAAATGGTAAAACAATAAGTATTGTACGTGATAATCCAGACGACAAACTACATTTCGGTAAAGAAATAAGCCTTAAAATATATGATAGACAAGAAATTGCTGCAGGACAATCAAGATATCAAATCGCTGAACAACCAATTTTCAACACACCATCTCCCCTTTTAAATAATAGACGTGGAGATATCATGCTTTTAATTAATGGAATGCCTTTATTTCATATAGAATTAAAGAAGAGCAATGTACCTATTAGACAAGCTACAAATCAAATAGAAAAGTATTCTCATGAAAGAGTGTATAGTGGTTTGTTTCAATTAGTACAGGTTTTTGTTGCTATGACTCCTAAAGAAACCGTTTATTTTGCTAATCCTGGGCCAGATGGAACATTTAATCAATCTTTTTACTTTCATTGGGAAAACTTTAATAATGAAGTTATTAATGACTGGAAAGAAATCACTCATACCTTATTATCTATTCCTATGGCTCACCAATTAATTGGATTTTATACAGTCGCAGATGATACTGATGGAGTTTTAAAAGTAATGAGAAGCTATCAATACTATGCAGCCAATAAAATATCGGATACTATTTCTAAAACAGATTGGACCAATCCAAATGCTCGAGGTGGATTTGTTTGGCATACAACTGGAAGTGGAAAAACAATGACATCTTTTAAATCTGCTCAATTAATTGCTAATTCAAAAGATGCTGATAAAGTTGTATTTTTAATGGATAGAATTGAATTAGGAACACAAAGTTTAAATGAATATCAAGGATTTGCCGATTCTAAAGATGATGTAGCTGGGACTGATGATACTAAGGATTTGATTACGAAATTAAAAGATGATAAAAGTATTTTAATTGTTACATCAATCCAAAAAATGAGCAATATAAAGAATATAGCAGGTATCTATACTTATGATATCAATTTGATCAATAGAAAAAGAATAGTAATCATAGTCGATGAATGTCATCGAGATACTTTTGGTACTATGATGACATCGATAAGAGATACATTTCCTAATGCTATTTTCTTTGGATTTACAGGGACACCAGTTTTTGAAGAAAATAAAAAGAAATTGAGTGTAACATCTGATATATTTGGTAATGAATTACATCGATATGTACTTGCAGATGGAATAAAAGATAATAATGTTTTAGGCTTTGATCTTTATAAAGTATCAACCTTTAAAGATATGGATTTAAGAAAAGTAGTAGCGCTTGAAAAGTCACGTTCTACCTCAGAAGAAGATGCAATTTCCAATCCAGAAAAAAGTAAAATATATTACAAATATATGAATGAAGTTGAAATGGCTTCTATAGAAGATAAAAATGGAAACATTATCAAGGGTATTGAAGATTTTATACCAAATTCACAATATAATGAAAAACATAGAGAGCAAGTTGTTGATAATATTTTAAATAATTGGATAAGAATAAGTAGAAAGAATAAGTTTAGTGCGATTTTAGCTACTTCAAGTATACCAGAAGCTATTGAATATTATAGGTTGTTAAAATCGAAAGAAGCAGATAAGATATTTAAATTTACTGTTTTGGTAGATCCAAATATTGATAATAGTGATGGAGCTATATTTAAAGAAGATGGTCTTGTAGAAATAATTGATGATTATAATAAAATGTATGATCAGAAATTTTCATTAAGTTCAAGTGCTTTCTTTAAGAAAGATGTAAGCAATCGTTTAGCGCATAAAAAGCCATATTTGAGAATACAAGATCATGATAGGTTAGGACTTTTAATAGTTGTTGATCAAATGTTAACTGGTTTTGATTCCAAATGGTTAAATGCATTGTATCTTGATAAAGTACTTAGATATGAAAATATTATTCAAGCTTTTTCAAGAACGAATAGAATTTTTGATCAACAAGAAAAGCCTTTTGGAATTATCAAGTATTATAGAAAGCCATATACTATGGAAAAAAATATAGAAAAAGCTATAAAACTTTATTCTGGAGATAAACCATTTCAATTGTTTGTTCCAAAATTAAATGAACACATTGAAAAAATGAATTTAATATATCAAGAAATAACAGATTTATTTACTAGTGAGGGTATTAATAATTTTGAAAGAC
Organism: uncultured Bacilli bacterium; assembly: GCA_947628065.1. GTDB lineage: Bacteria > Bacillota_I > Bacilli_A > RF39 > UBA660 > Onthousia. The sequence goes on along the minus strand of CANQYK010000118.1, from coordinate 927 downwards.
TTCCAGAAGAACCTGAAGCAAGAAGAAAATTTGTAAAATCCTATAATGAATTTAATAAATATTTAACAGCAGCTATGATTCAAGGATATACTCCAAAGGCAGAAAAAGAAAAAAATATTCCAACAATAGATACGGATGCATTATACGATTTAAATGATAGCAGTCAAGAAAAAGAGGATAATATAGCCGAATTATTTGATGAAATTGTTATGCATAATAGTCCAGTTACTATTGAGGCTTTAGCAGCTTTAAATCAAAGATATATTGATATAGAAAAAGATCAAAGAAAGCATCCAGAAGAAATTCCATTTGATATTGATGGAAGTTTGATTGAAATAGATGATGGTAAAATTGATTTTGATTACATGAATAATAGATTTAAAAAGTATTTAAAGGTTTTAACACAAGAAAATTGTACGAAAGAAGAATTAGAAGAAGCTCTTAATAATCTTCATAAGTCTTTTGCAAGTTTATCGTCAGAACAACAAAAATATGCGAATATGTTAATTCACGATATTCAAAGTGGAGATATAGTAATTGATTCTAGTAAAACATTTATGGATTATATTACAGAATATGAAATGAGTACAGAAAATGATCAAATAAGAAAATTATCTTTGGCTTTTGGATTAGATGAGTCAAAATTACGTAGTATTATATCTTCTGATATTAATGAAACAAATATTAATGCTTTTGGTAGGTTTGATGAATTAATCAAATCGGTAAACCGAGAAATAGCTAAAGATACACTTGAACAAGTATGCAAAAGAGAATTAAAGGAGTCTGAAGTAAACATTGAAATATATGAAATCCTTAGAAATTTTGTTTTAAATGGTGATTTAGACTTAAATATTATATCTGGAAAGTAGATCGTTGATCTACTTTTTTCTTGGGAACAACGTAAGTTGGGAGAAATAGGTAATTTTA
>CANQYK010000117.1 GCA_947628065.1 uncultured Bacilli bacterium | reverse complement strand
AGTCCAGTTCCTTCGGTTGTGGATGTTTTTTCAACTCCAAGTCGTTCAAATTTCGTAAATAGTTTTTCTATGTTTTCTTTTTTAATCCCTCGTCCTGTATCTTGAACGGATATAATTAACGTACAAATATTGTTTTGATTGATGCATTTTACACGAAAATCAATACTTCCACTATCGGTATATTTAATGGCATTGGTTAATAAGTTATTGATGATTTGTTTCATATGAACTTTATCTCCTAATAATTCATATGGAACATCTGGAGCGATCGAAATATTATATTTGATTGGTTTTTCTCCAATTCTAGTACCTGCTATTTTAGCAAGAGAAGTTACTTCATCCACAAAGTTATAAGGCACTTCAATAATTTCTAGTTTTTCACTTTCTATTTTATTAAGGTCTAAAATATTACCTACAATTTCAAGTAAGGTATGAGAAGCAGACACTATATCATGTGCTTCTTCTTCCATTTCTTTTGGTAAATTTTCACAACTTGCAATGTCTTCGGATAATCCTACAATAGCATTTAATGGGGTTCTTATTTCATGAGACATACTGGATAGAAAATCACTTTTCGCTTGGTTAGCTTTTTCTGCTACATCTTTGGCAAGATTCAATTGGTTGATCATTTTCATATCAGGATTTTCAATGGTATGATACATTAAATGACTAATAATTGTCATAGAAGGTGTAATCAAAAGAAGACTAGGATATATTGTATGAATCCAATAAACAATTGATAATAAAATTAAAAATACAAAAATAGGGATTATTTTTTTCTTATTTAAAGTTTTTCTATTTAACAAGATAGAAACAAGTGCAACAAGTAACATCATACTAGCAACGAAAGCCATAAAATTAGGAGCCATTCCAGATGAATATTCGATATAACCATTTTTGTAATGATGCTCTAATGGTAGTATAGCAATAACAATTCCTATTAAAAGAAAGAGTAAAATTAATACCATAATGTTTATTTTATTGTTTTCATGTAATAAAGAATAAATCGTCTTATTTTTTTCATTGGAAGTTAAAATAATATAATAAGTAAATAAAAGAATCCACATAAGAATATAAATAAAATATATTTTTTCAAATATCATAATAATATTAACGTTATCTTTAAAATAAGTAATACTAAGCATAAATAATAATTCAATTAAAAGAATTACAAAATTACAAATTAATATCCACTTATAAATTCGATTCTCTTCATTCTTTACTTTTTGCTTAGAAGCATAAATAGCAATTAAAAGAATTAAAAATAAAAAACAACAAACATTAGAAGTAATTGTAATAATATTCATTTTCCTCACACTCCTACTATACTATTATTATAATGTTTTTTTGCTTTTCTGTAAATAAAAAGAGACTCTTGTAAGTCCCTATAAGTTATACTTTTTTTGTAATACTTTACGATCAGTTTTAAATTTTTTAATTGGTTTTTCTTCAAGGAAGAAAATATCTGCTGGTTTTTCTTCTTCTAATAACTCTTCGTCCATTACTTGCTTTATTTTTTCTCTTACTTTTTCTTCTTGTTGATTTTCTTCTTTGACTACAAATAAATATGGTCTTTCAAAGCCTTCGTGTTTTCTATCTTTTCCTGATACAACAATTGCTTCTTTTATTTCTGGAATTGTTAAAAACTTATTTTCAAGTCCTAAAGGAAAGACTCTTTTATCTTTATAAATTGGAATCCCTTCTCGTCCTAAAACATATAAAAGGCCATCCTTATCATTGATATATCCATAGTCACCAGTATGTACCCAAAGTCCATCTGCATGTTCTTTTAATACTTGTTTTGTTAATTCTTCATCGGAATATCCTAACATAATACCGGGGCCACTTTTGGCTATTTCTCCAATTTGATTATATCCTAATTCTTCTGTTGTTCCAGGTTTAAAAATTGCAATATTAGTATCAATTAATGGAAAACCAGAACTACCAATTCTTAACATATCTACCCCTGCTGTTACAGTAAAGTCAGAGCCTCCTTCACTTTGTCCATATCCTACACCAAGTTGAGCATGACAGTTGTGTTTTTCTAAAAAGTTTTGTACTTCATTAACATATTTTATATGAAGAGGCTCTGCACCAAATCCAAATAATTTAAAATAACTCATGTCATAATCTTTTGGAATTCTTTTACTATCTAGTAAGACATTAAAGAAAATAGGAATGGTTGGCCAACAATTTGGTTCATAATACATCATTTCCATATCAATATCTTCTAATTTACAATAAGGATCTAACATTAGTTTTTTTCCATCTGCCAAAGGAAAAGTCATCATAGCAACTACAACTGCTACTAATGTTGGTGGTAACAAGGTTAAAAGCCAGGTATCTCTTTCTTCTTTACTGGATGGAAATAATGATAACTGATTAACAATTCCCATAATTGTTTCTGAAGAATGAATTACTTCTTTTGGTTTTCCTGTTGTACCACTTGTAAAAGCAGAGAATAGTGGATAATCTTCTTTTACTGGAACAACTTCTTTTTCATTTACTCCTTTTTCTAAAAAGATTTTAAAATCTATATTTCTCTCATCTCTTGATATTTCTTTTTGGTATCTACTATTCAGTTCTTCTAAGTTGTTTTTTCTTACTTTACTCTTATCTTTTACTGAGAATAAAGGATCAATTGTAATAATATGTTTTATTCCTGTTTCGTTATATATTTTATCTGTATCTTCTTTTGTAATATAATCTTGTGTGATATAGTATGGAATTTCATCATTTTCATTGATAAAACTTATAATATCATCAACAGGCCCTAAATCATTTTTTATAGAACAACCTACTTTTTCACAGGCTAATAAAAGCTCTAAAAATTCTGGTGTTGCATCAAGGGACACTACAATGGAATCGTTTTCTTTGATTCCAATGGCATGTAATGATTTGGCAATCTCATCTATTCTATCAAAAAATTCTTGTGCTTTTATTTCTGTTCCATAATATTCAATCATTTCATCTTCATTTTTCCAAACTGATTTTAAGCGATCCATAATTTTATTATATTTCTTTCTTTCATGAAATAACATATCAGGATAATATCTTAAACCTGGTTTATCGATACTAGGATAGCCAACAAGTGGTCCTTGTATTTCTCCTTTTCCTAAACTAGATAAATATTGATCTCTTAATTTTTTTTCTTTCTCACTTAGTAGACTAAGTTTCTTTTTTAATAATTCTAAATCTTCTTTTTCCATTTTTTCCTCCATAATTTTTATGTTTATACTACAACTTTTTTCTTTGTAAGTCAAGGGATTAAAAAAATACCAAAAAGGTATGTGAATTCTAATAGTAAATGCAATTCTTTCTATACCAGTTGCATTTACTATTAGAATAAGTATTGCATTTACTT
>CANQYK010000116.1 GCA_947628065.1 uncultured Bacilli bacterium | reverse complement strand
TGGAGGAAGTAGTGCGAATAGGGATACCTGTTTAGCAAAAGATTTGTATAACTGGGATAGTAGTAGTGGAGGAATACTAGATTGTAAGAATAATGACTGGCTTTATAATAGCAGTAAAACACAATGGACAATCGCCCCTCGCTCCGACGATTCGTACATTGCGTTCGGTGTGATCTACACGGGGTATGTCGGCCGCAACGGCAGCGTGTACAATGCGTACGGTGTGCGGCCAGTCGTCTATCTAAAGGCAGATATTTTATATGGAAGAGGAGATGGAAGTGAAAGTAATCCTTTTGTCTTTACAGATGATCCAAATGCTGACTTTGAAGGTCCTATTTGTAAGTTTACAAATTATCCAGAAGAATTAAAAGTTCGTAACCAAAGTTTAGATATTGAAGTAGAATGTACGGATAATAGTGGAGGTTTTACATCTGATTTAACAGCTAATAATATTGATATAGGTACAAAGGACTGTCCGAATGATCAAGAAAAAAATTCCACTGCAACTGTTACTAGAACAAAGATAGAAACAATTCCAAATGGGAAAAGATATTCATTTAATATAAAAGAATTAAATGGAGCTTGTAGTAACTCTTATGGTATCTTTACAATAGAATTCAATGCTGTTATAGATAATAGTGGAAATCCAAATGATGAAGTTAAACTATCATTACCAATGAATGAGAGGAGTGATTATATACCATCGTGTTGGTGCTAAAGAAAGTATATATCCTTTGTAGGGAAAAGATAAGTAGAATTAAACCTAACTATTGTGCACCTAGTATTGGAGATATAAGATAGATAAAAGAAGAAGAAAAAGTTAAATTTTTTTCTTTTTTTGTGACTTGTTGTAGATTTTGTAGATTTGATGAATAAATTCTTGAAAAAGAAGAGAAAGTATTGTATTATGAATGTAGTAAGAGTAGAAATAAAGTTATAGTAGCAAAAAGAAAGGTAGCTGATTTTACATGTCAAACATTATAAAGTTTACAAATAGTTTACGGGGGGGGGGTAGCTTTAGATAGTTACCTAAATTCTTTTTATCGTGTAAGAAAGGATAGAATAGGTTAATTCTGTTCTTTTTTAGGTGAAGAAATGAAGAAGTTATTTAAGGCGAGTGTATCCAAAGTCTATATTGCATACTTACTTCTATTAACAGTCTTTGTAATAGGAACGTATTCTTCTTATGCCTATTTTACCGTAAACAAAGAAAAGAAGAACGCCATTAAAATGATAACAGGAAATCTTGTTGGAGAGTTAAAAGTAGATGGGGAAGTGAATGATAAGTTAGTAGTAAATGCCAATGAAACAAAAACATTTGAAGTAGAAGTAATTAATAAGAATAATAGACAAGCAAGGTTTAATTTTTATTATAAAGGAAACTTAGCAGAAAATGTTGAAGCAGGATATGTATCTGGTGATGGATACAATCCAATGGTAAAAGAAACAGGAGTAAATTTAACAGCAAATGGTTCTCTAGGATACTTTTTAAAATATCAAATAAAAGTAAAGAATAAAACTACAGGAAGTATAACAATTCCACTGGGATATGAAATAGGACTTGATTATAATGATTTATCCTTACCTAATAATTGTTATTTATTTGAAGAAGCTAAAGTAGATACAGCAGCAGATATCCTGCTTGCAAATTATACCAATGATGAAAGCATACAAGATTATGATATAAATTATAGTAAGGAAGATAAAACAGCCAAAGAAAATAAGATGTATGTATTCAATCATGAAGCAGGAACACAACAAAGTGGATGGAGTAGCAATGAATTAAAAGATTATAGATATATAGGGAAAGACCCAAATAACTATGTAACCTTCAATAATGAAACTGCAGGTTGGAGGATCATCGGAATTGAGACAGTAGATGATGGAACAGGAAAGAAAGAGAAAAGAATCAAATTAATAAGAAAAGAAGTATTACCAGCAGGTGATAAGGAATCATGGGAATATGGATATGTTTCATGGGATAATAAGTATAAAAGTAATATGGGATCAATAGAGAGTTTTGGACATGGAAGTTCTGATTGGACGGATGCAAGACTTATGATGGTATTAAATCCAGGATATGATAACAATGAGTTAGCAATAGAAGGAAAGGGAAGTATTTATTGGAATCGTCAAAGTGGAAATTGTCCATATGGATCGTTAGGTACATCAACAACTTGTGATTTTAGTGAATCAGGGTTATTACCGGAATCACAAAAAATGGCAGGAAATGCAAAGTGGTTTTTAGGAGGAACATTAAGAGAATATGCTAGTGCAGTTAATGGAACAACAGATCAGTGGTATTCCTATGAAAGAGGAGAAGAAACATGTACAACAAAAGGAAAATGTACGAAAACAAGGAAAACCAATTGGAAAGGACGTGTTGGATTAATATATTCTTCTGATTATGGATATGCGACAAGTGGAGGAAGTACAACAAATAGAGATACGTGTTTAAAAACAGATATATATGACTGGAATAATAGTAGTGAAAATATAGAAGATTGTAAAGATAATAACTGGTTGTATATGGATGGAAAGCATCAATGGACTATTACCTCAAATACTAACTATTCGTTTGAAGTATATTATATAACTGGAACTGGATCTATTACTAGTTTAGAACCAGATAATTTCCGCTTTTATGTAGCTCGACCAGTTATATATCTAAAAGCAAATACTTTGTATGAAAGTGGAGATGGAAGTGAAAGTAATCCATTTGTTTTTAAACGTGATTCAAGTAGTGATGATAGTGAACCTGTTTGTAAATTTACAAATAATTCTACTACGGATTTTTCTAATGGAGGAAATATTATTGTGGAATGTACCGATGATAGTGATAGTATTTCTGATTTAACGGCTAATAGTTTTTATGTAAGAAATGTTGAAGAAGAAGAAACAAGATACTATCAAAATGAATATGATGTGGTTACTACATTATCAAAAACAGAAAATATAGAAAATGGAAAACGGTATACATTTGTAGTAAATAAAGAAGAAAACGATAATTGGATCACTCATTGTGGTAAAATTTTTCTTAAATTAAAAGAAAACTCTGTTACCGATAAGAGTGGTAATAGTAATTATGAAATTAGCAATGAAATAGAAGGGGTTGAAAATAGTACTTGTGGTAATATAGGCCCTACACCTGGAGGACCTACTACAGGTTAACTAAAAAATGAAAAACTCTTTCTAAAACTTGAAAAAGTATGAGAATTATTGTAAGATAAATATATCAAAAGATAAAGTTTACATAAAGGAAAGGCAGTTGATTTAATATGTCAAATACTGTAAATTTACAAATAGTCACCAAAGGAGGGGTAGCTTTAGATAGTTACCTAAATTCTTTTTATCGTGTAAGAAAGGATAGGATAGACTAGTTCTATTCTTTTTT
>CANQYK010000115.1 GCA_947628065.1 uncultured Bacilli bacterium | reverse complement strand
GAGGTTAATCTTTCGATTTTTCTTTTTATTCTAAAAGAAAAATCCCTAAAATTTATTTTTTAGGGAAAATTTCTGGACAAACGAACTAAAATGATATTTAGTTCGATTTTATATAGTTTCAAAAACTGTCCGTAGGTAAGTGAATTTGAATTATAAAGGAATGTGTTAGGTTTTACACATTCTTTTTCTTTTCGATGGAAAAGGATAAGAAAAAAAGGGAAAACGTGCTATAATAGAAGAAAGGGTGAGAGGTATGAAAGATTTTCGTGAAAAATTAAAACAAGTTCCAACACTACCAGGAAGTTACCAAATGAAAAACAAAGATGGTAATATTATTTATGTTGGAAAAGCGAAAAATTTAAGAAATCGTTTGAAAAGCTACTTTACAGGAAATGTTACGGGTAAAACACGTATGTTAGTAGAAGATATTGATGATTTTGAATATATCGTAACAAGTACAGAACTAGAATCCTTAATTTTAGAGATTACTTTGATTAAAAAGTATGATCCCAAATATAACATTCTATTAAAAGATGATAAAAGTTACCCTTATATTGAATTAACCAATGAAAAATATCCAAGACTAAGAGTAGTTCGAAATACATCCCGCAAAAAAGGAAACCATAAACTATTTGGTCCTTATCCAAATGTTACGGCAGCTCGTAAAACCGTTCATATGTTAAACAGACTCTATCCCCTTAGAAAATGTGAACATTTAAAGAAAAAAGAGTGCTTGTATTACCATATTCATGAATGTTTGGGCTATTGTGTAAAAGAAGTAGAACAAGAAAAAATAAAGACAATGTGTGATGAAATTACCTCTTTCTTAAAAGGAAACAGCAAAGACATCAAAGAAAAAATAGAAAAAGAAATGTTGTTAGCAAGCCAAAACTTAAACTATGAAAAAGCCTTAGAATTAAAAACCATGTTAGAAGATATAGATATTACGTTAAGCAAACAAAAAATAGACTTGAATCGTAATTATAATCTTGATTTGTTTGCCTATTATAAAGAAGAAAACTATTTATCGATTACGGTCTTCTTTATAAGAGAAGGACTTCTATTTGGTCGTCATCATGAAACCCTTGTTACCATGGATAATGAGGTTGATGATATGATGCAGTATATCATTAAATTTTATGAAAAAAATGTAAAACCAAAAGAGATCCTAGTAGGGGAAGAATTAGAAAGCGAGTTGTTATCTTCTTATTTGGATCTTAAAGTCTCAACACCCATGCGTGGGGATTTAAGAAAGCTTTTACAATTAGGAGAAGAAAATGCGAAAGTCGTCTTAGAAGAAGAATTAGAAAAAATAAAAAGAGATGATTCGATGAAGGAAAAAGCACTATCCGATCTATCTCATCTTTTAGGAGATATCAAAGTATCCAGAATGGAAAGCTTTGATAATTCGCATCTTTTTGGTACCTTTTATGTAGGGGCAATGGTTGTCTTTCGTGATTTTGAACCCTTAAAAAAAGAGTACCGAAAATATAAAATTAAAACCGATGTAAAAGATGATTTAGGGGCGATGCGAGAAGTTTTATATCGCCGTTATTATAAAGTATTAATGGAAGACTTAGAAAAACCGGATTTAATTGTTATGGATGGAGGGGAAAATCAAGTTAAAGTAGCCAAAGAAATTATTACTTCTCTTGGTCTATTCATTCCTATTTTAGGACTTGCCAAAGATAGTCATCATAGAACCAGTAAATTAATCAACGATAAGTTAGAAGAATTAACCCTTGATGAAGAGAGTCCACTCTTTTTGTATCTTGCAAAAATACAAGAAGAAGTTCACCGTTTCGCGATTACTTATCATCGATCTTTAAAAAGCAAAGGATTATTATCTTCTTATCTTGATGTAATACCAGGAATAGGAGAGACAAGAAGAAAAGAGTTAATCAAACAATTTGGTTCCCTAAAAAGAATAAGAGAAGCAAGTGTAGAAGAATTAAGTCAAGTAGTCGGTGAAAAAGAAGCAAAAGTGCTTTATGAAGCCTTAAAGGAGGAGAAAGAAAATGAAGAATAAAAAGGGATTTACATTAATGGAGTTATTAGCAGTCATTATTATTTTAGGAGTTTTAATGACACTTGGAGTAGTATCCGTTCAAAAATATTTAGATCAAGCAAGAAATGCTAGTTATGATGATTTTGAAAGAACTTTAAAAGCAAGTACAACCAATTATTTAATCGAACACACAGGAGAAATACCAACGATAGGAAGTACCTTTCGAATCAATGCTACCGATTTGATAAATAATGGATATTTAAAAACATTAAAAGATCCAGATAAACCAAATAGTGACTGTAATAGTAGTAGTTATGTAATTGTAAAAAGAAACAGTAATACTGATTTTAATATGGATTTAGAGTATCATCCATGTTTAAAGTGTAGTCGTTATAAGACAAACGATTCCTTGTGTAGTTAGGGGGTTAGTATGGATTACCAAAAAGAAATTGATGAAATAGAAAAAGAACTTGATACAAACGCTAGTGGTCTATCTTCCAAGCAAGTAGAAGAGCGACAAGAAAAATATGGAAAAAATAAATTACCCAAAAAGAAAAAGCCTAGTATTTTACTTCTTTTTTTCAAACAATTTATCGATCCTATTTTATTTCTTTTGTTTCTTGCTATTGTTTTTTCTTTTCTAGTAGGAGAGACATTTGATGCCTTTGCCATTCTTTTTATTATCCTATTAGATGCGATTATGGGGTGCTATCAAGAAAACAAAGCAAACAATACAATGGATAGCTTACTTTCCTTAGTAGTTGATAAAACAAAAGTAATAAGAGATGGAAAAGAAATGGAAATAGACTCCAGTGACTTAACGATAGGGGATTATGTCTTGTTTGATTCGGGTGAGAAAATAACAGCAGACTTACGCCTTGTAAAAACGGATCACTTATTAGTTGATGAGTCAACCCTAACAGGAGAAAGTGTATCGGTTCGAAAACAAATAGAAGCAATAAAAAAAGAAAACTGTTCTATTTTAGAACAAAAAAATATGCTTTTTGCAGGTACTACCGTAGTATCCGGTCGTGGAGAAGCCATCGTTGTAAAAATAGGGCTAGATACAGAACTTGGTAAGATTGCCAAGCACTTACACAATACGAAGGAAGAAAAGTCACCACTTACCATTCGGGTATCCAAGTTTTCCAAACAAATTAGTCTTTTTGTTTTGATCATTGGAATTCTGATTGCATTTTTCCTTTTCATAAAAGAAGTAGAATACCATGAAATCTTTCTATCGGTAATTGCTTTATCTGTTTCTGCTATGCCAGAAGGTCTTCCTCTTGCTCTTACGATGGCACTTACCATCGCCTCTAGTAAAATGTCAAAAAAACAAGTGGTGGTAAGAAAATTAAATTCTGTTGAATCTCTTGGTAGTTGTACGGTAATTGCAAGCGATAAAACAGGAACACTAACGGTAAACTCACAAACCGCAAAGAAAATCATTCTTCCAAATGGAATGGAATACCAAGTAACAGGAGAAGGGTATAAAGC
>CANQYK010000114.1 GCA_947628065.1 uncultured Bacilli bacterium | reverse complement strand
TTACAGGAAATGTTACGGGTAAAACACGTATGTTAGTAGAAGATATTGATGATTTTGAATATATCGTAACAAGTACGGAACTAGAATCCTTAATCTTAGAAATTACTTTGATTAAAAAGTATGATCCCAAATACAACATTCTATTAAAGGATGATAAAAGTTATCCTTATATTGAATTAACCAATGAAAAATATCCAAGATTAAGGGTGGTTCGAAATACATCCCGAAAAAAAGGAAACCATAAACTATTTGGTCCTTATCCAAATGTTACCGCAGCCCGAAAAACTGTTCATATGTTAAATCGTCTCTATCCTCTTAGAAAGTGTGAACATTTAAAGAAAAAAGAGTGTTTGTATTATCATATTCATGAATGTTTGGGCTATTGTGTAAAAGAAGTAGAACAAGAAAAAATAAAGGCAATGTGTGATGAAATTACTTCTTTCTTAAAAGGAAATAGCAAAGACATTAAAGAAAAAATAGAAAAAGAGATGTTACTAGCAAGTAAAAATCTAAACTATGAAAAAGCCTTAGAATTAAAAACTATGTTAGAAGATATTGATATTACATTAAGCAAACAAAAAATAGACTTGAATCGTAATTATAATCTTGATTTGTTTGCTTACTATAAAGAAGAAAACTATTTATCCATTACTGTTTTCTTTATAAGAGAAGGACTTCTTTTTGGTCGTCATCATGAAACGCTTGTTACTTTGGATAATGAGGTTGATGATATGATGCAGTATATCATTAAATTTTATGAAAAAAATGTAAAACCAAAAGAGATTCTAGTAGGAGAAGAATTAGAAAGTGAGTTGTTATCTTCTTATTTGGATCTTAAAGTATCAACCCCGATGCGAGGGGACTTAAAGAAACTTCTACAATTAGGAGAAGAAAATGCAAAAGTCGTCTTAGAAGAAGAATTAGAGAAAATAAAAAGAGATGATGCAATGAAAGAAAAAGCACTATCCGATCTATCCCATCTTTTAGGAGATATCAAAGTATCCAGAATGGAAAGCTTTGATAATTCCCATCTTTTTGGTACCTTTTATGTAGGGGCGATGGTTGTCTTTCGTGATTTTGAACCCTTAAGGAAAGAATACCGAAAATATAAAATTAAAACCGATGTAAAAGATGATTTAGGGGCAATGCGAGAAGTCTTATATCGCCGTTATTATAAAGTATTAATGGAAGACTTAGAAAAACCAGATTTGATTGTTATGGATGGAGGAGAAAACCAAGTTAAGGTAGCCAAAGAAATAATTACCTCTCTAGGTCTATCCATTCCTATTTTAGGTCTTGCCAAAGATAGTCACCATAGAACAAGTAAATTAATCAATGATAAGTTAGAAGAACTAGCCATTGATGAAGATAGTCCACTTTTTTTGTATCTTGCAAAAATACAAGAAGAAGTCCATCGCTTTGCAATTACCTATCATCGATCTCTTAAAAGCAAAGGATTATTGTCCTCTTATCTTGATGTGATACCAGGAATAGGAGAGGCAAGAAGAAAAGAGTTAATCAAACAATTTGGTTCTCTAAAAAGAATAAGAGAAGCAAGTGTCGAAGAATTAAGTCAAGTAGTAGGAGAAAAAGAAGCAAACGTGCTTTATGAAGCCCTAAAGGAGGAGAAAGAAAATGAGTGCGACGGTTCGGTCGTAATTATATAGCTAGAGATAGACTAGCCTAACAAACTAGGTCAAGAGTTAGTACTAACCCATGGAGCCGAAGTCGTGAGATAAGGTTTAAGCGTTGGAGTTAGGAGTTCCTAGAGGAAAGGGTGCGACACCACCTGAAATAATATTGAGCCTCGTTATACCATCGAGTGGAAGCCGATATGCTTCATAACATAGCAGGCAGTAATACGCAAACGATAATGACAAGAATGCGTAGGTTCCACCGGGGTCTAAGAACTTTTCGAGAGGAACATAATATAATTACGATACCCGTGAGGTCTTATAGATTCCAAGTACTAGCGGTTTCATATACCAATAGTTAAGGTAAATAATAACTGGCAGTGAGGTCTTAAAGATAGGTAAAACTAGAGGTTATTATGAAGATTTATAAGAAGTCGGACTAACTCGTAGTAGTGAAGATATATCGTGGTAGGATAAGGAGCGAAGGAGTTAGCACAGTAATCGTTTCTATATAAGAAACATTAATACATAAGAAAGGTAGTGGAAGAAAATGGAAATTGATTATGTAGAAATAAGAAGACAACTAGTAAAATACAGAAATGTTCAAAGTTTAATGCAATACATAAATGTAAAAACATTGAAAGCAAAACATCAAGAACTAAGTGGAGAAAAAGCAACAGGTATGGATAAAGTTACAAAAGAAGAATATGAAAGCAACCTAGAAGAAAATATAGAAAATCTAGTAAAGAAAATGAAAACATTTTCTTATCGACCAAAAGCAGTAAGAAGAGTATACATACCCAAAGCAAATGGAAAACAAAGACCATTGGGGATACCTAGTTATGAAGATAAATTGGTTCAAGGAGTAATGGCAGATATATTAACAGCAATATATGAACCAATATTTCTAGACTGTTCTTACGGTTTTAGACCAAATAAAGACTGTCATATGGCAATAAAAGAAATTGATAAGATTATCATGAAAGGAAAAGTAAACTATGTAGTTGAGGCAGATATAAAAGGATTCTTTGATAATGTTAATCATAAATGGTTAGTAAGATTTTTAGAACACACAATAAAAGATAAGAACTTTATCCGATATATTGTCCGGTTTTTGAAAGCTGGGATAATAGAAGAACAACAATACTATGAAAGTGAAAAAGGAACTCCACAAGGAGGAATAATATCCCCAATACTTGCCAATGTATATTTACATTATGTACTAGATTTATGGTTTAAATTGTATGTCCAAGTTAAAAGTAAAGGAGAATGTCATCTAGTGAGATATGCGGATGATTTCGTTGCTAGCTTTGAGTATGAAGAAGATGCAAAGTGGTTTTATCAGGAATTAATAGAGAGACTAGCAAAATTCGACTTAGAAATTGAGACAAGCAAAACAAGAATATTTCCTTTTGGGAGAAATACAACATCAAATGAAAATTTTGATTTTCTAGGTTTCACTATATACAATGCCAAAACAAGAAATGGACAGTACAGAGTTGGATATAAAACGAGTGATAAGAAATCTAAAGTAAAGAAACAAAACATTAAAGAATTTATAAAACAAAATCGAAATGTAAAACCAAAAGCTCTAATTAAAGCATTAAATAGAAAACTAGTAGGATACTACAATTACTATGGCATAAGTTTCAATTTGTCATGGCTGAGAGAAATATATGATTATGTTATGAAAGAATTAAAGAAATGGCTATCTAGGAGGAGTCAGAGAGGAAATATTACTTGGGATAAAATACATGCCATAATAAAATATTCGCCACTAGTTAAGCCTAAAATAACATATTCATTATGGTAATACTTCAAAGATTACTGTGAAGAGCCGTATGCGGGAAAGCCGCACGTACGGTTCCGTGAGGGGCGATAGTTCTTGAGT
>CANQYK010000113.1 GCA_947628065.1 uncultured Bacilli bacterium | reverse complement strand
AAAGTAATTTTTTTCGGCAAAAATATCAATATTTCCTTACCATTATTAGGTTTATTTAATATTAGGGAAAATTTCTGGCGACTTTCTCTTTTAAAATACAATTTATAAAAATTATGATATAATTGTAACTAAGGATGGTGATAAAAATGAAAAAAGCGAAAAAGAAAAAAGTTAAAACAAAAATGACAAAAAAAATGCTTCTTATCTATATTATAATAACGGTAGTTGGAGGAACTTGTTCTTATCTGTTGGGAGCTGGTGTTACAAAAGCTATATTAGATGCCGAAGCTGCAGAAAAACGAGAAGAACAAAAGGAAAAAGCTAAAGAAGGAGAAGAAGTTAATATAGAAGGCTTAACACAGGTAGAAACCATTGAAGAAGAAACACTTGAAAAAGTAATAAAGTCTTACAATAAAAAAATGGAAGATGCTACTTATAAAATTAATATGGATGAATTAGAAGAAAAAGAAAATGGAAAAGAAATTACCAAGAATGACGTTACCTTTTTCTTTCAAACAGAAGATGATAACTTAAAAATTACAGTTATTAAATATGAGGAAGAAAACGATACCATAAAAGATATCATTCAAAAAATGATTCAAGCAAATAATAGTGAATTAAAGGAAGACATAGCAAAACGAATATATGAAAACGTTGTAAAAACAAAAGAGGAAACCAAAGAAGATGGAATTTCTACTTCTCAGTTTTTTCAATTTCATGGTTTAGAATCAAGTCTAAAAACATATGAAAAGGAAAGTCCAAAATATCAATTTCGAATTGGTCGTCTTACCAAAAAAAATACGGATTAATAATTTCCGTATTTTTTTAATCGTTGTTATTGCTATTTCCAAATAGTTCCAATAATCGAAGAAATAAATTAATAAAGTCTAAATATAATTGAAATGCTCCATAAATCGCTCCATTTTCTTCTCCTGCATAATCAAGTAACATTGGTAGACGTTGTACATCATAAGCAATATAACCAACAAAGACTAAAATTCCTATAATGCAAAGCCCCATATTAAGTTGTTCACTTCCAACAAAGATGTTTACAACTTCTAAGATGATAATAGCAAACAGTGCAATTAAGAGAAAGGTTCCTATTTTATGAAGTGGTAATTTGGTAACGGCTCCAAAGAATGCAAAGAGTCCAAAAACAAGGGCAGTAACCAAAAATACATATAACAGGGTACCTAATTCAAATTCTAAAAACAAAAGGGAAAAGGTAACACCGGTTAAAAAGGAATATAACAAATAACAAAAGATAGCTGTTGCCTTATTCATTTTCTTTAGACGAACACCAAAGAAAATAGCAATTCCAACTTCTACTATTAGCATAATAAGATAGCCCATACCACCAAATAAGTTTATTACTCCATCTGGATAATTCATAAGAACAAGTCCGGTTCCAAATGTCACAAGTAACCCTACAAACAGCCAACCAAAGACTTTGGCATATAATTTATTGCTCAAAATACTCTCCTCCTTCTTTTTTTATTATACTATAATTTTATGATTATGAAAAGTACTTACTACTCCTTTTTTGGTAAACAAGAGGATCTCTTTTTTCGCTTTCTTTCTTATGTGCTTCAAAATAAACAAGTAATGGTTTATCGGTTGTTACTTGTAGCGTTAAATGTTTCTCTTGTGTTTCTTGATCTGTTACTTCAACAATATCAAATTCTGTTTCTTTATAGTACCAAGAAAAAGGCTCTAAATCTCTAAGATAATACTGTGTTAAATCAACCCAATCATATGTTATTAAATTAAAATACATATCATTTTCACACTTTTCAACAAAAGTCGCACCAATTCTTTTTCCATCTCCAATCATAGCAAGATAAACATTCTCCATATAAGGTGCAATACCTTTTATTGGCATTTCCATCTCTTTTGTGGTTGTTCTATTTTCTTCTGCCAAAAGAATAATTTCCTTTTTTTCTTTCTCTGTTACTTGATATTTTTGAAATTTTTCTTTCTTATATTTTTCTTCCAAATAAGAAAGTGCATCTTGCATTTTTCCATCCATTTCTTTAATGGGTAAATAAACCTCATAACTATCCTCTGTTAAATAATATTTATCTTTATAAGATAAAACTTTTATCTCTTCCATGTTATAAAACATGGAAAAAGGAAATAGATATTCTTCTAACACTTCCTTTTTCTCCAAAGGAATATTTTCACTACAATCAAAATACGTTCCATCTTGCTTCTTCCAAATAATAGTAGCGTAAGAGTACTTATCAAAAAAAGAATGACAATAAAGATCAAACGTATTTTTTTCTAATTCCATCCATTCTTCTTTTGTAAACCCTTCCTTTTGATAATCCAATTCTTCTACAAAAAGAATGCTTTCTTGTTGTTCTTTTAAATCTTTTTGATACCTTTTATAAACCTCTTTTTCTAAGTTTTGTAAAAAAGGACGAACCATTCCAATATAAAGTTCATCCTCTTTAATTTTAAAAAATTCTTCTATTGTTAACATATGAACCCACCCAATTACTTATTTTAAAAACCAAGAAATAATGGTATCAAAATCATGATATCCTACTTCTTTTTTTACTAATTTTCCATCATGATACACTTCAAGTGTTGGGACACTCATAACACCATGTTCCTTTGTTAGATCTTCAAATGAATCAATATCTACTTTTACAATTTTAACTCTTTCAATGTGCTCTTCTAACTCTTCTAACACACTATTTAACATTTTACAAGGTCCACACCATGTGGCATAAAAATCAACCAAAACATCCCCTTTTTCAATTTCTTTTTTAAAATCTTCTTCTTTTTCTAAATATACCATATTAACCCTCCTAATATTTACTAAGAATGGAATCCAAATTTGGAATATCTCCTAATTTGTTTTCTTTTCTTAATTTTTCAAGATAATCTTTTGATATTAATTTATATTTTAACATTGTATCAATTAAATTAGCATTCATTTCACTTTTGTTTTCTTTGGATATAATATCTTCCAAAGCTTTGTTTACTCCACCAAAAGATTCTTTTAAAATTGGTGTATCGTTCATAATAAACTTACGAACAAAAGAATTCATATACCAACTTTGTGTTTTTAACGGAAACATCAAAAATGTTAAGATTAAAAATAGAAATAAATAACCTTCTAGGGCTCCTGTTAAACATCCTAAAATACGGTTTGGAAGCGCGAATAAAAAGGTCATATTCATAACTTTTCCAAGAATTCCAGTAATAGATAGTAAAATTCTTAATAAAAAGGTAAGAACAAATACTAATAACGCAAAAGAAATAACTTGATAAAATAAGATATTAAAGGAACTTAATACACCAAGTGTTTTTGATAATTTAATATCTGGTAAATGTTCCATTAAGAAAAGTGCTACGACATCTTTCAAAAAGAACGATAAAACAAAGACAAGAACCGTTCCAACAAGACGAACCAAAGCTTGTAAAAAACCTCTTTTGGCACCTAGTGCACCAAAGCCTATTAAAATTACAATTAAAACGAAACTAAATAAATCCACAATATCAACACCCTTTCATCTATAATATTATAACCTATTTTTTAAAAATGTGCTATACTATTTTAGAAGGAGAGAGAAATTATGAATGAAGTAATTCGTGTA
>CANQYK010000112.1 GCA_947628065.1 uncultured Bacilli bacterium | reverse complement strand
TTTTTAAATTTTATTTTATTTCAAAAAAAAAGACTATCGAAAAAAATTAATCACTTAACTTTTTCGACAGCCCCTTTGTTTTTCTATTTTAACCAACCATTCCTTTCACTTTGTTCAAGGCACACATAGTCATGAAAATAATTATTTTTCAGACTAACTATTTTCGGTATTTACATATTAACATATTTGGAATTATTAATAAATAAAATATCCTTTAGTATGTGTCCATTTTATTGGATCCCTTCTTCTTATCGTGTCCACATCTATGGGATATTATATTTTTTATTTTACTTTTTGTTATTTCTTTTGTTTTCATTAACTGTTCAATAATTTCTTTTGAAACATTTAAATCTTGAAGTTGTTTTATCATTTCCATATAAGCTTCCTTATATCCGATAGCAATATTTTGTTCTACGATTTTTTTCATAGCTTTTTTCCTGCCTTGTTTTATACCAATAGCGACACCTCGATTGTAACTTTCATTTACAGCATCTTCAAAAGATTGATAATAAGGTTTTGAAAAGTCACATGGTATCTTTCCTATTTCATCAAGAATGCACATAAATTACTCTCCTTTCTCAAAATTTTAGTGAAATTTAAATCAATTGAAATGTTTATTTTTTTGTCTTTTTCAAACTGTTTGCTTTCTCTTTGATTTCTTCGTAGGGTATCCCAAGTGCTTCTGATATTTCTATGTAGGCTTTTTCTTGTCCTTCTTCCAGTCCGAGAGTACGTCCGCACTCTTTACCAATAGCGATACCACGTTCTTCGCCAATGGCAATGCCTTCATTTCGACCAATAGTACGTCCGCGTTTTTCACCAATGGAAATACCTTGTGCTCTACTTTCAGTGATAGCATCTTCCATAGATTGATAATATTCCGTTGTTTTCCTACTATGAGATAAAGTCATCAAATCATCTAAAATACACATAAGTATATCACTTCCTTCCACAATTTTCTTTGCTGATTTATAGTGTCCATCGTAACACATGACAGCAAGCTTTTCGATATTTGATAATTTTTCTATTAATGTAGATCTTTATAAGTAATGATTATTTCTTATTTTACTTTTTCAAACTTTTTGTTATTTTTTTTGTTTTCATTAATTGTTCTATAATTTCTTTTGAAACATTTAATTCTTGAAGCTGCTTCATCATTTCCATATAAGCTTCCTCATGTCCAAGAGTACGTCCACACTCTTTACCAATAGCGATACCGCGCTCTTCGCCAATGGCAATGCCTTCATTTCGACCAATAGTACGACCGCGTTTTTCGCCAATGGCAATACCCCTTTTTTCGCCGCGTTTTTCACCAATGGAAAAGCCTTGTGCTCTACTTTCAGTGATAGCATCTTCCATAGATTGATAATATTCCGTTGTTTTCCTACTGTGTGATAAAGTCATCAAATCATCTAAAATACACATAAGTATATCACTTCCTTCCACAATTTTCTTTGCTGATTCATAATGTCCATCATAACACATAACAGCAAGCTTTTCGATATTTGATAATTTTTCTTTTGAAACACCATCATTATAAAACTTTTTGATACCCATTGGTAGATAGATATCAAAAGTTTTAACTTTTTCCGTAAGTAATTGGTCATATTCATTACGGGAACTAAAGTAATCCATAAGGATTTTGTTTTTACTGTTGAAAAAATTATTAAAATTGATTAACCATACTTCGTTTGCTTTTACTATGATATTATCTTTCTTAGCTTTTAACAGTTGATACCGAGTTAAAAATTGGTATGCTTGGTTTCGATCAACGTATAATTCTTCACTAGAAGAGTTGAATTCAAGAATTAATAAAATATCTTTATAAAAGACAACAATATCGCATTGAAAAGCAATAGTATTAAAAACTTCAATGCCAATGTTGTTTTTATAAAAAGTTAAGTCATTGGGATCAACTGTTTCCTTAAATACATCACTTAAAAGAAGAGCAAGGTATTCTTTTTTATCTTCCCTGCCAAAGATTCCTTTGGCAATAAAATCAGAGAAGATACATCGAAATTCATCCTCTTCAATTTCTTTCTTATGAAAGGTTAATTTCCATTTTACCGATAGACTACGTTTTTGATATTTTTTCAAATTAAGACCTCCTTTCTCTAAAGGTGGTACTAACATAGCAAAAGAAGGAATCTTTGTCAAAAAGGGAATTTTGCAAATTCAGGACCAAAATTGGAGGAAAATTGCAAATTCCCCAGGGGAAAATGCAAAATTCCCCCAAAAAAGTGCCGGAATTTTGAAAATTCACTTTTTTTTACTTTTTTTCATTTTTTAGTAAATGGCCCTAAAATGGGACTTGAAAAATAGGGTAAATTATTGTAATATGAATGTAGGAAAGATAGTAATATTATCTCAAATAAAAAGCAAAATTTGTATCAAATAATTTCCAATTTTTTAAAAGAAAGGTGTTGATTTTAATGAGAATAAGTTTACAAAATGTTACCTGGGGGGGGGGTAAAAACCGTTAAGTATCAAACACTTTTTTATTGTGTTAGAAAGAATAGAAGTAAGAAAAAATCTATTCTTTTTCTATTATCAATAATCTTGACAAAGGATCTATATTCCACTAAAATGAAAGTAAGAAAGATATAATAAGAGGTGTAGGATGAAAGAGAAAAAGAAATTAGTAATATCGATATTAGGAGTAATCCTATTAGTAATAGCAGTAGTAAGTATCAGTTATGCAGCCTTTAACTATAGTAAAAAAGGACAAACAATAAATAGTATTACAACAAGTACCATTGTAATGAATTATACAGAAAAAGAAAATGGAATAAGATTAGTAGATGCAGTACCAATGGAAGATGTGAACGGAAAAGTATTAACAGGATCTGGTAATGTCTTTGATTTTACAGTATCTGCAAATATATCAGGAGAAGTAACAATAAACTATGCGATAACAGGAAGTAAAGTAGAAGGGACAACACTACCAGATAGTGCCGTTAAAGTATGGTTAACTTCAGCAGATGATGCAATTATAGAATTAGATGGAGTAAGTAGTTTAGCAGGTGATGCCAAAAAGATAAGTGAATTAAGATTAACCAAAGATGATGCATCAGGAGCACCAAACAATCAGTACATCTTAAAAACAGGAGTAATAACGGCATCAGAAGTAACGAATTATAGATTAAGAATGTGGATAGCAAGTGATTATTCATTAAAAGAAGGTGTTGTTGAAACTTATAAATTAAGAGTCAATGTCTATGGAAAAGAAGGAATACCAGAACCAGAAGGACAACCAGGAGTAGAAAAATTACTAGCAGATTTTACAAATGATGAAGCAATACAAGATTATGATGTAAATTATACAAAGGAAGATCCAAGTGCAAAAGAGAATAAGATGTATGTATTTAATCATGAAGCAGGAACACAACAAAGTGGATGGAGTAGTGATGAACTAAAAGATTATAGATATATAGGAGCAAATCCAAATAATTATGTAACCTTCAATAATGAAG
Source organism: uncultured Bacilli bacterium (assembly GCA_947628065.1). Taxonomy (GTDB): domain Bacteria; phylum Bacillota_I; class Bacilli_A; order RF39; family UBA660; genus Onthousia. Next base: position 162 of record CANQYK010000112.1, on the reverse strand, counting down.
AAGCAGGATGGAGGATAATAGGAATAGAGACAGTAGATGATGGAACAGGAAAGAGGGAACAAAGAATTAAATTAATCAGAAGAAGCTTTCTAACACCAGATATGTCATTTGATAATAAGCCAAGCGGAACAGGATCATCCGAGAGTTCATATGGAAGTAATG
>CANQYK010000111.1 GCA_947628065.1 uncultured Bacilli bacterium | reverse complement strand
TCGAACTGAAGGCATCAAAAAATGGAGCGTTTTAATTACTCCATAATTGGAACTTTTATTTTTGGAAAGTCCCTATACAAAGGGGAGTCATCCAAGAGACAAATATTGGATTGGGAAAGTAGGTTTAATCTATCCTTCTGATTATGGATATGCGACAAGTGGAGGAAGTGCGATAAATAGAGAAGCTTGTTTAGCTGATGCTGTATATAATTATGGAGATAATGAATGTACAGAAAATTGGGTTATGCCACATACATATTCACCATATGGTACTTTCTGTTTTTGGACAATTACTCCAAATCCAGAGAGTGCAACATCTACTTTTGTAAGTTGTTCATGGTACATTGATGATGATATAACAAATGGTCGATATTCGTATGTTGCAGATGATGATGTAACAAGTGATTTTGATCAATACTCTGTAATACCAGCTCTATATTTGAAAGCCAATATTTTATGGACAGACGGAAATGGAACAAAGGAAAATCCTTTTGTATTTGATAGTTGTGAAGGAGCAGTAGATGGAGATGGGAACTGTGTAGTTGTAAATACTGGAGAGCCTAAATTATAAGTACATATTTAAAAGAGGCAAAGTTCTATAAAAGATAAGTAATGATTAAAAAAGAATTTATATTGGTACTTGAAAATGTGTGTGAATTATTGTAAGATAAATATATCAAAAGATAAGAAATTTACACGAAAGAAAGGTAGTTGATTTACATGTCAAACACTATAAAGTTTACAAATAGTTTACGGGGGGGGGGTAGCTTTAGATAGTTATCTAAATTCTTTTCATCGTGTAAGAAAGGATAGAATAGGCTAGTTCTATTCTTTTTAGGTGATGTAAATGAAAAGATTATTTAAGATAAGTGTATCCAAAGTCTATATTGTATATTTATTACTTCTTACAATATTTGTGATAGGAACCTATTCTTCCTATGCCTATTTTACCGTAAACAAAGAAAAGAAAAACGCCATTAAAATGATAACAGGAAACTTAATAGGAGAGTTAAAAGTAGATGGGAAAGTGAATGATAAGTTAGTAGTAAATGCGAATGAAACAAAAACATTTGAAGTAGAGCTAATTAATAAGAATAATAGACAAGCAAGGTTTAATTTTTATTACAAAGGAGATTTACCCAATAATGTAAAAGCTGGATATGTAGAAGGTGATGGATATAATTCAATGGTAAAGGAAACAGGAGTAAATTTAACAGCAAATGGTTCCTTAGGATACTTTTTAAAATACCAAATAAAAGTAAAGAATAATACATCGGGAAGTATAACAATCCCATTAGGATATGAAGTAGGACTTGATTATAATGATTTATCACTACCTAGTAATTGTCATTTGTTTGAAAAAATGAAAGTAGATGCAAAGCCAGCACTAGAAGTATTACTATCAGATTATACAAATGATGAGAGTGTACAAGATTATAATGTAAATTATGTAAAAACAGATACCACAGCAAAAGAGAATAAGATGTATGTGTTTAATCATGCAAGCAATAAAGGAACACAACAAAGTAATTGGAGTAGCGATGAATTAAAAGATTATCGTTATATAGGAGCCGATCCAAATAATTATGTAACCTTTAATAATGAAGTCGCCGGATGGAGGATTATAGGAATAGAGACAGTAGATAATGGAAGTGGAAAAGGAGAAAAGAGGATAAAATTAATAAGGAAAGACTTATTACCAGCAGGAGAAAATAATTATATATCATGGGATAATAAGTCAAGTGAAATTGGAACTTCTGAGACAGATTATGGAAGTAACGATTGGACGGATTCAAGATTAATGATGGTATTAAATCCAGGATATGATAATAATGAATATGCTTCAGGAGGTAAAGGAAGCCTATATTGGAACAGGCAAAGTGGGAGTTGTCCATATGATATTGATAATAGAACGATAGATTGTGACTTTAGTAAAATAGGATTAACGAAAGAAGCAAAAATAATGATAGGAAATACCAAGTGGTATTTGGGTGGAGAGGATGGAGCAGATAAAACAGTGAATTCTTATTATACATTTGAACGAAGTGAAAAAATATATAAACATAATAGTATAAGAAGAAAAACATATTGGTTTGGACGCATTGGATTATTATATCCTTCTGATTATGGATATGCAACAAGTGGAGGAAGCACAACAAATCGAAATGATTGTTTTACAATGACTTTATATAATTGGAATAAAGATGCAGTAAGCGACTGTAGAAATAATAATTTTCTTTATAATGATAGTATGGGTCAATGGACAATCACTTCATTTTCTAATAGTCCTCATCGTGTGTTTCGTATCAATAATACAGGGTGGGTTGGTGCTGCTAATGCAAACGTTCCTATTGGAGTACGGCCAGTTGTATATTTAAAAGCAAGTACTTTATATATAAGTGGTAATGGAACAAAAGAGAATCCTTTTGTTTTTGAATATGATTCAAGCATTGATAATGAAGAACCTGTTTGTAAGTTTACAGGGTATCCAGATAATTTTGCTGGTTCGTTATCAGATGGTATTATTCAAGTAGAATGTACAGATAATAGTGGAAGTCTTGCAAGTGATTTAACAAGTGATTCTATTGTAGGAGTAAATCCAGAAGGAGATTTTACACTAGATGTGGTATTAACAAATACAGAAACAATAGAAAGCGGAAAGAGATATACGTTTCATGTTAATGTGAAACCATTTGATTTTGATGGTTGTGTTAAGTTAGCCAATTTTTGGAAATTAAAAGCATATTCGGTAAAAGATAAAGACGGAAATGGAAATTTAGAAATTATGCAGGTAATTAATTATTCAACAAACGAACCGTGTGCTCCATTGGTGGACTGATACAAATAAGATATGAAATAAGCACTTATTTAGTGATATGAGATTATAAAAGATTATTTCAAAGCATAAAAAGAAGAGCCAAAGCTCTATCTTTTTATAAGTTCATGATTTGTTGTTTGGTAAGACCTGTTGCTTTCATAATGGTTTCTATAGGGACATTTAGTTGTCGAAAATTTTTAGCAATCTCATTTTTTGTTTTCTCTGTTCCAATGTTGATACCACGTTTCTCACCGCGTCTTAAACTTTCTACTTGCATATCAATAAAAGATTGATAGTATTCACCAGTACCATTGTCATAACTTAAAGAAATATTATCACTTATCATGTCCATTAAAATATCACATCCTTTCACTAGTCTTTTTGCTTCGTCTATATCCATTAAGCATCCAGCCACTAACATTTTTTCAAACTCTGTTAGTTTCTCTTCTTTTTTTGGTTGATAAGGAATCTGATGTTTAAGATATAGGGTAAGACTTTTACATTCAAGAGTATAATACTTTTCAAGTGCCTTAGCAAGATACACCTCGTAAATTTTAAGGTTTTCCGTAAATAATGTATCAATTCCATCATTAATGGTGTAGTTTTCAATAACATTATCCGTATTTTTATTGGAATAGTTATTGATGTTAATAAGGCAAACTTTGTTGTTGGTTAGATGATACAGAATAAAAAGAAGAGCAAAAGCTCTATCTTTTTATAAGTTCATGATTTGTTGTTTGGTAAGACCCGTTGCTTTCATAATGGTTTCTATAGGAACATTTAGTTGTCGTAAATTTTTTGCTGTTTTCTCTGTTCCAATGTTGATACCTTCCGCACGGCCACGTTTTTCACCGCGTTTCTCACCGCGTCTTAAACTTTCTACCTGCATATCAATAAAAGATTGATAGTATTCACCAGTACCATTGTCATA
>CANQYK010000110.1 GCA_947628065.1 uncultured Bacilli bacterium | reverse complement strand
TATATCAAAAAAGTGATAAAAACTATTAACTTTTAACTTTAACGTTTTTATCACTTTTTATATTAACATTTACATTAAATATTTTTTCATAATTCGTTGCCATTTTATCACTACCTTGAATAAAGTTTATCACTTTTACAAATGTTAAAAAAGCCTTTTATTTCAAGAATAATTTTTATATAATTTTATTTTAGGCTACTTTTGGACTGTGAATAGTAACAAAAAATGCACAATAATTCCAAAATATTGTGCATTTTTATTTACTAGCAATTAGAAATATGGTAAAATCTACTTAGGAGATAATATTATGGAACCATTTAAAGCTAACAAGTTACCAATAGAGTATACCATTGATAAAGAATTATTATCTTTAATTGCAGAAGCAAATCAGAAATATGGAGAATATAAAACTAGTTTGAAAAATAGTAAATTTGATTCCAGATTTTTCCTTGATTCCATCCTTTTAAGTGAAAGTTTAAAATCAACCCAAATAGAAGGAACACAAATATCACAAGATGATATGTATTATTTAAAATATATGCCAAAAACAGATGATACGAGTGAGATTCAAAATTTAAAAAGAGTTATTGAATATGCAAAAGATAATTTAAAAAAGAAAAAAAAGATAGACATACAGTTTTTAAATCATATTCATAAAATATTATTAGATAGTATAAGAGGTAATAATAAAGAGCCAGGTAAAATTAGAAATATACAAAATTGGATTGGTCCTAAAGGTTGTACAATAGAAGAAGCTATATTTGTTCCACCCATTCCAGAAGAGGTTCCATTACTCTTAAAAAATTTATTTGATTATATGAATGATTTATATATTGATCCGATTTTCATAAATATGGCAATTTCTCATTCACAATTTGAGACTATTCATGCATATAGAGATGGTAATGGAAGATTAGGAAGAGCTTTAATACCAATACAACTTGCCTTACTTACAGAAGAAGAACCAATATTATTTCTTTCTGAAGTAATAGAATTATATAAACCAAGTTATCATAAATTTTTAAATGAAAGTCGAAAAGGTAATATGCTAGGATTTATTAAGTTTTTTCTTCAATGTATAATAGAACAATGTAATAGTAATATAGCCAAAATTAATAGAATTCAAAAAATTTATGAAGAAGATATGAAATTAATAGAAGAATTAAGTAGTAATGCAATTTATAGAATTATGCCAGCTATTATTCATCAAGTTGTATTTACAAAAAAAGAAATTGAAGAAGAATCGAAAGTTTCAAGAAATACGGTGTCTACATTAATTGATAAATTAGAAGAACTTGGCATTTTAGTTAAAGATTCTACGCATGCAAAATTAGGATATCGATATGATAAAATTTATAATGTTTTTGTAGGAAAAGATATTTTATAATCTTTTATATAGTAAGGAAGGAGGTTAATCAATCTTTTATTTAAGATTGATTGATGTTTATGATAGATAATATTATTGTTAATACGCAAAGTAGTATTAAAATAACAGGAAGTAGAATACTTTATTTTGATCCTTATCAGATAGAGAAAGAAGAAAACGATGCCGATTTTATTTTTCTTACCCATGATCACTATGATCATTATTCAAAAGAAGATATAGAAAAAGTAAGAAAAGAGGATACACTCTTTATAATACCAAAGGAAATGAAAGAAAACTTTTTAAGAGAACTTAATGTAGAAGAAACATTCTGTACTTTTGTAGAGCCAGGTGAAAAGATAGAATTCGAAGGATTGGAAATAAAAACAATACCAGCTTATAACAAGGTAAAACCATTTCATCCAAAAAGTAAAAAGTATTGTGGATATCTCATAACTTTTGATCATACAAAATATTATATTACAGGAGATACGGATGCTTTAGAAGAAAATGCGATTGTCTCTTGTGATGTATTGTTTCTTCCAATTGGTGGATATTATACAATGGATGTAGAAGAAGCAGTTTCCTTTACCAAAAAAATAAAACCTAAAGTTGTGATTCCAACACATTATGGAACAATCGTTGGGAAAAAAGAAGATGGAAAAACTTTCCAAACATTATTAAAGAAAGAAGAGGAAACAATAGAAGTAGAATTAAAACTTGATTGAGAGGTTATTATGAAAAAGAAACTCCTTTTATTGATCATCGGTGGTATTATAACGTTTTTTTCTTTTTTTTCTTTGTTTCAATACATTCGTATTAAAACAGCTAAGATTGAAGTAACACTAAAAAAGAATCGTCAAGTAGAATTTAATAGCAAAGCAAAAGTATCCGATTTTATTAAAAGTATGAATGGTAAATTAAAAAAAGATGAAGAAATTGATACAACAAAATTAGGAAAAAAAGAAGTAAAATTCCAATTTATCAACGATGATAATATTACGGTATCGTACCAATATGATATTGAAGTAGTCGATACTGTAGAGCCCCTAATTTGGTTAACAAGTACGTATTCTGTTGTAAAGGATAGCGATATTAATTTAGTAGATCAAATACTATGTGGTGATAATTATGATGAAAGACCAAAATGCTATATTGAAGGAGAATATGACTTAACAACAGTAGGAGATTATCCCTTAGTATTTAAAGCAGAAGATAGTAGTGGAAACAAAGAACAGATGCCGTTTACTTTAAAAGTATATGAACAAGAAAATAAAGTATCATCAAGTAAAGAAGAAAATTTCATTGATTTTAGTGAAGTATTAAAAAACTACAAAACCAATAAGAATAAGATTGGTCTTGATATTTCCAAATGGCAAGAAGATATTGATTTTCAAAAAGTAAAAGATGCAGGGGTTGAGTTCTTGATGATTCGAGTTGGTGGTACAAGAGGGAAAAATGGCGCTTATTTTGTAGATGAAAAATTCAAACAAAATATGAAAGAAGCAAAGAAAGTAGGACTTCCTGTGGGTGTTTATTTCTACTCTTATGCAGATTCTTCTAAAAAAGCCAAAGAAGAAGCAAAATGGGTAATGAAACAAATAAAAGATTATGATATTTCGCTTCCGATTGCCTTTGACTGGGAAGAGTGGGAACACTTTAATACCTATCATTTAAGTTTCTTTGGTTTAACATCTATGGCAGAAGAGTTTGTAAAAGAGGTGGAGAAAAAAGGCTATAAAGGAATGATTTATGGTAGTAAAGCCTATTTAGAAAATGTTTTTCTTGATACAAGCGATGATATATGGCTTGCACACTATACCAATCAAACGAACTATCAAAAAGATTATAAAATGTGGCAGATTTGTAGTAATGGGAAAGTCGATGGCATAAAAACAGCCGTTGATATTGATATTTTATATTAGAAAGAAGGAGTAAAAATGAAGTTTTATGATACAATAAACAAATATAGAAAGGAAGATATTACACTTTTTGTTGATATGGATGGCGTATTAGCAGAATACGATATCGGTAATTTTGATTATCGTAGTATCCGGCCTTTAAAAAGTAATATTAAACGGGTAAAAGAATTACAAGATTTAGGGGTAGAGGTAAAAGTATTAACCGTTTGTAAAACAGATTCTATTATAGAGGAGAAAAAAGATTGGTTTCGAAAGTATATGGATTTCTTTCCCCTTGATCATGTTGTTTTTCTATCAAAAGAAGAGGATAAAAACAAAGGAATTTCTTCGAAAGAATTAAAAAGTATTTACTTAACGGAAAATGTAGATTATAATAAAGTTGTTGTTGTAATTGATGATGATAATGAAATTGTAAAATATCTTGTTAAAAACAACAAAGAAATAATTGTTTTTCAAAGTTCAAGTTGG
>CANQYK010000109.1 GCA_947628065.1 uncultured Bacilli bacterium | reverse complement strand
AAAGTTTGACATATTAAAACCCTTATTGTAAAAGGGCTTACTCTATATTTTAATTTTTATCAACTGCCAAACTCCGGTTTATAATCCGTTATAATAACACCTCCTTCCTCCTTCTTTTGAAGGTGTTACTACCTTAACAAAAGGGGTAAAATTTGTCAAAAAGGGAAAATTGCAAATTCCGGCACTTTTTTAGGTGAATTTTGCAAATTCCCCTGGGGAAAATGCAATTTTCCTTCAAAAATGGTGCTGAATTTTGAAAATTCACTTTTTTTCATTTTTTTGTAACAGTCTTTAAAAATGGGACTTGAAAAATAGGGTAAAGTATTGTAATATGAATGTAGGAAAGATAGAGATATTGTCTCAAATAAAGAGCAAAAATTTGGATCAAATAATTTCCAATTTTTTAAAAGAAAGGTAGTTGATTTTACATGTCAAATACTATAAAGTTTACAAATAGTTTACGGGGGGGGGGTAGCTTTAGATAGCTATCAAGATTCTTTTTATCGTGTAAGAAAGGATAGAATAGGTTAATTCTATTCTTTTTTAGGTGATGTAAATGAAAAGATTATTTAAGATAAGTGTATCCAAAGTATATATTGCATACTTACTCTTATTAACAGTCTTTGTAATAGGAACGTATTCTTCTTATGCCTATTTTACCGTAAACAAAGAAAAGAAGAATGCGATTAAAATGATAACAGGAAACTTAGTAGGAGAGTTAAAAGTAGATGGGGAAGTGAATGATAAATTAGTAGTTGGTGCAAGTGAAACAAAAACATTTGAAGTAGAAGTAATCAATAAAAATAATAGACAAGCAAGGTTTAACTTTTATTATAAAGGAAGTCTACCAGAAAATGTTGAAGCAGGATATGTATCTGGTGATGGATACAATCCAATGGTAAAAGAAACAGGAGTAAATTTAACAGCAAATGGTTCTCTAGGATACTTTCTAAAATACCAAATAAAAGTAAAGAATAATACATCGGGAAGTATAACAATCCCATTAGGATATGAAGTAGGACTTGATTATAATAATTTATCACTACCTAGTAATTGTTATTTGTTTGAAGAAATGAAGGATGAGAAAGCAGTTGATGTACTACTTGCCAATTATACGAATCCAGAAAGTACACAAGATTATAATGTAGGTTATACAAAAACAGATTCTACAGCAAAAGAAAATAAGATGTATGTGTTTAATCATACAGGAGGAACACAGCAAAGTGATTGGAGTAGCGATGAATTAAAAGATTATCGGTATATAGGAGCAGACCCAAATAATTATGTAACCTTCAATAATGAAGAAGCAGGTTGGAGGATCATTGGAATTGAGACAGTGGATGATGGAACAGGAAAGAGGGAAAAAAGAATTAAATTAATAAGAAAAGACTTATTACCAGTAGGAACAGATAATTATTTATCGTGGGATAATAAGGGAAATTGTAAAGGATCATCAACGAGTGATTATGGAAGCAATGATTGGTATGATTCAAGATTAATGATGATATTAAATCCAAATCATGATAGTGAGCAAACAGGAGTAAGTGGAAGTATTTATTGGAACAGGCAAAGTGGAAATTGTCCGAATGGACAAAATAATGCCACAACAACTTGTGATTTTAGTGAAGTAGGACTATTACCAGAAGCAGGGGCAATGATAGGGGATGCGAAATGGTTTTTGGGTGGAACAGCAGATTATGGAGATGCTAATAATGGAACAGCGAATCATTTTTATGGATATGAAAGAGGTGAAACGGTATATCAGAGTAATAGTATTAGTTATCCAAGAAAAACCAATTGGACAGGGAAAGTAGGAATAATGTACCCTTCTGATTATGGATATGCGACAAGTGGAGGATCAACAGCAAATAGAGAAACCTGTTTAGCAAAAGAAATGTATCACTGGAATAGTAGTAGTGATTGTTATAATAATGACTGGCTTTTTGTTAATAGTAAATATCAATGGACAATCGCTCCGAATTCCGAATATGCACGTAGCGTGTTTTTTGTGCGTACTGGCGGGTATGTCGATGGCAACGACTCCGACCGCTATGCACGCTGCAGTAACAGTTACGGGGCCCGTCCAGTCGTATATCTAAAGGCAAGTACTTTATATGTTAGTGGAGATGGAAGTAGGAGCAATCCTTTTGTTTTCCAACGAGATCCAAATATTGATGATGAAGGACCTGTTTGTAAGTTTCGAGAATATCCAAATAATTTTGCTGGTTCGTTATCAAGTGGTACCATTCAAGTAGAATGTACAGATAATAGTGGAAGTCTTGCAAATGATTTAACAAGTGATGCTATTGTAGGAGTAAATATAAACGAAAATTTTATACCAAATGTGGTATTAACAAATACAGAAACAATAGAAAATGGAAAGAAGTATACGTTTCGTGTTAGTGTGGCTCCATTTGATTTTGATACTTGTGTTATGTTAGGTCATTATTGGAAAATAAAAGCATATTCGGTAAAAGATAAGGCAGGAAATGGAAATTCAGAGATAAGACAAGTAGTTAATTTTATAACAAACGAAAAATGTGCATGTGATATTGAAATGGATTGAGTTAAAAACTTAATGTGCAAGAAAGAGTAAGAATTCTATTAAAAAATTAAAGGCCCATAAAACCTAGATTATTTGGGCTTTTTAATACTTTTTGTAATAAAATCAAGACTTAAGTTTTCAAATACAGAATCATTCTAAGCAATCGAATCTTTAATATCGTTATCTTCAATCATTATTATTTTTCCTTAAAAATCATAAAGAGTTGTATAAATGGTAATAATGTTCTACTTATACAAAGAATAAAGAATCTTGTGCTTACACTTAACTTGTAATAACAATAAAGTATAGTGTTAAAAGAGTAGGTTAACTATTCTTTTTTTCTTTCAAATGTGGTAAAATAAGCTTCAAGAGGGATGACGTATGAAGTTAATTGGTGTTGTAAAAAATAAAGACATAGCATATTTAAAAAAATTAGACCTTGATGGATACCTTTATCCACTAGATCAATATTCTTGTGATTATATGGTATCTTATACGATGGAGGAAATAAAGATAAGAAAAAAAGAATTAAAGAATAAATTATGTTTTGTTGTTTTGAATCGTATGTTTTTTAATTGTGATCTTTCATCTTTACTTAACGTATTAAAAGAATTAGATCAACTAGAAATAGATGGTGTTTTATTCTATGATGATTGTGTTTTAGAGCTAGTAAGAGAAAACGCGTTAAATCTTCCTCTTATCTTTTCGAAAACCCATATGGGAACGAATAAAGATACTTTAAATACATATCAAAATCTTGGTGTTGTTGGGGCTTACTTATCCAATGAAATAACCTTAAGGGATATTCTATCGATAAGAAAAGGTACAACTCTTTCTCTTATGGTCTTATTAATGGGCTATCCTGTTGTCGCACGAAGTCGCAGGCATCTTGTTAAAAGTTATCAGAAAATGAAAGGTCAAGTAACAGGATGTGAACTTTCCATTCAAGAACCTATAACAAAACAACACTATAAAGTAGTAGAAGATTCCTATGGTACCACCTTTTACTATCATAAGAGATTAAATGCTAGTAAATGTTATCAAGATTATTGTGATTGTGGTATTGATTATGGCATTTTATTACAAGATGATTTATCCGATGACATTTTTTTTGAGATAACTTCTTGTTATAAAAAGAATGATTTAGAAAGGGTAGATGCGATTGTTGGTAAAAACAGAGGATTTTTATATCGTGATAGTATCTATCGGGTGAAAAAATGAAAAAAATAGAATTACTCGCACCAGCAGGAGATTTAGAACGCCTAAAGGTAGT
>CANQYK010000108.1 GCA_947628065.1 uncultured Bacilli bacterium | reverse complement strand
CAATAAAAAATAAGAACTGGATAAACCAGTCCTTACCGTCCGTGATACCACGAACCCCAAGCAATTTTAATTGCTTCCGATATTATTATACTATAGAAGTGTATGAAATGAAAAGTGAATGTTAACAAGATATTGATTAATGTCTTGTTTTTTGTTATACTGTAGCAAGTAAAAGAGGTGTAGTGTATGGAAAGATTACAAAAAGTAATAGCGAATGCAGGTGTGACATCAAGAAGAAAAGCAGAAGAATTAATTTTAAAAGGACTTGTGAAAGTAAATGGGAAAGTAGTAAAAGAATTAGGAAGCAAAGTATCCGATAAAGATAGAATTGAGGTGGATGGTAATCTTTTAACCAAAGAAGCTAAGGTTTATTATCTTTTGAATAAACCAAGAGGAGTAATTACTAGTGTATCCGATGAAAAAAATAGAAAGACTGTTGTAGATCTTATTCCTTGTGAAGAAAGAATATATCCCATTGGTCGTCTTGACTATGATACGACAGGTGTTCTTCTTTTAACAAACGATGGAGAATTTGCTAATATTTTGATGCATCCAAATGATAAAGTGGATAAAAAATATATTGCGAAAGTAAAAGGAATTGTAAAAGGAGACACCATTAACGCTTTAAAAAATGGTGTGATTATTGATGGTAGAAAATGTGAAAAGGCAAAGGTAAAACTACGTAAAATCGATTTAAAAAACAATACCTCAATGGTAGAAATCATCCTTCATGAAGGGCGCAATCATCAAGTAAAGAAAATGTTTGAAAGTGTTGGGTTTGAGGTATTAAAGCTAAAAAGAGAACGTGTTTTTATCTTTGATTTAAAAGGACTTAAAAGTGGAGAATATCGAATGCTTTCCAAAAAAGAAGTAGCTATTGTTTATAGCCTACAAAAAAAGTGATTTTTATATCACTCTTCTATTTCAATCGCACTTGTTGGACAAGTATCTTTCGCATCTTTCGCATCTTCTTGCTTGTCTTTTTCTATCTCATCACTGATTACAACACTAAGACCTTCATCATCTAGTTCAAAGACATCAGGACAAATGGAAGCACAAGCTCCACAACCAATACAAGCATCACGATTTACTTTTGCTTTCATACTATAACCTCCCTTGTATAAATTATTATAACAGAGAATAATTCATTCGAAAAGAGTAAAGTAGTGGATAAATCTTCCTACTTTTCTTTTCAAATTTCAATAAGTGTGGTATGATAAAAGCATGATATGGGGTGATAACGTGTCTAGTAGAATGGAGAGATATGAAGAAAAGCCTACGACTGCTCGTAGTAGATCTTCAAGAAATCAAGATTTATATGATAATTTAGGTAGTTTTGAAAAATATACTAGTTTTAGTGACGTTGATAAAATAGAAGCAGTATCCATTGGTGATGTTAAGAAGAACGCAAGAAAAAGAGAAGGACATCGTATTATGAAAGACTATGATATTTTCGAAGAAAAACCACAGTCAAGAAAAGAATTGGATGAATTTAACTTTTTATATTCTAGGGATGCGAACAAAGAATATGATTTGAATACGGTTTTAAAAGAAGCAAGGGAGTTAAGACAAAAAGATGAATTCGAACGAAAAAGAAAATTACAAAATGAAGATTATAATATTTTAGAAAGTAGTGAAGATGAATTACAAAAGTTTAAAGAAGAGCAATATAGAAAACACAAACCAATTGAAAATGAAGAAGAATTAACAGAATTAATTACTACGATAACCTCAAAAGAATTAAGAGAAAAAATAGACAAAGAACAAGAAAAAAGTCTTTTAAGTGATTTGATGGCAACAGGAGATCTGAATGATATCGTAAAACCAATTCAATTAGATGGAACAAGAGAACAGAAAATTTTAGAAAAAATGAAAGAAGAAGAGGAAGAAAAGGATAAGATTGATGATTCTTTCTATAGTGAATCTGGAAAATTAAAAAGAGATGATATTAAAGAGAAATTAGAAGAAAAAGAACCAGAGAAAACACCAATCGGAGTACAAATATTAAGTATTATTTTATCTTTGTTTTTGATTGTAGCAGTAGGTTTTGCTGTTTATTATATCATTATGAATTTTTAAAGGAAGAAAGTATCTTTCTTTTTTTAAAATTTTATGTATAATACTTATAAGAGGGGGGATATTGTGAATAAAAAATTACAAACAAAATCAATATTAAAAATATCTGAAATGGTTTCTTATTTAAAAAATAAAAATGTTAAATTTGATTTGATTTCTGAAACAGAAGCAGAGAAATATTTAAGATGCAATAATTATTATAATATAATATCATATAGACATAATTTTGAAAAATATTTAATTAACGGTAAGTTTATTGATAAATATATAGATTTAGATTTTGCTTATTTAAAAGATTTATCAATGATTGATTATAAAGTTAGATTAATTTTTTTTAAAATGTTAATAAATATAGAACATTCTTTAAAAATTAGAATATTAAATTTAATAGAAAATATAAATCAAGAAGATGGATATCAAATAGTAAATATGTATCTGGAAAAAGATTTTAATGATAAGAAATTCCCCAAAAAAGTACATGATAGTATTTTTAAAAAAATTGGTAGTGAATATTATCAAAAGATATTTTCAAAATATGATATTGATAAAGATAAAAAATTAGAAAATATTCCTATTTGGGAATTTCTTGAAATAATAACGTTTGGTGAATTAGTAAATTTTTATGAATTTTTTTCTAATGAATATATGTTAAAAAAAGAAAAAGAAAATATATTTATTTTGCGTGAAATAGTAAAACTAAGAAATGCAGTAGCACATAATACTTGTATATTATGTGATTTAGATAAAAAAGATAATCAGTATGCACCTGATTTTAAAGTGGTTCGTTATTTAAAAAATTGTAAAATAGGAAAAGAATCTAGAAATAATAAACTAGCTAATTCTAGGATTAGACAAATGACCTATACTTTATATATGTTTAATGAAATTGTAATAAGTACTGAAATTAAAAAAAATGTGACTAACGATATTAATAAATTATTTTATAAAAGTATAATTTTTCATAAAGAATACTATAATAATAATGAACTATTGAAATCAATATATGTATACTTTGATAATATAATAAAGAAAAATTATAAAGTATAAATTCAATGGTTTGACATAGGTAAAAAAATATGTTATATTATCTATGCAAGGAAAAAATGGTAATACATTTTTGCAAGGGCACTGTCATATGATGGAGCCCTATTTTTCTAAAAATATTAGAGTAAAAGAGAAATAAGGAAAAAGTTGGTAATAGGAAATAAATATTCACAAAAATAAGAGGATTACCTCTTTTTTCTTTTTCTTGGTTGTGATATATTATTAGTAGATGAAATATAGTTTGGGGGAGATGTCATGAACCTAAAATTTGTTTTAAATGATTATGTTTTAATTTGGAATCTTTTGTTTCAAGCATCCATTTCTGAACCGGTGCAAAAATTAAAGGAAAAGTTATGGAAAAACTATCAAAAACAGTATAATGCGCTTTATAAAGAAGAAGCAAAGATGTTAAAAGATCCCAAGAATTATATTCCAGATGATGATACAATTTTTGATATGGTTAAAGCAACTTCTTTGTATCAAGAAATAAGAGAAGAAACGGAAAGCTATCGTTTGGAATTGTTAAAATGTTATGATGAACATAAAAAAGAAATTACGGATTTTTTCAAAGAAAATGTTCGATTTGATATCAAGGTTTATCATATATTAGTCATTCATCCAAAACTTGATACCGTTGAGATGAAAACAGTAAAGGGAAGAAAAGTAAATACCCTTACTTGGGGAATGCGAAAAGATGAGAAAGACTACACGGAAGCACTTGTTTCTATTCTTCATCATGCC
>CANQYK010000107.1 GCA_947628065.1 uncultured Bacilli bacterium | reverse complement strand
ATTAGAACATATTTAGAGCGTGATGTAAGAGAATTAGAACAAGTAGGAGATTTACTTAGTTTTCGAAAATTTTTAATCAGTGTCGCATCTAGGACAGGAGAGGTTTTAAATTATTCTTCGATTGCAGAGGATGCTGAAGTAAGTGTTAATACGGTAAAAAGATGGTTATCTATTTTAGTTTCTACCGGTCTTGTTTATTTATTAGAACCCTATCATAACTTAGAACTAAAGCGAGCCATTAAAGCACCGAAAATCTATTTTTTGGATACTGGTCTTTGTGCTTATCTTTGTAAATGGAGTAGTCCTGAGGTTTTAGAAGCAAGTTCTGTATCCGGGCACTATTTTGAAACTTTTGTTGTAAGTGAACTTGTAAAAACTTATCAAAGTATGAATGCGAATGTTGGTATGTATTATTATCGGGATAAAGACAAAAATGAAATTGATGTTGTTTTATATAAAGATGATACGCTTTATCCAATCGAGATAAAAAAAGGTGCGAATCCAAAAGTAGAGATGATTAAAAATTTCCATTTATTAGAAAATACCAAAAAGAAAATAGGAGAAGGTGGTATTATCTGTTTGTATCCTGATATTTTACCACTCGATGAGAAAAATAATGTAATACCAATCTCTTGTTTATTTTAGTTATTAGAAAGTTCTTATAACTTCTTTTTTGTGAATTTATTTAGAAAGGATGATTCAAGTGCAAGAAGAAAGAAAAAAAACAGTAGAAAACATAGAAGAAGAATTAAAAAAGGGATATCAATTACAAATAGTATCTAATTTGTATGGAGAAAGAATTGGTTGTTTTCTTAAAGTATTAAGTGATACGTATGAGTTCGGTGGAAAAGATGTTGACTTATCTTTCTTAGAGCCTTATTCTTATATTAGAGAAAGATTAGAAAATAGAGCTTGTCTTAGTGTTTCTTATGAGAATGCGTTTATTGCAGTTTTAAAAGAGCAGGAAGAACAAAAAGTATACAATGAAACAGCTTACTTCAAAGAGGTAGAACAAGCAAAAGGGAATCACTTTTTATTTTCTATCATTGATCTAAACAATAAATTAAGAAACCAAAAACCAAAAAAAGAAGGAGGATATGTTTATGGAAAAAACATTGGTCGTTATGGCCGCTGGAATGGGTAGTCGTTTTGGAGGATTAAAACAGATTGAACCAATGGGGGTAAATGGAGAATTTTTAATTGATTACTCTATTTATGATGCGAAAAAAGCAGGTTTTACCAAAGTTGTCTTTATTATCAAAGAAGAAAATTATGAAATCTTTAAAGAAACCATTGGAAAAAGAGTAGAACCTCATATCGAATGTGCTTATGCATTTCAAAAGATGGATGCTTTGTATGAGCGTTACCCTATGTTAAAAGAAAGAGAAAAACCACTTGGAACAGCACATGCTATACTTTGTGCGAAAGATTTTGTTACTAGTCCTTTCGCTATTATCAATGCGGATGATTTTTATGGAAGGGATGCTTATCTTACAGCAAGTGCTTATCTTGATACGATTGATTCCAAACACGATGCGATTGTTGGTTATAAAATAGGAAATACGTTAAGTGAGAATGGATCTGCGAAACGTGGTATTTGTAAAGTCAAAGATGGATATTTGGTTGATATTGTAGAAAGTAGTGTAGAGAGAAAAGAGGGGAAAATAATCGCGACACCTCTTGATTTAAGTCCATCGTTTGAAATTGAAGAAGATACTATTAGTTCTATGAATTTAATGCTTTTTACACCAAGTTTATTTTCTTACTTAGAAAAAGAGTTAAGTATCTTTTTAGAGGAAAACAAGGATAACCTTACAACGTGTGAATTTTTAATTCCAAATGTAGTTAAAAAAAGAATGGAAGAAGGAATCCTTGTATCAGTCTTAAAAACAGATGCTGTATGGCAAGGTGTTACTTATAAAGAAGACAAAGAAAAAGTTGTTTCTTATTTGAAACAAATAACCGAAGAAGGTGTGTATCCAAATCCTTTATGGGAAGAATAGAGGTTGATAAAATGGACAAAAAAGAAAGAATTGATGAACTGGTTAAAATTATCAATGAAGCAGATTATAACTATCATACCCTTGATAATCCAACGATAACGGATCAAGAATACGATAAGTATTTTCGGGAATTACAAGACTTAGAAGAAGAAAATCCATCTCTTATAAGGGAGGACTCTCCAACAAGACACGCAGGAGGAGAAGTTATAGATTCCTTTCGAAAAGTAGAACATAAAATACCAATGCTCTCTCTTGGTGATGTCTTTAATGAAGAGGAGATTATATCTTTTTTGGAACGGATTGAAAACAGTGGTTTTCATCCAGATTATGTATGTGAGTTAAAAATCGATGGTTTATCGGTTTCCTTGCACTATGAAAAAGGCCGTTTAACCATGGCTTGTACGAGAGGAAATGGAGTGGTAGGAGAAGATATTACCCATAATGTTAAAACGATCAAAAGTATTCCTTTAAAGTTAAAAGAAGAAGTTGATATTGAAGTACGTGGCGAGATTTACATGAGTAAGAAAACACTACAAAAAATAAACGAAGAAAGAAAAAAGAAGAATCTTCCTTTGTTACAAAATCCAAGGAATGCTGCAGCTGGATCCATTCGTCAATTGGATTCGAAGGTTGCTGCGAAACGAAATTTAGATGCCTTTTTATATCATTTACCAAATCCACTTGATTATGGAATTAAAACCCATCATGAAGCTTTGGAATATTTAACCAAACTAGGATTTAAAACCAATCCCAACAATAAAATTGTTCACAATATTAATGAGGTTATGGACTATATTCATGAAAAGGGAGAAATTAGAAAGCGTCTTCCTTATGATATTGATGGTGTTGTAATTAAAGTAGATGATATTGCAATTCAACAAAAATTAGGGTTTACGGCAAGAACGCCTCGTTGGGCAATTGCTTATAAGTTTCCAGCAGAAGAAGTGTTAACCAAACTACAAGATATTATCTTTACCGTTGGAAGAACGGGGCAAATTACGCCGAATGCTATTCTTGATCCTGTTATTGTGATGGGAAGTACGATATCTCGCGCGACGCTTCATAATGAAGATTATGTCTTAGAAAAAGATTTAAAGATTGGGGATATTGTATCCATTCGAAAAGCAGGAGATGTTATCCCAGAAGTAGTAGAAGCCAAAAAGACGCGAAGAACAGGTGCGGAAAAAGACTTTGTTATGATCGAGAATTGTCCTATTTGTAATAGTAAATTGATAAAAAAAGAAGGACAAGTGGACTCTTATTGTCCTAATAAGAATTGTCCTGCAAGACACATTGAGAGCTTTATTCACTTTGTTAGTCGTCCAGCGATGAATATTGATGGGTTGGGAGATAGGATTATGGAGGATTTGTATAACTTTCATTTTATCAAGGATATTTCGGATATTTATCGCCTAAAAGAGAAAAAAAAGGAACTAATCAAACTGGAAGGGTATGGAGAAAAATCGGTCGATAATTTATTGGATGCCATTGAAAAAAGCAAAGAAAACTCTTTGGAACGCCTTATTTTTGGTCTTGGTATTTCTCATGTTGGACGAGAAAAAGCAAAGATTTTAGCCAAATATTATGGTAGTATGGAAAACTTAGAAAAGGCGAAGGAAGAAGAGTTAGTAAATCTTCCTGATATTGGTGGTGTGATTGCGAAATCCGTTGTTTCTTATTTTATGGATATTGAAAATCAAAAGTTAATTGATGCTTTAAAAGAACTTGGTCTTAATATGAATTATTTAGGTGAGAAAGTAGTCCAAAAAGAAGAATTTTCTTTGAAGAAGTTTGTCTTAACGGGAACACTTTCCAAAATGACAAGAGACGAAGCCAAAGCTTTGATTGAAAAGTATGGAGGAAAAACAGTTGATAGTGTATCGAGTAAAACAGACGCTGTGATTGTTGG
>CANQYK010000106.1 GCA_947628065.1 uncultured Bacilli bacterium | reverse complement strand
CAAAGTGGAAAAGCAGATGGTGGTGCTCAAATATTATCTGGTAGTACCAATGATTTGTTTAAAAATAGAAAAGAAAGAGGATCTGAGCTTGTTATTACAAGAATTACTATGGTTTTAGGTTTTCTATTCTTTATGATATGTTTTGTACAATCTTTTCTATAAGAAGCTTTATTCGATGAATAGAGTTTTTTTTTATTTAAAAAAATGATACAATGAATATAGAAAAGAGGTGCCTTATGAAAGACAGAATTTTAAAGATATTAAAAGAAACAGGAAAAAGCCTAACGGTTTTTGAATTAGAAGAAAAACTAGGGACAAGTAATTTAGAAGAATTATTATTGGTCTTAAAAGAAATGGAAGATGAGACGACAATTTATCATACCAACAAAGATAAATATATGTTATTTGAAGATAGTCATTTAGAAAAAGGAATCTTACATTCCAATAAAAAAGGTTTTGGGTTTGTGGATGTAGATCGTTTGGAAGAAGATATTTATATTGATAAAGATCATATCAATGGAGCCCTTCATGGAGACTTGGTCATAGTGGAGATTACATCAAAGAAAAATATTGGCCGATTAGAAGGAAGGATTCTTCGTGTTTTAAAACACGAAAGCAATACGTATGTTGGGGAAATTAATTTTAAGAATGAAGTTGGTCTTGTAAAACTTGATGATGATAAAGTGAATTTAGAAATCATGGTTCAAAAAGAAAACAGTATGAATGCCGTAGATGGACACAAAGTAGTTGTGGAAATGATCAAGAGAATGAACAATCACCAAGCAGAAGGGAAAGTAATAAAAATATTAGGACATAAAAATGATCCTGGTATTGATATCTTATCCATTGTGGAAAAGTATCATATCAATAGTAGTTTTCCAGAGGAAGTGTTAGAAGAAGTAAAAACACTACCAATGGAGGTTTTCGAAAAAGATTTAAAAGGACGAAAAGATCTAAGAGATGAAATGATTTTTACAATTGATGGAGATGATACCAAAGATATTGATGATGCCATTAGTATGAAAAAATTAAAAAATGGAAATTATGTATTAGGAGTTCATATCGCTGATGTATCTTATTATGTAAAAGAAGGTAGTCCTTTGGATAAAGAAGCAATGGAGCGAGGTACTTCTGTTTATTTGGTTGATCGGGTAATACCAATGCTTCCACATGAGTTATCCAATGGGATTTGTTCTCTAAACCCTAATGTAGATCGTCTTGCCATTAGTTGTGTCATGGAATATGATCAAGAAGGGAAAATGGTTACCTATGATATCTTTGAAAGTGTTATAAAATCAAGAATTCAAATGACGTATAAAAAAGTAAACCAAATATTAGAGAAAAAAGAAGTACCAGAAGGTTACGAAGACTATAAAGATACATTAGAGTTAATGGAAGAGTTCGCCCAGATTCTTCGAAAAAGAAAGATCAAAAGAGGTTATCTTGACTTTGATGTGGATGAAGCCAAAATATTAGTGGATGAGAATGGAAAACCAACCGATGTTGTTTTAAGAGAACGAGGTTTAGGAGAAAACTTAATTGAAGACTTTATGATTGCTGCGAATGAATGTGTCGCAGAACATATTTTTCATATGAACTTGCCTTTCCTTTATCGTGTTCATGATTACCCAAAACAAGAAAAAATTGAATCTTTCTTACATTTTGTAAGTAGCCTAGGATATCAATTAACAGGAAATATAAAAGATAATAAACCAACTACAGTACAAAGAATATTAACAACCTTAAAAGATAAAAAGGAATTTCCAATTCTATCGAGTTTGTTACTTCGCAGTATGCAAAAAGCAATCTATCAAAAAGAAAATATTGGACATTATGGACTTGCTAGTCCTTGCTATACGCACTTTACCTCTCCGATTAGAAGGTATCCAGATACAACCGTTCATAGACTTTTAAGAACGTATTTGTTTGAACATGATATGTCACCCCAAACCCTTCATCATTGGGAAGAAAAACTAGTTTATATTGGTGATACCTCATCTGCTTGTGAGCGAGCATCCATTGAATGTGAACGAGATGTAGAAGATATGAAAATGGCAGAATATATGGAAGATCATATTGGTGATGAATATATTGGTATGATTTCATCTGTTATGAGTTTTGGAATGTTTGTCCAACTTGATAATATGATTGAAGGATTGGTCCCACTGCGCCTTATGGATGATTATTTCATTTTTGATGAAGAAAAGTTGACTTTGATAGGAGAACATAGTAAGATAAGATATCAAATCGGAGAAAAAGTAAAAATTAAAGTAGTAGCAGCAAGCAAAGAAGCAAAAACCATTGATTTTGAAGTAATAGAAAAGGTA
Source organism: uncultured Bacilli bacterium (assembly GCA_947628065.1). Taxonomy (GTDB): domain Bacteria; phylum Bacillota_I; class Bacilli_A; order RF39; family UBA660; genus Onthousia. Next base: position 1,622 of record CANQYK010000106.1, on the reverse strand, counting down.
GATTAAATAAAATGAAAGTAGTAAAGAGAAGAAGATTAAAAAAAGGTTATAAAGTTTTATTTCTTTTTCTTCTTGCTGTTCTTCTTGTGCTCTATTTCAAACCAAAAGAGATTGAAACAAAGAAAACAGTAATAAAGAAAGAGGAAAAGGTAAAAGAAAGCAAAAAAGAATATGACTTAAGTCTTGTTATGATAGGGGATGCTTTGATTCATAGTACTGTTTATGAAGATGCCTTAAAAGAAGATGGAAGTTATGATTTTAAACCAATGTTAAAAGAAATAAAACCACTGGTAAAAGATTATGATTTAAAGTATTATAATCAAGAAACCATACTAGGTGGTAGTGAACTTGGGCTTTCTAACTATCCACAGTTTAACTCTCCTTATGAAGTAGGAGATGCCTTTGTGGATGCTGGGTTTAATCTTGTCTCTCTTGCTACCAATCATACAATGGATAAAAGAGAACAGGGAGTATTAAATTCCCTTGCGTATTGGAAAAAACAAAAAAAAGTAGTAACTGCAGGAAGTTATTCTTCCTTTGAAGAGCGAGATCAAAAAAGAATTTATGAGAAGAATGGAATTCGTTATGCTTTCTTTTCCTATACCACTTGGAACAATGGTCTAACACCACCAGCGGGAAAAGAATATTTGAACAATGAATACAATGAGGAGCTTGTTAAAAATGATATTGAAAGAGTAAGAGATGAGGTGGATGTTATTCTTGTCGCGATGCACTGGGGGACAGAATATTCTCTTGATGTTAGTAGTGAACAACAACAAATCGCATCTTACTTAGCTTCTCTTGGTGTGGATATTATTATAGGATGTCATCCTCATGTGATTGAACCAATTGAATACATTGGTAAAACGCTTGTAATTTATTCGCTTGGTAATTTTATATCCGATCAAGTAGGAATTGACCGGAAAACAGGATTGATGGCATCGGTTACCATTCATAAGGAAGAAGAGGAAGGAAAAAAGGAAATTACCTTAAAAGATTTAAAAACAGAACTTCTCTATACGTATTCGAATAATTACAAAAAAAGAAATTTTGTTGTATATCCTTATACGCAATTAACGGAAGAACTTCTTCCAAATTATCGCAGTTATTATGAGAGATACAAACAAGTATTACAATCAAGGAATCAAGAGATTCCTGTAAAAGGATGGGAGGAATAAGATGGAAATTGTTAATAGACGAGCAAGGCATGATTACTTTGTTGAAGAAACCATAGAATGTGGAATTGTTTTAACAGGTACAGAAATTAAAGCAATTCGAAAAGGAAGTGCGAATTTAAAAGATAGTTATGCTAGAATCAAAAAGAATGAGATTTATCTTGTTAATATGTTTATTGCCCATTATGAAGAAGGGAATGTATTCAATCATGATGAGACAAGAAGTAGAAAGTTATTGCTTCATAAAAAACAAATAAAAAAATTAATAGAAAAAGTAAAGCAAGAAGGTTATACCTTAATTCCTTTGAAACTTTATTTTACAAGAGGTCTTGCCAAAATAGAACTTGGTGTTTGTAAGGGAAAGAAAAACTTTGATAAAAGAGAAAGTATTAAGATGCGAGATTTAAAAAGAGAAATGGGAAAACAATTGAAATATCGATAAGTTTT
>CANQYK010000105.1 GCA_947628065.1 uncultured Bacilli bacterium | reverse complement strand
AAAGTAAAAGTAATATATTTTCTTTAATATCTATATATTAAATATTTACTTTGCATAATAAATTAGTTTTCATAACCCTGTTTATGCAATTTTTTGCATAAAATTGGTAATATGACAAGTCAGTTTTTATCCATTTATTATTTAAATGAACTAGACCATAAAATTGTTCATGATTTTAAGATAAAGTATTATGTACGCTATATGGATGACTTTATTTTATTATCAAGGGATAAAAAGAAATTAGAACAAGTAAGAGATGAGATAGAACTTATATTAAATGAAAAGTATAAGTTAACGCTTAATCATAAGAAAACAAAAATAACAAGTAGTAAGGAAGGATTTTCCTTTTGTGGCTATCGTTTTCGAGTAATGAATAAAAAAACAATTCTTACTGTTTGTAGGGAATCAGAGAGGCGAATAAAGAAAAGAATAAAAGAAGTATCTAGTCTTTATCAAAAAGAAAAACTTACACTTGAACAAGCATTTTCTAGTATGAATACCTATTATTATGGTTTTAAATTTGGTTCGAAAAAAAGAATAAGAAGAGCGGTTGACCGTTATTTTTTTAAGGAGTAATATGTTAAAAACAAGGTATTATTTTTTTAGAAAACTATATCCTAATACTTTTTTAATTTTTCAAGGAAAGAAGAACTATTTCATTTTTGAAAAGGATGCAGAAATAGGAAAGTTTATTGGAATCAGTAAGAGGATTTCAATAAAGTTGGAGTACTATCATATTAACTATATTATCCTAGATAACTTAACAATCATAGCGTACAAGCAATATGAAGATAACCGATACCTTGAGTTTCAAAAAAAGATAGAATTATATGAGGACATAATAAAGTTACTATCTATCAAAGGTTAAATATTCGTGTATTTTTCATTTTTATGTTACAATAATATTAGAAGGTGATATTATGGTAAGAAGATGTTGTTATTATGAGTGTTATCAAAAGCAAAAATATAAAGATGAGAATGTAATTAAAATAGATGGAGTATCATTATGGACAAATTAGATGAGTATTTAGAATATTTAGAATATCAAAGACATTATTCTGATAAGACTGTTGATAGTTATCAAAAAGATGTTGAAGAATATCTTTCTTATTTAGAACGAGAAAATTTATCCTATAAAAAAATAGAGTATAGTGATTTAAGACTCTACTTAATGTATTTAAAAGATGAAAAGAAGAAAAAAGCATCTTCGATTGATCGGAATTTAAGTTCTTTAAGAAGTTTTTACCGTTATTTATATTCAAAAAATGTAGTAGCAGAAAATCCTTTCGCACTGTTACAAGGGTTAAAAAAAGAAAAAAATTTACCTCGTTATTTTGAATACAATGAACTAGAAGAGATGTTTTCAATTCCCAATAAGAAAACTCCACTTGGACAAAGAGACTTATTAATCTTAGAACTTCTTTATTCTACTGGTATTCGAGTGTCGGAACTAGTATCCATTAAAGTAGATGATATTGATCAAAAGAATTTAAGCATTCGAATTCTTGGAAAAGGAAAGAAAGAGAGAATCGTCTCTTATGGAGAATATGCCGAAGATATTCTTACGTTATATTTAAAAGATGGTTATTTAAAATTAAATAAAACAAATAGTAAGTATTTAATTTTAAACAACCAAGGAAAAAATATATCAACAAGAGGTGTTAGTTATCTTTTGGACAAAATCATAAAACAAACGTCCATTCAAAAAAATATCTCTCCTCATATGTTACGGCATACGTTTGCGACTCACTTATTAAACGAAGGCTGTGATATTTTATCGGTGAAAGAATTATTAGGGCATGAAAGTCTTTCTTCGACACAAGTATATACCCATGTTACAACAGAACACTTAAAAGAAGTCTATCGGAATAGTTTCCCAAGGGCAAAGAAATAAAGCAACCAATTGGCTGCTTTTTTAGATAAAAAGCTAATCTAGTAATTTCACAGAAAGTGTTGCTTGGTTGATGGTTCCACCATTTGCTGCAGTCGATGATAAAATAGCAAGAGAAAGAGCAGCGCCATCAATTAAATCAACAATTACACTTTTAGCAAGTGTTCCTGTAATATTTGCCGGTAGTTCAATCGTTGCCGTTGTTCCATCGATTACTCTTTCTACATTACGAACCGCAACAACAAGATTTCCAGCATCTTTTAAGGTAGCAGAAATGGTATAGTTGATTTCATATACGCCTCCTTCTACAATGGTAACCGTATTATTTTCATCGGTTACATCATAGTCTTCCATCGGGTTTTCTAGTGTCACTACAATAGGTGTTTGGGATTGTGGGAAGGTTTGGGTAGCAGTTGAGAAAAGTCCACCATAGGCGTTTAATCCAGCAGCAGGTCCCGTTGGACCCGTTGGTCCTTCGATTCCTTGTAATCCAGAAATTCCTTGAGGGCCTGTCGCTCCAATGGGTCCCGTTGGTCCAATGATTCCTCTTGGAATTACAAAATCAAGAATTGCTTCGGTATCGGTTCCTCGATTGGTAACTACAACCTCACTACCAGGATCTCCTGTTGTTACATTTCCAATTGTAATACTTGTGGTAGCAGGTCCAGCTGGTCCTGTCGGCCCTGTCGGTCCCATCACAAAGCAGGCATTACAATTTTTTAAGAAGGGGATATTATCGCAATCGTTAAAATTTTGAGCGTTCATATTGCTTCTCCTTTCATGGTATCATATGAAAAATAAGAAAATTGAAATAATGAAGGTAACTAGATAAGATATAAAATGATAAAAATGGTCGTTTTTTCTTTTCAAACTAGATGAAAATGCGTTATAATATTGGTAGTTTGGCAGGTGTTTGTTATGGAAATAAAATTTTCAACAAAGGAAGAATTATACAATCGTGTAAAACCAGCCTTAAAAGCAAAGAAAAGAGAACTTGTAAGGTATGGTTATCGCTATCTTGCTGAGAAAGATATTTGGAATTATCTAATAAAAACCAAATGGAGTAATGCAAGTTATTTGAGTCTTTCGGATGTTGTAAATGACATTATGCAAGCAGAAGGAAGAGATGTATTCTTATTCTTAAAAGAACAACGCCAAAAAGATATGAAAAAACAAGATCATTTAGAAATAATATGAGGTGATAAGAATGAAAAAGAAGAGAACAAAAATGATCACAAGAACAATAACCTTATTACTTATAACTGTTATTGTTTGTCTTTTATTTCGTCCTATTTTTAAAAGCTTAAAATTTGGACTTGATTTACAAGGAGGATTTGAAATACTTTATAAAGTAAGTCCTTTGGATGGTAGTAAAATGAACAAAAGTAAGTTAAATGCTACCTATAAAAGTATGGTAAAAAGAATTGATACACTAGGTGTATCAGAACCTGAAATTGTCCTTGAAGGAAATGATAAAATTAGGGTAAAACTAGCAGGTGTTAGCAATCAAGAAGATGCTAGAAAAGCACTTTCCACTGTTGCTAGTCTATCTTTTCGAGATGCCGATGATAAACTGTTAATGACAGGTGATGTCTTAAAAGCAGGAGGAGCGAAAGTTGGACAAGATAGTAAAGGAAGACCTGCTGTCGCACTTAGTATTAAAGATAAAGATGAATTTTTTAAAGTAACCAATCGTGTAAAAGATTATGAGAAGAATATGATTGTTATTTGGCTTGACTTTGAAGAAGGTGTTGATAGTTATAACAACGAACAACAAACTTGTGGTACGAGTGAGTCTAGTCACTGTTTAAGTGCTGCTAGTGTATCCCAAGGCTTTGCAAGTGATGTTATTATTCAAGGGGATTTTACCGAAGAAGAGGTAAGTGATTTGGTTGATTTGATTAATTCTGGATCCCTTCCAACAAAATTAACAGAACTATCCAGTCAAACCGTAGGAGCATCCTTTGGAGATGCAACCTTAGAGAAAACGTTAATTGCTGGAATTATTGGTATTGTTTGTATTATTGTTATGCTATTTATCATTTATCATTTTTCTGGCCTTATTTCTATGGTATCTATTTTACTTTATACCTTATC
>CANQYK010000104.1 GCA_947628065.1 uncultured Bacilli bacterium | reverse complement strand
TCCATTCTTACACCCTCTATTCTTATATCTATCATAACATTATAGAAAGAGTTTTTCAAGGAGCTTTTCTTGGAAAAACAAAAAAATACACAATTATACGACCAATTAAAATTCCTCTATTCCAATTCGAACAGATGCAATCACAATATCTTTTCCATCACTATCTATTGTATGCAGTAACAATACCTTATCATTTCTTGTCGCATCATAATCAATTGGATATACGGATTTTTCTTTCATCAATGTCAAATGCCGAACCCATGCATCATCAACAAAATTTAACTGTTGATAAAAGGTATCATTTTCTAAAATCATAACAGAGAAAACTTGATACAGTTCTTTTTCTGTTTCTGTAATAAAAGTAATATTTGGATGTTCTTGTAAAAAATAACTATCTATATATTGTTTTAACAAAGAAAAAGCAATATTATCTTCTCCACTATTTCCATATAATATAATTTTTCTTGTTGTATGGATATCAATTCTAGAATCAATAAATACGCATCCATTGGAATCTTCTTCTTTTCTTTGATTATGATTGGTATAAAATACATTATCACTTGTCTGTGTCACAATTTCTCTATCTAGAATACCATCAATCGATAAAACTGCTGTTATTTCATCATTTTGATATTCTTCTTTATATTTTGCTATAGAAATGGGATTTTTCGGTTTTACTGGTTCCATCTCTTTCATAACCGTATCAATTTTTTCTTCCCTTGGTTCGATTACAAAAAAGGTTATTAAGAAAAGAAAAAATAGAAAAGTAGCAAAAAAAATTTTTTTCAACATAGTATCACCTTAAAATACTATATCGAAAAAAAGCATATGGTATTGTCGAAAAAAGTTTTTCACATCAAAAATTATGATGTCCTAAAAGAAATATCTTCATATTCCACAGAAACCAAATAAAGTCCTTCTGCTCTTGCAGTAACACCATTTTTTCCTCTTGTTTTACTTTCTAATATTTCTTTTACTACTTCTTTTTTTATTTTTCCTGTTCCAACTTTAATTAAAATACCAACCATATTTCTTACTTGATAACGTAAAAAACCATTTCCTCGAAATGTTAAGACTATTTCATCCTCTTGATGTTCTTCGATTTTTGCTTCGGTAATGGTTCGAACACAATCTCTTTTTTCTTTGTTTTCTGTTACAAACGCTCGAAAATCATGAGTACCAACAAAATATTTTATCGCATCACGCATCGCTTCTATATTGAGTGGATAATTATGTTGATAACAGTAATTTCTTCTTAAAGGATTGTATTCACCTACATTAATTCGATACTGATACACTTTTTCTATAACACAAAATCTTGCATGAAAATCATGATTCACTTCTATCACTTCAAATACATGAACATCTTCTGGCAAATTACTATTCATTGCTCGCTTTACTTGATAAGGAGTAATTGCCACATCAAAATCTACATGCGCTATTTGACACAAAGCATGCACACCTTTATCAGTTCTACCACTTGCTACAACATTTGTTTTTTTTCCATTGTTAATCTTTTCTGCCGCACTTTCTAATACTCCTTGCACCGTACGAAGTCCTTTTTGACATTGAAATCCAAAAAAGTTACTTCCATCATAAGAAAATTTAATAACGTAACGCATTTTACATACCTCCTGTAAATAGACATAATAATACATTAAGATACATTGCGATAAATATCTTTCATAACATCTTTGACATCCTTACGATGGTCAAGTCTAATTCCTTTTTCTTGTTCTACATATTGAATAAATTCTACAATTTTTGGAACTTTAATTCTACTTTTTACATCTTCCTTTTGACAATAATAGACATTTTCGCTCATATCTTCTACTAACAATTTTCCTTTTTCTAACATTATTAAATATTTTGTATCTTGATATAAAATATTTTGATCTTTGCTTGCAATTACAATTGTTTTATGAAATTTATCTTTTAATTTTTCTAAAACACGCATTATTTTTTGATGATTTGCTTCATCAAACGATAAAAATGGCTCTTCTAACAAGAATACTTTTGGATTTTCTAAAAAAGTAAGAGAAAACTGTATCAATTTTATTTCACTACTAGAAAGCTCTGAAAAAGTTCTTTTCAAAATAGATTCTTCCAATCCAACAATTTTAATCGCACCCTTTATTTTCTCTTCCATATTGAAGGTCTTTATTCTATGAGAATAGAAAAAAGCACGATAATACTCAGCAATATTATCAAAAGGAAATTCTTTTTGAAATATCATAGGAACATAGCTTATATCTTTTTCTATTTTTTCTTCATTTTTTTTTGTTTTTCTTATTTTATCATAGCAAACAATTCCCCTCGCACCACCAAAGGCAATTATTTTTAATACCTCTTCCATTCCATCCCCTGAAATACCAGTAATAACACCAGAGGGAATTGTAAAAGATACATCATCTAAAACATCAGTTTTTACATGTGAAAATTTTATTTCCATAAGCAATTTACCATCCCTTCTTTATCAAAAATAACTTGATCCAGTAAATTATAATATTTCAATTTTATCGACAAATCAACCATAAAGGGAAGTTTTAATCCCATTCGACTAATAAGACTATCTTCTTCAAATACTTCCAGTAATGTTCCACTTTTTACAATTCTTCCTTGATGTAGTAAATGAATCACAGCATCTTGAAAGAAAAGTACAAGAGAGGGATCTCTTGTTACAAGAAATAAAAGCATTCCTGTATCTTGTAAAAACTTTAAAAAAGTACAAACTTCTTCTTTTTCTTCTTCCTTCAAATACTTAAAAATATCATCCATAAATAAAATACTAGGATTTTTAAGTGTTGATCTTATAATTCTTAACTTTTGTTGCGTGGAAAAGGATAATGTAGATGGGTCTTGCTTTAATTCTTTTGAAATATTTAACCGAGAAGCATAATCTTTTATTTTTCTTCTTTTTTCTTCTTTACTTATCTCTATTTGTTCCAAAGATGTCATTAATTCTTCTTCTACCGTATCACAAGAAAAAGAAAAAGGTAAATCAAAAATTGTTTGCATTTTCATCTCTTTTTCATAAGGATTCATTTTTTCAAGAAAAGTACGATTCACACGCACACTATTTTCTGTTTTTATAATTCCACTTAAACATTTTAAAAGCGTTGTTTTTCCACTACTATTAGCACCAAACAAAATTGTTGGTTTTTTATCTCTTAAAACAAAACTAACATTTTTTAAAGGTTTATGAGATAAATTGGTAACCGTTACGAGTGTCATTTTCTCACCTTTTTCTTCTGTATATTATAAGCCATTTTGGCAAGACGTTTATCACTTACAAAATGACTAAAAAACTTAGCAAGTTTCATCTTTTTACCTGGAATAATAACAACCTTACCTTTTAAACATTGATCAATGGCATACTTTGCTACAAAGGAACTATCAAGAGATTTTAAAGAAAAAGTAACGCCAGCACGATTATCAAAATTAGTCGCAACAGGTCCAGGACACAAAACAGATATACGAACTTTACTTTTATCTCGCCTTAACTCTTCGTTAATAGCAAGGGTTAATTTATAGACATAACTTTTACTTGCATAATAGCTTGATAATAAAGGTCCTGGAAAAAAGGCAGCAGAACTTGCTACATTTAAAATGGTTCCTTTTCCTCTTTTCTTCATATCTTTTAAATAAGATTTTGTTAACATATGAAGTGCTTTTATATTAACATCAATCATATTGAGTTCCTCTTGTAAATCTGTCTCATCAAAACGACCAAACACCCCAAAACCAGCATTGTTAACAAGTAAATCAATTTCATCCTTTTTTGTTAGTACGTATAATTCTTTTACTTTTTGTTCTAAACTAAGATCTACAACAATAATTTTCACCTTTGTACCTAGCTCTTCTTTTAAGGCCTCAAGAGCTTCTTTATTTCTAGCAACTAAAATAAGATCATAACCAAGATGACTTAAATATCTTGCCATATCACGTCCAATACCACTCGATGCCCCTGTAATCATCGCTTTCATAAGTATCATCACCTCATAAGCTAATC
>CANQYK010000103.1 GCA_947628065.1 uncultured Bacilli bacterium | reverse complement strand
GGAAGAAAAATAATCGCTAACATAATAGCAGACATTAAAACAAAGACAAACTCAGCCGCACTTGCAGTATCTTTGGCAACTTTGGCAAGGGGATGAATTTCTTGGGTGGCCAAATCTACTACATTTTCAATGGCAGTATTTAATAGTTCTGCTGCCGTACAACAAGAAATAATCAAAACAATAAAAAGCCATTCTATCCTTGATATTTTAAAGACAAAACCACAGATGATAATTAAAATACTAAGAACAAAAAGCAATTTTAAACTTTGTTCTTCGGTGTAGGCTACAACAAGTCCATCCACAGAGTTTTTGGCTGCTCCTCCTGTGTGAACAATAACATTTTCCTTCTTTTTTTCTCTACCTTGTGATTCCATAAATTTGTAACACCTCCTCTTGTTTTTGAAACATAATTTCTTCCTCCTCTTTGGTTCTATGATCATACCCTAATAAATGATAGAGTCCATGAACTGCAAGAAAAGATACTTCTCTTAATTCACTATGCCCATATTCCTTTGCTTGCTCTTTTGCAGTATCAAGACTAATATAAATATCCCCTAAGATGCGAACTCCATCGGGTAATACAAGACGATCTTCATCTTCCAAAGCAAAACTAATCACATCTGTTTTTCGATCGATCTTGCGATATTCTTTGTTTAATTTATGAATATAGGTATCATCTACAAATATAATATTACATTCACCCTCTACTTTTTCTAATTCTAGGGCTTTTTCTATTACTTTTTTGATTGTCTCAAGATAAGGTATATCTTCTTTGGTTTCATTATAGATTTCAACTTTCATCTAGTCACTTCAACTCCTATTCATAGTATAACATAAAATACTATTCTTTCAAAGAAAAAATGGAGGCTATCAACTTCCATTTTCCCATTATATTAATATCTTTCTTATTTTATTTTACATTTTAATCCTTCTTTTTCTTCTTCTTCTTTTATCTTCTTTAACGTTTGATCTTTCTTTACATCTTCTAAGTTATATGCTTTTAGACTTTCTTCCTTGGCCTTTTCTAAATCCATTGATATTGTTACTTTATAAGAATATTCTTTTTTATTGTTTTCTGTTTTAACGGTCATTCCTGTTTCCTTTTCCTCTTTGTATTCTTCATCTAATCTTTTAGAAAAATCATTCCATTCTTTTTTTATACTATCATCGATTGCTGTTGCAGTAATTACCATATCAACATAACGTATTTTATCTTTTTTTGTTTTTATCACCGCTTTTTGTTCCATTTTTATTCCATTTAAATCTTCACTTTTCTCACATGTTAGTGTATTTTTACTTCCACATCCTGTTACTAGAAAAAGAAGAAATAAAAGAATTAAGTACTTTCTTTTTCCCATTTTTTTTATCCTCCTACTATCATTTTATAAAATTATTTTGCTCTTGACAAGTAAAAAATAAAATTATATTAAGAATTGTCACTTTTATCATTAAAAATTAAAAAACTTACCCCTAATTTGAGATAAGTTATTTTTTTATTTTGCTAATAATTCACAAACTAAATTACTAAGTTCCGTTGGATTATCAACACTTAAACCTTCAATTAATCTTGCTTCTTGATATAGAATTTTACTATATTTCTCTAGTGTATCCATATCTTTATCTTGATAGAGTTCTTCTAATTTTTTCGCGATTGGATGATTCATATTTACTTCCATTACAACTTCTGCCTTTACACCTTCTTGATTGTTTGGCATAGACTCTAATACTTTTTGCATCTCAACAGAGATCTCTCCTTTGCTTCTAAGGCATACGGGATGGGATTTTAAGCGATTCGTAAAGCGAACAGAGGAAACATTTTCAAGTGTTTTTCCCATTGTTTCAAGTAAGTCTTTTTCACTCTCATTCTTCTCATCCAACTCTTTTTTCTCTTCTTCGGTATCTAGATCTAGCTTTTCATCGGCTACATTGACAAATGTTTTCTCTTCATAATTCATCATTGATTTTAAGGTAAATTCATCCAAATACTCGGTTAAATATAAAATTTCATATCCTTTTTCTTTTACCTTTTCTACTTGTGGTAATAGCTCTGCTTTCTCTAAAGTTTCTGCACAAGCATAATAGATTTCTTTTTGATCTTCCTTCATGCGAGAAATATATTCTTTTAATGTTACATATTTCATCTCATTGGAAGAGTAAAACAATAATAAGTTTTGTAATACATCTTTTTTCATACCATAACTAGAATAAATTCCAAATTTTAACTGCATTCCAAAATCTTTATAAAACTTTTCATAATCTTCTCTATTCTTATCAAGCATTGCTTCTAATTCTTTTTTAATTTTGGTCTCTAAACTTTTGGCAATTGCTGTTATTTGATAATTTTCTTGTAGTGTTTCTCTTGATATGTTCAAAGAAATATCTTCACTATCCACAAGACCTTTTACAAAACTAAAATAGTCAGGTAGTAATTCACTACACTTATCCATAATAAGAACACCTTTGGAATAAAGTTGTAACCCTTTTTCATAATCTTTGGAATAATAATTGTATGGCGCATGTGATGGAATAAATAACAAACTTTGATAACTACAACGACCTTCTACTTCACTACGAATAATATGAAGTGGTTTCTCATAATCATAAAACTTATCGGTATAAAAGTCTTGATATTCTTCCTCTTTTACATCACTTTTTTTCTTTTTCCAAATAGGAACCATACTATTTAAGGTTTCCATTTTTTCATCTATCATCATCTTAATTGGATAATGAATATAATCAGAATATTTCTTAACAAGACGCTCTATGGTAGCTTCTTCTAAGAAATCATCATAGTTATTATCTTCTGTATTTTCTTTTAGATATAGAATAATTTCTGTTCCATTTTCTTTTTTATCACTTTCTTTGATGCTATAACCATCCACACCACTAGACTCCCAAGTATAAGCTTTATCGCTTTCTATACTTTTACTATGAACAACGACTTTGTCACTGATCATAAAAGCGGAATAAAAACCAACACCAAATTGTCCAATAATGGATATATTTTTCGCATCATCCATACTCTCTTTAAAGAGTTCTGATCCACTTTTGGCAATCGTACCAAGATTATTTTCTAACTCTTCTTGATTCATTCCAATACCATTATCAAGAATGGTTAAGGTACGGCTTTCCTTATCTAGTTTAATTTCAATGTTAAGGCTATCTTTTTTTACCTTAATCTTCTTATCGGTTAAAGCACGATAAGATAATTTATCAAGGGCATCACTAGCATTTGAGATTAATTCTCTTAAGAATATTTCTTGGTTGGTATAAATAGAATGAATCATCATTTCTAGTAATTTCTTTGATTCTGCTTTAAATTGTTTTTTCATTTTAACACGCTCCTCATGAAGTAGAATAGCACGAACTCTAGCAGATGTCAAGGATGAGTGCTAAAAAATTTATCTAAGAAATTGGTATAAAAACGAAAAGCACTGGGAATGGAATAATTCTTTTTTATATCACTCCATTCTAAAAACAAATCATCCTTTTTCACCTTTGTTTTAGAAAGCCGAATAAAATACCCTGTCATATGCCATTCAATATGAGAAAAAATATGTCTAGAAAGGCCTACTTTTATAATCTCATCTATTTTAACAGGAATACATTCTCTTATTTGTTTTTCTGATAAATAACCATATACACTTGGATATTCATAGAGTTTTGCAAGAAGTCCTGTAGATGGTCTTTTTCGAAGATAGATTTTCCCATCCATTTCTAAAAGGAAAACGGTTCTCTTTTCTATTTTTCGCTCGATCTTTTTTCCTTTATAAGGATATGCCATCATACTTTTGTCTTTTCTTCCTTTGCACAAAGAAGAAAAAGGACATAAATCACAATAAGGAATTCCATTTGGAACACACACCTTCGCTCCTACTTCCATTAACCCTTGGGTAAAACTAGAGGTATCATCGCCCATTAAGTCTTGTAAATAAGAAAAGTAATATTTTTTTGTTTGTTGTTTTAAAATATCTCGATCATCTTTTAAAATACGTGTCATTACTCGTAAGACATTCCCATCAATGGCTGGCGTTTTCTTATTGTAACAAAT
>CANQYK010000102.1 GCA_947628065.1 uncultured Bacilli bacterium | reverse complement strand
CCATATCTTTATTATATCAAAAAAAAGGAATTCCGTCAGGAATTCTTAATGAAAAGTTTACTTTTCATTTTTCTTGTGCAAATGTAACAAAAGCTTTGCTCTTTTGAAATATGCTTCAGAGCAAAATTGTGGTATAGAAGTAGCAAGTAATTATGAACTAAATGATGCACTTAAATTTACAAAAAAAATAATAGCTTCTGGTCCTGCGAAGGATGATGTTTATTTGAATAATGCAATAGATAATGATGTACTAATATCTGTTGATGATGTTGAAGAATTAAAACAAATTAAGAAAATTAACAAGCCGGTTCGAGTCCTCTTAAGAATTTCTGATTTATTAGGAAAAATTAGTAGATTTGGGATAAACTTAAATCAAATTGATTTTTGTTTAGACATTATTTCTAATAGTTTAATACAACTTGAAGGATTTTCATTTCATATAAATAACTACTCTTTGGATGATAGAATTAATGCAATTAATGAAGTAGTAGAATTAACTGAATCAAAAAAAATAAATATCGGTTTTATTGATATAGGAGGAGGACTTCCTACAAATTATTGTACTAAATGCGATTACTATAATTTTTTAAAGCAAAATAATAAAAAAATGTATTTTAAGGAACACTTTATTACCGATTATTATCCTTATTATAATGAAATTGCTGATGAAAATGCATTAGATTATATTTTAAAAAACGTTTATAAAAAATTAAACGAAAAAGGAATTGAGATTATTATAGAACCAGGTAGGAGCCTACTTAAGAATGTTGGAGTTAGTATATATGAAGTTCAATATATGAAGAGTTTATTTAATGGTGAAAATATTGTTGTTACAAATGGAAATATCAATTGTTTATCAGAACAATGGTTTAATAGCGATTATTTAATAGAACCTAAATTAATTTCTAAAAATAATAATTCTAATAATAGTATTTTAGCAAGTGTTGCAGGTAATTTATGTTTAGAACAAGACATGATTACATGGAGAAAGATTAAATTTGATACAATTCCAAAAAAGGGTGATTTATTAATTTATTATAATACAGCCGGCTATCAAATGGACTCAAATGAGAGTGAATTTCATAAAATTCCGTTAGTCAAAAAATATGTTGTTAAAAAAAATGATAATGGATATGTTATAGAGGAGGATAATAAGTATGATCGTAAATAAAGTCACAGATTTAATTGGAAATACACCATTGTTTGAAATTAAGATGAAAAACAATGATTGGAAAGTTTTTCTTAAACTTGAAAAATTTAATCCAGGTGGAAGTATGAAAGACCGGATGGCATTAAATATGATTGAACAAGCAGAGAAAGATGGAAGATTAAAACCAGGAGGAACAATAATAGAGTCATCAAGTGGAAACACTGCTATTGGATTAGCAATTGCTTCAGCAATAAAAGGATATAAATTTATAGCAGTTGTAGATCATCATGCATCAAAAGAAAAAATTGATATGATTAAAGCATATGGTGGAGAAATTGTAATTGTTGGTGACAGGTATAAAGCAAATGAAGTTGCAGTAGTTGAAAGAGAAAGAACAGCCAAAAGAATGTCTAAAGAAATGGAAAATGCTTTTTTTCCTAATCAAGCAGATAATTTTGATAATCGTTCAGCATATACGAATACTCTTGCAAAAGAATTAATTAAAGAATTAGGAACTATTGATTCATTTTATGCTGCAATTGGTACAGGTGGTTCCTCTTGTGGTACAGCACTTGGATTAAAAGAAAAAAATAAAAATACAACTATTAATGTTGTTGAGCCAGTGGGTTCTATATTATTTGGTGGTAAAGGACAACCATACTTTCAATCAGGAACTGGTAATCCTATAGATGCACCAATACCAAAAATAATTGATTATGAAATTATAGATAATAATTTCTATGTTAAGGATGATGAGGCATTTAATACTTGTAGATATTTTGCTAAAAAATATGGCTTATTAATTGGTGGCTCAGCAGGAGGAGTTATTTATAAAGCATTAGAAGATATAAATAGAAAAATAGGTTCTGGTAATGCAGTTATATTATTATGTGATGGTGGAGAAAAATATTTAAATAACGTCTTTAATGATGAGTGGATGATAAATAATAACTTAATGAATGAGGAAGTTGCTAAACAATTGGAACAATGGATTCAGGAGGTATAACTATGAGGTTTGAAAAATGGGAAGAAGAAGCATTTAATTATCTTACATCTTTATATGAAAATTTTTTTAAAGAATTATCAGAAAAATGTATGAATTGTTTTAGAATAGATTCTAAAGAACTATTCTCTGAAAATGTTAAAGAATTAACTGAAGAACAGGAAAACAAGATAAAAGATTATTGGGAAAAATATACAAAAGATTTTGATATTGCATATCACAAATATTATATAGATAGAACTGGAAAATTTGATGAAAGATTTATTCCAGATGATTTATTTGTTGGATATATTGATGGCTATTTAAATAATAGAGCAATTGAACCAGGTGTTGCAGATAAAAACTATTTTGATTTATATTTAAAAGGCTTTAATTTGCCTAAGACATATGTTCATTTAATAAATGGCGTTTTTGAAGATAAAGACTATAACATTATAACGAAAGAAAAAGCGATTGATATTTTATCATTAGCTAGTAATATTACGATAAAACCAAGTATGGCATCATATGGTGGTAAAGGAGTTAGATTTCTTAATAATCCAACAAAAAGAGAGTTAGTAGATTTTTTTAATAATCTAGAAGATGAAAACTTGATTTTTCAAGAAACAGTGAATCAATCGAAAGAAACTGCTAAATTACATCCAGATTCACTTAATACAATTAGAATTATGACATTAATTCTAGATGGGGAGGTAAAAGTCTTGCCTTGGTGTGCATTCAGAATGGGGATAGGAAAATCTAAAGTTGATAATGCAAGTTTTGGTGGAATTTACTGTAAAGTTAACGAAGATGGAACACTTTCAAATTTTGCATATGATTCACTTGGTAAAAGATTTGACAAACATCCAGATGGTGGAAATTTTGAAGATGTAAAATTTGAATTTATAGATAAGGTTAGAGACTTAGTAAAAGAAGCAGCGCAAAGATTTCCACATTTTAGATTAATTGGATGGGACATTGCAATTACAGAAGATAATGAACCAATTATTATTGAAGCAAATTTAACAATGAGTGGTATGGATGTTATTGAAACGATATGTGGTCCATTGTTTGGTGAGTATACTGAAAAGGTATTAGAGGAAGTATTTTTAAAAAAACATAAAAAGAAAATATCGATGGATATATCACAATATGTATAGTTAGGAGAAATAGATATGAAAGAAGTAAGAGAAGAAGAATATATATATGCTGGTATTCCTACTTATATGGGTGGGGAATTCATTAGAGAAAAAGAAATAAAAGATTATGATGTAGTATTTTTAGGTGTTCCTTGTGATTATGGCGCATCGTATAGATTAGGGGCAAAATATGCCCCAAGACAATTAAGGGAGTATTCTTTTTGGGACAGAATCTATGGGGAAGAATTATATGATTTAGATCATAATGAATATTTAAAAACTAATGAACTTAAAATAGCAGACTTAGGAGATGTATACGTTAATCCGACTAATACAGAAGAAAACCAAAATGCAATAACAGAAAAAGTATATTCTATTGCAAAAAATAGTTTTCCTCTTGTATGTGGTGGAGACCATTCTATTACATATGGCAGTTTTAGAGGATTTTATAAAGCGATAAAAGAAAGATATCCTGATTATGAAATTGGATTAATACATTTTGATGCCCATATGGATGTAGAAGATAAGTATTTAAATATGCCGGATATTTGGCATGGAAATGTATTTAGAAAACTAATTGAAGATGGATATTTAAATGGTGAAAATATGTATACAATAGGTCCACGTGGTATTGTTGGAAAAGATTGGTTTGATTATGTAAAAGAAAAACATATTAATTTATTTACATCTAACTATACAAAAAAGAATGGGATTTTAAACATTATTAATGAGATAAAAGAAAGAAATAAAAATAAGAAAATAAAGTTTTATATAACATTTGATATTGATTGTTTAGATGTATCATATATTTTTGGAACAGGTACTCCACAATGTAATGG
>CANQYK010000101.1 GCA_947628065.1 uncultured Bacilli bacterium | reverse complement strand
AAAGTAATTTTTTTCGGCAAAAATATCAATATTTCCTTACCATTATTAGGTTTATTTAATATTAGGGAAAATTTCTGACTTTATACAATTTTTCTTTTCTATCGAATATAATTATGGTATGATAGATATGAGAGGAGTAAAAGGATGATTCAAAAAAGAAGTATTGGAACTTGTGTTGTTTTAACAATTATTACTTGTGGTATTTATGGCATTTTTTGGTTTATTAGTATTACCGATGATATGCGAGCAGTAAGTGGTGATACAAGATTATCTGGTGGAACCTGTTTCTTATTGACACTTATAACTTGTGGTATTTATGGTTTTTACTGGGCTTACTTAATGGGAAAAGCATCCATGCAAGCAAAAGCAAAGTATAACATGCCTGCAGAAGATAATTCTATTTTATACCTTATTTTACAACTATTTGGTTTGGGTATTGTTAACTATTGTTTGATGCAAAATGATTTAAATACCATGGCAGATAAGAATAACAATACAATGCCAGGTATAACAGCATAAAAGAATATTTTATTCTTTTTTGTTATGGAGGAATTATATGAAAAAAGAAATAAAAAAAATATTATTCTGTTTTCTATTCTTGCTTTTCTATCTAATCATAGGAAACCATTTTCACATCTTTTTGTTTTGTCCTATTAAAGCAGTTACCGGACTTTATTGTCCAGGATGTGGAATTACAAGAATGTTACTTAGTCTTTTAAAACTTGATTTTTATCAAGCTTTTCGCTATAATCCACTTCTTTTTCTTTTTTTACCCTTTATGACTTTTTACTATATGGATTATCTTTTCTCTATTTATAAAAAGAAAACCATGTATATAAAACGAATGGAACCTTATATTTGGTACTTTTGTATCGCGCTTTTTCTAATTTATGGCGTTTTACGTAACGTTCCTGGTTTTGAATTTTTACAACCCACAGTAGTATAGGATTTGTGATAAAATCCTTTTTTTGTCGCATACTAACAGTAGGTGATAACAATGAAAAAACGAAGTATTTGGGAATATCCCATAGAAGAACAAGAAATTACTTCGATCGAAGAAAAAGAGACAGATGTTTTTATTATTGGTGGTGGAATCACGGGTATTATGCTTGCTTACTTCCTAAAAGACAGTAACAAGAAGATTTTACTTGCTGATAAAGGTAGGATAGGAAATGGCGTAACAGCAAGAACAACAGCTAAGATTAGTTATATACAAGGAGATATCTATCAGAAATTAAAAAAGAATTTTAATTATGACGTTAGTTATCAATATTATAAGTCTCAAAAAGATGCTATAAAATTATTAACAGAAGTTGTGGACAAAGAAAAAATTGATTGTGAGTTAAAAGAAGTTCCTTTTGTATTGTTTACAACAGAAGAGAAAAATAGAAAAAAAATAGAAGAGGAGAAGAAGTTATTAGAACAATTTGGGGAACATCCAGTTGAGTTCTTAAACCCGAAAATAAAAAGTGGAATCGAAGTATCCAATACTTATGTTTTTCATCCTCTAAAATTTGTAAATGGCGTAAGAAAGTGTTTGGGTAATTCCATTAAAATATATGAAAATACACTGGTTACAAACATAGAAAAGAAAGATGATTTCTATCTTGTATCAGCAGGTGGAAAAAAAATAAAAGCCAAATATGTTGCAGTTACTTGTCATTATCCATTTTTTCTTGTTCCTGGTTTCATTCCTTTTAAAACCTATATTAAAAGAGAATATGTAAATGCTGGAAAATACAAAGTAGAAAAAGAGTATTCCATGGTAAATGTGGATAAAAACTTACAGTCGGTACGTTTTTATCATGACTATATTTTGTATGACTCTAATAATCATAAATTAACAAGTAAAATAGAGTATGGAAAAAATTATGGGCAATCACAAGAAGACTATAAAAAGCATTTTTCAACTGCTCCCTCTTATAGCTTCATGAATCAAGATATTGTATCCCATGATGACTTACCCTTAATTGGAAGTATCGATAAGAATTTGTTTTTATCCACAGCATATCATGCTTGGGGAATGACAAATGGTGTTCTAGGTGCATCGATTCTTGCTGATCAAATAGAAGGAAAGAAAAATCCTTATGAAAAATTATACAATCCAAAAAGAGGAAATCTTGTTCTTTTTATTAATTCTTTTTTGGGAATCTTTTGTTATTTAAAAGCTTATATTTTATCTGTTTTTAAGAAAAACAATCTATCTTATATTACCATACATGGAATTACTTATGCCATTTATAAAGATAAAAAGAACAACCTTCATAAGGTATCTTTAATCTGTCCTCATATGAAGTGCCCCTTGGTTTTTAACCAGGAAGAAGAAACATGGGATTGTCCTTGCCATGGCTCAAGATTTACCATAGATGGAAAGTTAATAGAAGGGCCAAGCAAGGAAAAGATTCAAAAAAAGGTATAATTTTTAAAACTTTATCCACATTAAGATTGAGGAGGGAAAAAGTGAAAGAAGAGTTAGAACTTTTAAAACATGTTTATGAAGATGCTAGAATGGGTAGTTATACAACAGAAAAGCTATTAAAAGACTTAAGAGAAAAAGACAATAAAATCAAAGGCTTTGTAGAAGATATTTTAAAACAATATCAAGAGTTTGAAGAAAAGGCAAAGAAAGAGCTAGAAAAAAGTAAAGTAAAAATAGAAGACATTCCTTTACTACCAAAAATGATGTCTTCTATGGGAATTAAAAAAGAAGTCAAAAATGATAATAGTGATAGTAGTATTGCTGATATGTTAATAGAAGGTATTTCTATGGGAACAACCAAGATAGAAAAGAAAATCAAAGACTACAAAAAGGAAGTTGATAAAACGGAATTAAAACTAGCCAAGGATTTCTTAAAATTTCAAGAAAAGACTATTGAAGAGTTAAAAAAATATTTATAAGGAGATGAGAAAAAAATGGAATTAAATTATGAAGAAGTACCAAATATAATTAGTTGTAAAGATTTAGATTATTTAAGTGATATGTTTAACTGGACCTATACCGCTTATAAGAATACAGATCAAGCCGTAAAAGAAGTAGAAGATGAAGAATTAAAAGATATTTTAGAAAGAGCAAGTGATGCCTTTTTTGAACATTTAGGAAAAGTGTTAAGTATCTTACAAGAAGGAGGAATAGAAGATGAACAAGAATAAGATTTGTAATCCTAAAACAGAGGTTGCATCGGGTGTTTCTTTAAACGATAAAGATTATATGGATAATTTGTTATCGACTTTAAAATCACTTGTAAAAAATCATGCGATTGCTCTAACGGAAGCAAGCAATGAAGTTTTATGTCAAGAATATAAAGAGATGTTTGATTTGTTTTTAGACCTTCAAAGAGAAACTTATGAAGCAATGTTTCGAAAAGGTTGGTATAGTATAGAAAAAGCCGAAGAGAAAAAAATCAAAGAAAAATATGAAATGTTAGATCAAGAAATGACAGAGTTAAGTGAATAATTTTTATCATGCATAGTAACCATAGGTTTAACCATAGGTTATTATGTTTTTTTATTGATATATTACATTGTTACATTCACTATAATAAAACCTCCATATATTCTCTTACTTTTTTCTCAATTTTCATAATTTTAGCATATTTTGTAAGTTTGTTTAAATTTTTATTTTTGCTTTTTGCATAATTTTTAAGTGCTTCACTGAATATTTCTGCATCTATCTTATTTTTATTTTTAATAATGTCACAAATTGTTCGCTCAACATCATAGACTAGAATTTTCATACCAAAAGGTGAGGTCATTTCCATTACTCCCAAATCTAAAATGTTTCTATTTACAAAATTAAGAATTACATTTTTTTGCTTTTGTAAACTACCACCATAACCAAAAGGTAAAGTTATATTATATACTAATGGATTACGATTTGATAGGTTATGTAGGTATAATGCTGTTGCCATGGAAAATCTTGCATTTTTACTTTTTGAAGCAATTTTATAGTATTCATCGGCAATATAATTTGGTAGTCCATAATAACCCTTAGAAATTCTTACGAGTATTCCATCTTTTACCATATTCGTTAAAAATCTTCTTGCAATTCCATTATTAACAACCTCACTTGTTGTAATATAGCCATTATTTGCTTTTACAATTTTTAAAATTTTAT
>CANQYK010000100.1 GCA_947628065.1 uncultured Bacilli bacterium | reverse complement strand
ATTATTGTTATGCTATTTATCATTTATCATTTTTCTGGCCTTATTTCTATGGTATCTATTTTACTTTATACCTTATCGGTATTCTTTGTCTTTTGGCTAGTTGGAGGTGTCTTAACCCTTCCTGGTATTGCAGCTTTAATCTTAGGTATTGGTATGGCAATCGATGCGAATGTGTTACTGTATGCTAGAATAAAAGAAGAATTAAGCAAAGGAAGAAGTTTGTCCAATGCCTTTAAAAATGGTAGTAAAAGTAGTTTTAAGACAATCTTAGATGCCAATCTTACAACCCTTCTTGTCGCAATCATTATGTTTGTATTTGGAGAAAGTAGTGTGAAAGGGTTTGCGACCATGTTAATTATTAATATTGCAGTAACTATGGTAACTATGGTTGCAATTACAAGATTCTTCATGAAGTTATTTATTAAAACTGGTTATTTTGATGATAAAATAAATCTATTTATCCATAGTAAGAAAAAAGAAGAAAAGAAAAAAACAAGAGATTATTTAGCGCTATCCAAATATTTTATTGGACTATCTTGCGTCTTTGTATTGCTTGGTGGTATTTTCCTTGGAACCAAAGGATTAAATCTTGGAATTGATTACCAAGCAGGAAGTGATATTAATTTAGTAACCAATCAAAAATTAAAAGAAAGTGAGTTAAAGAAAGACTTAAAAGAATTAGGTCTAAAAGAAGTTGCAATCGAGAAAACCAGTGATGAGACAGCAATTCGAATCAAAGATATTTTAGCAGAAGATAAAGTAGATAGTGTAAAGAATTATTTTCAAGAAAAATACGATGCGAAAGTAGATATTGGTGTAGTATCCAATGTCGTAAAACAAGACTTAATTAAAAATGCTATTTTTGCAACCCTTGTATCATTACTTGGTATTATTCTATATATTACTTTGCGTTTCCGCTTTAGTTATGGTTTGTGTTCCGTTCTTTGCCTACTACACGATGTCTTATTAATGTTTATGGGAATGGCCTTATTCCAAATTGAAGTTAATTCTATGTTTATTGCAGCAGTTCTTGCGATTATTGGTTATTCCATTAACAATACCATTGTAGTCTTTGATAGAGTAAGAGAAAACCTTGGAAAAGATGAACTTCATAAAGTAACTTATCAAGAACTACTTCAAATTACCAACCAAAGTATGAAAGATACAATGTTACGTTCTATTTATACATCACTTACTACCATTATTCCCGTTATTGCTCTTATTTTCCTTGGTAGTCGTGAGATCTTAACATTTAATATTGCAATGTGTATTGGACTTGTTGCTGGAACCTATTCTTCCTTATTTATCGCTTGTTTCTTATGGGTAAAATTAGTAAAAGGAAAAGTAGGAAAGAAAGAGAAAAAGAAATACAAAGAAGAAGTACAAGAAAAAATTATTAAAGGAATCAATGATTAAAAAATAAAAAAGGGAAGTGACAATATGAGCAAAAAACTAGATACGATTACCATTGATGATATTTTAAATCAATTAACCTATTTAAAAGAGGAAGAGGAAATCAAGAAAATAAAAGAAGCCTATCTTTTTGCTCATGAAAAACATTTAGGACAAAAAAGAAAAAGTGGTGAAGATTATATCATTCACCCTTTAAACGTGGCACTTATTTTAACCGAAATTTATGCCGATAGTGAAAGTATTGAAGCAGCGCTTCTTCATGATGTGTTAGAAGACTGTGATGTAGATTTGACTGAGATGGAAGAAAAATTTGGAAGTACGGTTATGCACTTAGTCGATGGTGTTACCAAAATTGGTCAAATTAATTTTTCTACGGATAGTGATTATTTAATTGAATATTATAAAAAAATTATTGTTGGGATGAGTGAAGATGTAAGAGTTATCATTATAAAACTTGCAGATCGTCTTCATAATATGCGAACTCTTTGGGCATTACCCGTTGAAAAACAAAAGAAGAAAGCTAAAGAGACCGAAGAGATATTCGCTCCTCTTGCGCATCACTTAGGAATTCACCGCATTAAAAGTGAACTAGAAGATTTATCCCTTCGTTATTTAAAACCAACTGTTTTTTATGATATTGCTGAGAAATTAAACAAAACCAAAGTAGAGCGAGATAAAACCGTAGGGGATATGATGAATGAGGTAGGAGAACTTTTAAATCTTCATCATATCAATCATGAAATCAAAGGAAGAGCGAAAAGTATTTATAGTATCTATAATAAATTAGACAAAGGAAAGAAATTTAGTGATATTTATGATTTGCTTGCCCTTCGTATTTTAGTGGATACGGAACAAGAATGTTATCTTGCACTTGGTATTATTCATTCTAAGTTTCGTCCTCTTCCAAAACGGTTTAAAGACTATATCGCAATGCCAAAACCAAATATGTATCAAAGCTTGCACACTACTGTTTTTGGAGTGGATGGATATCTATTTGAAATACAGATTCGTACTTATGCGATGAACGAAGTTGCAGAAAATGGTATTGCTTCTCACTGGGCATACAAAGAGAAAAAAGATGCTTCTCGCATGATGCAGAATACAACAGAGCAAAAACTACAATTCTTTAAGTCTATTATGGAATTATCCCAAGATAAGATGAGTAGTGAAGACTTTGTTAAAAGTGTAAAAGATGAGGTGTTAAACAACAACATTTATGTTTTTACACCCAAAGGAGATATTATTGAACTACCATCTGGATCTACTCCTCTTGACTTTGCTTATCGTGTTCATACAAGGGTAGGAGAGACAACCGTTGGGGCGATTGTCAATGGAAGTATTGTACCACTTGATTATGAATTAAAAAACAATGATATTGTAAAAATCAATACCAATAAAAATGCGCATCCATCCAAAGAATGGTTAAACATTGTAAAAAGTACACAAGCAAGAAATAAAATTAGAAGTTTCTTTACAAAAAGTGAGAAAGAAGTATTTATTGAACGAGGTCGCGATTTACTAGAAAAAGAACTTCGAAAAATGAAATATAGTATTACGGAGTTCATGAAAGAAGAAAATATAAAAGTAGTTCTTGATACCTTAAAACTAAGTACGATAGAAGACTTATATTTAGAAATTGGAAATGGACATCATAGTCCTAAGTCTGTTATTCATATTCTATACAAAGAAGAGGAAAAAGAAGAGAAAGAAGAAAAGAAGATTCCAAAACTTGAAAATACGACCTCAGATATTATTGTCTCAGGCATTGATAAAATTAAAGTAAATCTCGCTTCTTGTTGTGATCCTGTTTATGGTGATGATATTGTTGGGTTTATTACCAAAGGAAATGGGATAAGTATTCATAGAAGTTCTTGTCAAAATCTTGCTATGATGGCAGATCGCTTAATTGAGGTTTCTTGGAGCGATAAAAAAGAAAGCAAATATGGTTGTGATTTGGTTGTCTATAGTAATACAAGTGATAATAAACTAACTGATATTACCATACTAGCTAGTAAATTGGATGTTAATTTAAGTGGTGTTAAAATGATTTCAAGAGGAAATAATACTGTTTATGAGATGCAATGTTTTGTAAAAGACTTACCACATTTACAAAAATTAATGAAAGAGCTAGAAAAAGAATCATATATTAAAAGTGTAGAAAGGTTAATGCGATGAGAGTAGTAGTACAAAGGTGTAAGAAGGCAAAGTGTATAGTAGAAAATAAAACAGTAGGAAAAATAGAAAAAGGACTTCTATTACTTGTTTCTTTTACAGAAGGAGATACGAAAGATACCATTTTATGGATGGTAAATAAAATTATCAATCTTCGTATTTTTGATGATGAAGATGGGGTTATGAATGATTCTATAAAAGATGTAGGTGGTAGTATTTTATCCATTTCTCAGTTTACACTTTATGCCGATACCCAAAAAGGGAATCGTCCTAGTTATAGTAAGGCTATGAAAGGGGACAAAGCAAAACTTTTGTATCAATATTTTAATAAAATATTAGGAGAAAAAATAGAAGTAGAAACCGGAATTTTTGGTGCTTCGATGGAAATAGAATTTACTAATATGGGTCCAGTTACGATTTTATTGGAGAGGTGAGATCATGTATAAAGATAAAATAAATTATAAATTATTAAACTTTCTTATTTTAATGGGACTTTTATATATTTGTGTTACCAATATTGGAACTTGGTTTCAAATCTTTTT
>CANQYK010000099.1 GCA_947628065.1 uncultured Bacilli bacterium | reverse complement strand
GTTAAAATGCAAAAAATATCAAAAATAAATCAAATTCTTTATTTTCTTATTATTCTATTAGAAATATTAATTTTAAATTATTATTTGGTTACCATATTAGGCGTTACAATAGGAAATAATACATATTGTTTTCTTCGTGTTAATATTGTCAATATAACCTTTGATATTGCTTATTGGTTTTATCTTTTAGACCAAAGTATAGAAAAGAAGCGGCCTAAAAATATTTTAAATCAATATCGTTATGATTGTAATCATAAACTCATTTCTCGTTATTTTATTATGATTTTCTTAAAAGTAGTTGTTTTCTTTTTGGCCATTGGTGATAGAATTTGGTGGGAAAAAGAGTCGTATCAAAAATTAATTCTTTATTATTCTTTTCTTCTTCTTATCTTTTATAGTCTTGTTTTCTTTTTTCCAAAGCAAGAAAACAAATATAGAAAATTGAAACGACTAAAAAGGGAATTAAAAAAGGAAAAAATAGAACTAGAAATCATTTTATTGGAAGATGGGCTTCCTCTTCCTTCTAGTTTATCTTTTGAACCAACGGAATATGAAATTTCTTCCAATCATCTTTATTTGTATCAAAAAGAAAGATTAGAAATAGAAAAGTATTATCATAAAAAGGATTTTCTGTTAAAGAATGCTCTCGTTTTGGTTTTTTCTTATCAAAAGGAAGAAGAGATCCAAAAAAAATTACAAGCATATAAACAAGATCATTTGATGTATTATATTATGTTACAGGAAGAAAATAAGATCAAAGAAAAGAAACTAGAATATATGGATTCTCTTTTGTTAGGAAAAATAGAAGATGGTATTCCTTTTATAGAAAGTGTAATCGCAACAGAAAAATCTTCAAAAATTGCAAGATTTACTTATTGGAATCAATTTAATTTATACAAAGAAACCAAAGATTCTATTCATTTGAATCTTGCTTGTAAACAACTTTTTTTAAGTCGTATGAAACGAAATAGAAAGGTAAAAATAAATACGTACCTTTTTGGAATATTAGAAGAAAATGCTTATGTATCCAATTCACCTTATCAAAGTATTTTAATTTTCTTAAACAGTATTACGGTTATGTCAAAATTTGTATTATATTATTTATATCAAAAAAGAACCAAACAAAAAGAACTAGTTTATAGTCTTGTTGGTGATTCCATTTCTATTTTTCAAGAAAATATTAAAAAATATGTAGAAAAAACAGATATTATTTATCATAATATAAAGGAAAAAAAGATTCCTTTTAACTCTTTCGAAACAATTTTAATTAAAGATTATTTTGCCAGTTTCTTAGGGGTTAAGCTAGAAGGAGAACAGCTTTCTTTCTTTGGAATTATGGAATTGTTACGAAAGATTCGAAATAAAGTAGAAGCCCATGGTAGTATTAGTGATGATAATGTTTATATTATTTGGTGTTTGGAGGAAATACTTGTAAAAAAATTAAAAGAAATGCTAGAAATTGAAAAATTTCATTATATGGTAGAAGAAGAGAAAGTTTATGCTTGGTATGAAGGGGATAAGAAAAAATATGGTTTGGGTGAATACGTAGTAGAAATTGATGGCATGATTTGTTTTCTACATCCGCCTTACAAAACAAGATATCAAAAAGAAGAGGATAAAAAATATATTAATTACTTAACAGGAAATCAATCTTTGGTTCCAAGTATTGTTTATAAGGAGGGAAAAGAATGAGAAAATTTGAATTGTATTTGGATGAAAGTGGAAGTTTTATAGAAGAAGAGAAAGCAAAGTCTCCTTCTTTGATTGGTGGTATTTTAGTAAAGAATGAACCATTAGAAAGTAAAAAAGCAGATGACATTATGAAGGAGGTAAAAAGCTTAGTAGGGGATGATTATGTCCATATTACCGATCTTTCAAAAAAAGATAAAAGATTATCGGGTTCTATCGCTCTTACGGCTATGAAAAAAATAAAAGAGATTCCAAGTCATTTTGTTATTTTTGAGAACCGAGAACTTCTTGATTTTCAAGATGATAAAATACTTTACTTAAATATGATGGTAGAAGGAATTTTAAATTTATTAGAAAAACTATCTTTGGAAAAGAAAGATGAGCTTTCCCTTGATGTTATCATTGCTGTAAGGAGAGATTTAAAACAACAAGAGAAAAGTGCTATCATAGAACTAGAAGAGTATCAGAAAAGAATCAATGAACAAATCTTTATGCGACTTGCAGAGAAAAACTTGTTTTTATCAAAAAATTGTCAAATTAATATTTCTTTATCATCGGCTAGAAAGAACCCAAAATTAATGTTAGCAGACATTGTTTGTAATACAAGACTAACAAGAACAAGTGGAAAATTTACAAAAGAACAAAAAGAAGAAATAGAAAATCTTTTTCAACATAGTAAATATATATTTTCTATTTTCCGGGAAGACATTCAAAAAAAACTTGCCAATTATTTGATGCAGAATAACATTGCAGATGCTATTTTTCTACTAATGGAAGTAGAAGAAGAAAGAAAGAAAAAAGAACTTGAAACACTTCTTGTCAATCAAATAAAAGAAATGCCCCAAAATCAGTTAAGAATTCAGTTTGAACTATTATCATTAAAAATAAAGAGTTTAATTGATGTTCAAAGAGAGTTGGTATTGTGTGAAAAGTTTTTAAAAGAATTACAAGATGGAGTAATGAAGAAAATAAAGAAAAGTGACTATATCATTCAAAAATTAAAACTTGATATTTCTCTTTATTTGTTAACGATTTATACCCATCAAGGAAATTCGAAAAAAGCAAAAGAACAAGTTGATATTAGTAGTGAAGAGTTAAAAGGAATGGGTGGTTCTTGGGAATCTTTGGATTACTATTATATTTTAAAAACAAGAGAAGCCATTTATTATAGTACTTGTTTTAAAGAAGAAGAAGCAATTAAAGTTTTGACAACTGCGATTGATAAATTAGAGCTCATTATGGAAGATATGAAAAAAATAGAAGAGTTTAAAGTGATAAAGTCTGATATGTTAGCAAAAGCGGTTGGAACAAGATTACAGTCTTATACCAATTTGATTACTGATGATTTGGATATGGAAAAGAAAAAAGAGTATTATGAGATGGCAGTGAAGGATTCTGATTATGCAATTTCTCAGTTTGTATCCGATAGTGATAAAAAAAGACAATATCAATATCGAAGTTTGTTAGAGTGTTCCATGGGAAATATAGAACGTGCGAAAGAATATTTATTAAGAGCAACAGGAGTAAGTGGGAATGATTTTCCTTCTTGTGTTCAAAAAATTGCTCAAATAACCGATTTTTCTAAGAATTTTCTTGTTAATAATTATTTGTTCCTTCTTCAAAAGGCAATGGAGAAGAAGGAGGTAGAACTTGCTAATAAAATGTATGATGCTTTTTGTTCCAATAAAGAATTATCTTATGAGTATTTGCTAGAAGAAGGATCAAGCAAAACTTATAATGTTCAAAAGCATATCGCTCCAGTACATCCATTTGAGACGATTTATTGGTCTTTGTCTCGTTATTTTTACTATATTGATAAGGAAAAAGCAAAACAATATTTACAAAAAGCAGAAGAATTAACACTTGCTATGGAAGATACGGGAATTCGTGTGTTTTATCTTGTCTTATTAGCAGATAAAGTGATGCTTGCAAAAGATAAAACAATGGAAAAAGAAAATTTGATAAATGCTTATGATTTCTTGTTAAATGAAGAACAGTATTCAAGTGTATGGGAGTTTTTAAAAACATTAGAAGAGGAATTTCTTTTGTTAAAAGATACAAAGGATTTAGGAGAAATAAATCGCTTATGTAAAATAATTTCTAGTCGTATTAAAATATAAGGTATAAAAATCTTATATTTTTTTCATTTTTTTGCGAAAGATTCTTTTCTTTTAGTTTATATAAATAATAGAGGTTCTAAAAAAATAATAAATCGAAAGGAGGAAGAAAATGCCAACAGAAACAATGAAAACAAAAAAATATGCACTTCTATATGGAAGAAAAGAATATGAGGAAACAGAAAAAGTACCAGCTTTTGCAGATACTGTAAGCAAAGCAATCTTTTTAACCGAAAATGGAAAGAAGTATATCGCTTATTTGTTATTTCCTTATGCAGGGTATCATATTATAGAAAACATTGATAAAATAAGGTTTTATAAAAACATCAT
>CANQYK010000098.1 GCA_947628065.1 uncultured Bacilli bacterium | reverse complement strand
TAAATTTTATTTTATTTCAAAAAAAAAGACTATCGAAAAAAATTAATCACTTAACTTTTTCGACAGCCCCTTTTCTATATTCCAAACAAATCAAGTTGGAACACATCACTATTGATAAGTGCAATATCACTTTGATTGCATAAATTTAAAACATCTTTTAAATTTTCGACATCATCATAGAAAATATTGGTTTTATAAAGAAAGATATCTTTTAAATTGAAAATACCAACAGAAAATAAATATTTTACAATCGCATCCACTCTTTCTTCATGCATCATAATTTCTAGTTTATCTCTTTCACTTAATTTACTATTAAGTTCTAAAATATCTGCTTCTGTTAAATTATACTTTCTTAAGAACTTCATTTTTATCTCCCTTCTTTATAGATCCTTTTATCTTATCGAATGTATCTTGATTCATATAAGTATTTCTACAAATAGAGTACAAAAGAGCATCCTCCCCTAACTTTTCTTCTTGTAAAATAGAATAGTTTCTTAATACTTTATACCTTGAAATTGTTTTATCTCCAAATTGATAAACAAATGGATTCCCCTCTACCCTATAATTTTCTTCTAAATTTTTAATTTCCCCTTTCTCTAAAATATCCTCATCAAATCTAGTTTTATCACTTTCTAATATAATTTCATTATAACGTCTTGCATTTGGAAGATCTTCACAATTATTTTGATTGATAAAATGTTCTTCTTTGAATAAAGTTACATCAACAAAATTATTAAGTGGATAACCCAAGTGATTCTTTAAGAAATCAGGTGATAGCGTTCCTCTTTTTAATTTTGAAAAGATTTTATCATAATATTCATCATCAGAATAAGTTTGTCTTAAATAAGAAAGCAACACACAAATATCATCTGTTAAATTACATAAAATACTAGGATAACGAGTTACATAATTACGACAAAGTGGATCCACTTTTAAAGGACCATGAAGAAGTCCAAATTCTATCATTCGATCACATTTTTCCTGTAAACGATTTTGACTTAACACAGTAACAGAAAACCGAGTCAAATCTCTTCCATCAAACATTTTATAATCTTGTAAAATATTATAATTTTCAATAACTTGTTCATTTGGTGTTTTAAGTACTACAAAACCCTTTCTTCTACCAATCGATACATCAAAACCTTTTTCTAATAAAAATTCTTCATTATCTAACATATCAAAAGAACTAATCTCTGTCGCAATTTGTTTGATAGGATCTATCTTTCCATGACCTTCTCCTCTATTTTTCCTTGGTGTATATTTTCGTTTTACCTTCTTATCAATTACCCAAACTCCAGGTGTTTCAAAAAAGGCTTGATCATAACGTCTTTTCTTATCCATAACATTTAACTGATTGGATACTGTTTTTTTATTTCCATGTCTTACAATCGTAAGAAGTGTTAAAGGGTCAAAACGCTTTAATATTTCCATTCCTCGTTTTTCTTGTTCTTCTTGCAAGTATGCTAAAACCTCTCTAATATTTTCTAAATTAATAGAAGTAAGCAAAACATCAGAATACTTCTTGATACACTCTTCCATTCCTTCTTTAATATCATAACCATCAAAACACTGTAAAATATTTTCCACAGTTACATCTTCCTTGGTATTGTGTAAGCGAAAGTTTATAAAAGCTTCTTTCTGTTCTTCGACTGAAAAATCACCATTTTTA
This sequence comes from uncultured Bacilli bacterium, assembly GCA_947628065.1. Taxonomy (GTDB): domain Bacteria; phylum Bacillota_I; class Bacilli_A; order RF39; family UBA660; genus Onthousia. The sequence continues at coordinate 2,518 of CANQYK010000098.1, read as the reverse complement.
ATCATAGAATAGAAAAGAAGAAAATCTTTCTCATTTAGCTTTTTATGCCGCCCAATTTTATTTTTTAAAGAGGTAAAAGAATCCAATTCTTTTTTTGTTTTTACTATTTTTTCTTTTTTTTCATCGTATTTCTTTTGCTCTAATTGAAATGTTTGTTTCAAGGAACGATCCATTCCCTTTAAGGTATCAAAAAAACGATGAATAAACTGTTCTTGAATTGATGTAAATTCTAGAGGAAAATTCATTTGATATTTTCCTTGCAATAGTAACTGAATCAAACGCAAATCTTCATGAAAAGACGTAACATCAAATTCCTCATCTAAAATATTTTGATCAATCAAAGATGAAATTTGATCAATATCAAGAGATATTAAGTTAGAAAAGTCTTTTTCTAAGTCATCCAACCATTCTTCCACTAACACAATTGTCTGTTTGGTTTTGTTTAAAGCATCAGAAGAATTTCCTTTTTCTTCTTTCTCATATTGATCTTTATAAACTTGTTCTTGTTTTTCTACGAATTCATATAATGTCATAATCCACCTACCATTTCATCAATAAATTATAAGCCTTTAAATAAAAGGAAAAGTCTTTATTTCGAACAATAAAGTTATGAATAACATCATCACTATCCATACCAAGTTCAAAAGCAAAGTCTAAAAAATTAATATCTTTCTTTTGAATCAAAGCAAAACAATCTTCTTTTATTTTATAAAATAATTCATCTAATTTTTTATCCATCATAACTGCATCCCCTTTTCATTTAAGGCTTGTGATAAAGAAGTACGAATATCTTTTTGATCCTCTAACATTTGCTTTATTTCACTTTCATTTCTTTTACGAACTTCTAATATTTTAGAATCATTTTTTCCTAAAATACGATTAGTATCACGATAGATATTCTTTTCTTTGGCAATATCCAAAACAAGAATGGTATCCCCTGTTAGTCTTGTATAGGTACAAGCCATAGGGTGTTCTCTTTGAATATAAATAGCATAATCAACTGGTGTTTTGGTGTACATTTTAGCTTTACTATTTTCACGACCAACCGTTAATAAGCCTTTTTCTAGTTTTTCTAGGATAGTAGAAACATTCTTTTTTTCTCCTCCATCAAAGGTATCAGGATCAAAAAATACATCTCCATTAGTATCTAACAAATATAAGATTTTGGATGGTTGTGAAGTAGTTTTTTCCACCGTATCTTGGGATAGTTTATCTTGTAATTCTTCTATTTCCTTCATTCTTTGATTTAATTCATCCACATAAAGAGAACGAATCTCTTCATCTTTTTCTTGTTCTAAGTCTTCATCAATATCCATAATCTCTAAAAGATTGGTTAGTAATGTTTCTTCTAAGTATTGAAAGGAAGTTGTAGAAAAAGCTTCTTCTCCCATTTCTTTTCTTGCTTCTCTTGCACATTTTGCAAGTTCCCGTGCCATATCTTTTTCTTTTTCTGATTTTGACTTTAAAAAGGAAGCATATTCTTCTAATAAAGCATTTACTTTCTCTCTTATAGTAAGATAGTGTTCATCAACCACAGGAGTATCCTCTAATACTTCTATTTCATCTTTTACTTTTTCCTTACAACTATCAAAAGCAGCTTTTGCTAAAACGGTAAGTTTTTCTTCTTCGGTTAAATTACTTTGTTCCAATAATGTAGTAATGGAAAGAAAATCATATTCCTCATCTTCCATATAAGAGGTAATATTAAGAGATTCTTTTAAAACAGCCTCTTTCTTACTTTTCGATTCTTCTTCTACTTTTTCGTAATCGGTAAAAATACTACTTCCCGTAATATCTTTTATAATCATACCAACTTGTTCTAGTTTTAAAGCATTGTTTCGTTGAAAGAATTCTAATATATCTAATTTTTCTTCTAAATCACCATCAAGAGAAATTAAACGAGTTCTCTCATGTAAGAGTCGTTCAACCGTAGGCCGTTTTATAATACTATTTAAAGTATTGCCATAAGAAATAGAAGCATCCAATTCTTTTATTTGTTTTTCTAGATTCCTTTTATATTCCATTAAATATTGATTAAACTTATCAATTGCTTCTTCATTAAAATACATGATATTACCTCCATTATTCTTTTTTCATTCATTTTATCCACAGGTTTAAAACACGAGGTGCCGGAAGACGTTGCCTTCCGGGGCACCTTTTACGTTAACGACTTTAAAGCCCAAACTCAAATGGATCATCCACCGCTCCTGTACCTTTTAGCAACTGGATATTAGATACTAGATATACGACTGGCCGCACACCGCGCGCAGAGTTCACGTAGTTGCCGTAGAAGACAAATCCGCCGGCACTCACAAGGAACGCATGGTACGAAAGGCCGGAGTACGGGGCGATTGTCCATTGAGACTTACTGCTATTATAAAGCCAGTCATTATCCTTACACTCTGGTATTCCATCAGTTTTAGCATCCCAATTGTACAAATCTTTTGCTAAACAGGTTGCTCTATTCGCTGTTGCTCCTCCACTTGTCGCATATCCATAATCACTTGGGTACATCAAT
>CANQYK010000097.1 GCA_947628065.1 uncultured Bacilli bacterium | reverse complement strand
TTTTTTAAATTTTATTTTATTTCAAAAAAAAAGACTATCGAAAAAAATTAATCACTTAACTTTTTCGACAGCCCCTTATTCTACACAATTATATTCTCTACTTATTTCCTCACAAGGTTTCTCTATCGGTTCATAAACTTTTCCAACAAACCAAACCTCTTCTGTTTTTTTATCTCTTATTAAGAAAATATAAGGTTTATTAAAGGTCATATTAATAGTTTTAACTGGTACTTCATATAAATGTTCAAAACCACACATTGCAGCACCAAGTCCTCCACCTTGTGTTGCAGCAGATGCTTTAATTCCTTCATTAGAAAATTCTATATTTGCTTTATGAGAAATTTTATCAATATAACTACCTTTCTCTGTTATCATATTTGATAAATCGGCTTTTCCTTCTTCTAATACATCATGAATTCCTAAAGAATTTAAATCTTTCTTTAAATCAATCTCATTTTCATAACCAAAAAGAGGAATATATCCAGTAATTTTATAAACCTTTCCTTCTTCAAAACTTTTATTTTCTATGGTTTTTAAATTCTTTAAAATTTGATTGATACTATTCTTATCCATCTTATTAATATAGGTATTAATATCTTGTTGTTGTGGCATAATTCCAACATATTGTAAAGTCGTTCCATCATACTCTTTTAAATCTTTTGCGAACGCTTTTACATTATCATCATAATAAATCATAAAGTCTGTTGAAGTATCCAATTGATGATAATTGGACTTTAATTCTTCTATAAATTTATCTACATATTGAGGGATTGTAAGTGTTGTATCAACACATCCTTCCCCACTATTTACATATTCTGTATATTCTTTTGTAATGGTAGAACGAATCGCATCTTCTCCTAAAGCTGATATAATATCATAATTATTAATAGAAGCTCCAATTTCAACTGCTTTGGCATCCATCTTCTTATCGTTAAAGCTTAAACTAAGGTAGTTACTTTCATCGTCAAGTGGTGAAATACCTTCCTGATATTTTTCATGAGAATAATGAACATTATAAATTGTTTTTGGATTTGGTGTTGAACTTTGAGATGATGAATATTGAATTTTATGTTTCCAGTCCATATCAATTGCAAGCACATTTGCAAGTATAAAATTATTATCTTTGATATCATCAAATAAATGATCAATTAAACCAAGTGTTTTCTCTTTTACCCAAGCATTTTCAACATCTGGTGTTTGAAAACTATCAAAGACAAGATCAGCATTATACTTTGTTACAAGTATATTCTTATACTCTTCCTTCATCTTATCTTGATAGGTATTTTTAATAAACATAGCATTCGCAAAAGACATAGCAGAACTATTCGTATACTTTTTTGCTTGATACGCTCCAATCACAGCATCTAGTTGTGCCTTACTATCTCCACTTGCGCCTTCCCCTAACATTTCAAGTGCATATTTAATGGATAAAGGACTATAAATAATATTTTTATCTGCGTTTTCAAGTTTTAAAAAAGCCAAATCAAAATTTTCTAACTGATTGCTTTCTAATCGATACTCTGACTTTACTTCTTTTTTCTCTGTCTTTATTTTCTCTTCTTTTCCCTCTTTCTTTGGTGCAAACTCAAAATAAGCAAAAACAAGACCTCCTACTACAATAAGAATCAAAAAGACAACAAAAATTCCTTTTCCTTTCTTCTTTTTTGGATCCTTTCCATTCTTATTTTGTGGTACTTCCTCTAGCGTTAATACTTCAATCTCTTCTTCTTCGTTCATAGATTACTCCTCCTACTTTATTTTCATTTTAAAAGATAAAACACTATTTTACAATAGAATCATTATAAAATAGTGTCAAATATGTAAAGTAGCTATTTCTTAAATTTTTTATATTTTTCTTTCAAGGAATCGCGATAATTTATTTTCTTTGATTCATATTCTTTAATCCAGGCATCATAACATTGATACTCTTCTAATTGTTCTAATAAAATGTATTCCTTTACTTCTGAAAATCTTTCTTGATAATTCTTATGATAAAAGGAAATTCCTTTGTCTTCTTTTTTTGAAACAATATAAAGAATAAGTACCATGATAGTAAGAAAATTACTATCACTTTCATAACAATATAACTTATGAGAATTTTTTTCTTCTTTTTGTTTTTGTTTTAACTCCTCTATCATCCGTTTTAAACAGGAAATCGCATCGTTTCTTTCTTCTTCACTCTTCAACCTTTCTTGAAGCGCTCTTTGAAGATTACTATTTGATCCATAAGGATCCTTTGGAACCATTAATAAATCACAACATACTTCTATCGTCTTAGTATCTTTTTCAACAGTTAATAAGCGATCCAATAACATAGCATAATAATCTTCTTGAGAAACTCCAAGTGCACGAAACGTCTCAAAATTAACAAAAAGTAAATAATTGCTTCCTTCGCTTAAACGTTTATATATTTCAATTAATAAGGTGGTACTGCGACTTCCTTCCTTAGATGAAGAATCGATCGAACATAGTATTTTATAATACTTTTTCACTTTTAAACGCCAATTGCTTCTTTCTTTTTGTGATACAAAATCATTCTTACTCTCATAATATCCAGAATCAACATAGAATAAAAAGGTTTCTATTTCTTTTTCTAATTCTTCAAATGTCTGAGGTTCCTTCTTAATATCCTTTTTTTCATGTTTGATAAAAGCATCAATATCATGTTCTATTTTTTTCTTTTTTGGAACTCTCTTATAAAGTTCTAAAATAATATCAATTAACTCCTTTTGATTATACTCCTTTAATATTAATCTTAATTCTTTTCCAGTCATAACAACTCACCTCATTAATACCTTATCATACTTAACTATAATAAACAATATTTTTTAAGCGTTTGATTACCTTTTTTTCAATTCTTGAAATATAAGACTGACTAATACCTAAAAGATCTGCTACCTCTTTTTGCGTTAACTCTTCTTTTCCCATCAAACCATACCGTAAAATAATAATATCACGATCTCTTGGAGGTAATTTTAATACTTCCTGCATCATTAATTTCTTCTCATCTTCTTGTTCAATTCCTTTCGTTACAATATCATCATCGGTTCCTAAAATATCTTCTAAGTGAAGTTCATTCCCATCGGCATCAAAACTAAGAGAAGAATCAATGGATACTTCTGCTTTCATTTTTTTGGTTTTTCTTAAATACATTAAAATTTCATTATCAATACATCTTGATGCATATGTTGCAAGCTTTATGTTTTTATCCCGATGAAAGGTTTTAATGCCTTTTATTAAACCAATGGTTCCAATACTTACTAAGTCTTCTAAATCAACTTTTGTATTTTCATATTTTTTGGCTAAAAAAACAACAAGCCGTAAATTATGTTCAATTAATTTATCCCTTGCATGAAGATCACCATCTTCTGCCATAACAAGATAAGCTTCTTCTTCTTGTTTTGATAATGGTTCTGGTAATATATCACTACTACCTACATAATAAAGAGTGGATACTTTATCAAAAAAAATACCAATAAATAATAACAAACTAATCATTTTTCTTCCTCCTTTACAATTCCTTCTGGTAGAATACAACAACTACCATGAAGTTTTATTTCTTCTTCACACGTTCCAATTAATACTTTTTCTTTTGGTATTTCTTTTTCATCAATCATGATTTTATTTGCCATAATACATCTTATTAATCCTTTATGCCCAACAGTTTGAAAAGGAACAAGGATGGATTCTTCAATAGAAGGAGAAAAATTAGGATGGGATAAGATTAAAACATTTCTTTTCTTATAAGGATCTTTAATGGTATTACCCGTATCAAGGAATCCATCAACAACAAACTTTTTTTCTTTATAATAAATAATTACCTGATGATGAAGTTTTAATTCTTTTAACTGTTTGGACCTTCCTTTTTGGTAGAAATAAAACAACGGGGGACTAGAAAGTAATATTAACAAAAGGGAAATACTACTTTTATCTTGAAAAATGAGAAAACCATCCGGATGATAACGAAGTTGCAAATCAAGAAAGGATAAAAAGCCACCCAATAAAATACTATTACCAAAAAGGCTTTTACCATAAGATAGAATTCTTCTTTTTCCAAAGGTAATAAGAAGCATGAGAAAACCAACCAAAAGTTTAAAGAAAAGTAACAGTGTGTTTGTTAAGGGTAAGAATAAAAGAAAGGTACTAAGACTTCCAAAAAGAGCACCCAAAAAGATTCTTCTTTTTTTTGGATATGTTTTTTGTTCAAT
>CANQYK010000096.1 GCA_947628065.1 uncultured Bacilli bacterium | reverse complement strand
GGAATAAAAAATATTCTATCATAAATTAATGAATATGTCTTCATCAATTTACATTTTAAAGTATACATGGTACAATTCTATTATGTCCTCATAGCTCAGTTGGATAGAGCACTCGCCTCCTAAGCGAGGGGTCGGAAGTTCAAATCTTCTTGGGGACACCAGATGAAATTGAGGCTATCTTGATAAGTTATTTCAAGATAGTTTTTTCAGAAATTTGACAAAAGTAGGAAAAAATGTTATAATGTAGCCATACAATTTAGTGATGGCACATTATTCTAGTGAGTGAATCTATTAGGAAGGTAGGACTAAAAAACTACTAAAGAGCACATCGATGAAACTTTTGGTGCTTGCTTCTTACGCCCAGTTTGGGGTGAGTGCTGGAAGGTTTGATATATGGGCGAGCACAATGGCATGTGTACCCGACCCATATATCTTGGAGACCTAAGCTTGTTATCTGCCTATACAAGTTTACTTTGACGGACAGGTGACGACTTAGGATAGAAACCTACTATGTGGGGAAACTTACGAGTAGAGTAGCTTGTCTTGCGTGAAGGCTTGGGGATAAATGACAGATTTCTATCTTTCGGCCAAAAGGTAGAAATTATTGCTTTTTGAAACAGTCTTTGCAAAAAAGAACTAATAATAGAGGAACTTATTGAGGAAATCTCCTAGAGTGTATGATAATATAGGATTGCAGTGCGTACTAAGTGGTAATCAAGCCATATACGTGGTAACACTATATTTACTCTTTTAAGCGGGAACGGCTTTACTGGTAACGGTAAAGTAAGAGTAAGGGAAAACCTGCTTGACCTAAGACGTAAAGTTTACTGTATTATCCGCCAGTTAAATTGAATAAAGGGGGTTTAAAAGCCTTTCTTTTTTTATTTCTTCTTGACAAACATATTTTCGGTATTATATGATAGAATCAGAAAGAAGGAAAAAGATGAAAGATAAGATCCCATCGATATTAGAAAGACTATCCAAATCTGCTTTTCGTAGTAAATTCCATTTAGGAGAAAAAGAAAAAGCTTATTTAGAAGAAAAAGGTTTTAAAACAATCGAAGACCATGCTTATGATTTTATACGAAAGAGATTATCTCCTAGTTTTATTTTAAACGATGGAAAACAAACACCAATGAGAGGGCATCCCGTTTTTATTGCTCAACATGCAACGGCGACGTGTTGTAGGTCCTGTCTTAATAAATGGTATCATATTCCAAAAGGAAGAAATTTAACCGAAGAAGAGATTACTTTTATTGTATCGCTTATTATGGCTTGGATAAAGAAAGATAGTATGATATGATAAAAGAAAAGGAGTAGAAGTATATGGCAGGAAAAAACAAAGATTATATTAGTTGGGATGATTATTTTATGGCAATGGCTTTCTTAAGTTCCTTAAGAAGCAAAGATCCATCCAATCAAATAGGAGCTTGCATTGTTAAGAATAACCGCATTCTAGCGTGTGGTTACAATGGGGCCCCCCTAGGATTTTCTGATGATGATTTTCCATGGGATAGCAAAGGAGAAGAAACAGGAGATTTTCTAACCATTAAAAATACCTTTGCCGTTCATGCAGAACAAAATGCAATTGATAACTTTCGTGGTAATAAAAAAGATTTAGAAGATGCCACACTTTATATTACATGGTTTCCATGCAATGAATGCGCGAAGCGAATCATTCAAAATGGAATCAAAGAAGTGGTGTATGCTAGAATGTATTCTTATCAAGACCATATTGAAGCAACCAATATTATGTTTCAAAAAGCAGGTGTTAAAACAAGACAGTTTGGAAATATAACAACCAAAGAAGATACGATTAAATATCAAAAAGCATGGAAAGAGCTACTTTCTTCTTTTCGAGGGGAAAACTAACTTCTAAAATACAAATTTCGGCATATTCTGATAATGGGTGATGATATGTTATTTCATTTGTTTGATAGCATAAGAAGCTTTTTTCTCTTAAGTGCCAGTTATTCCAATCAAGTATTTAAAGAACCGCTTTCCAAAGAAGAAGAGGAAATGTGTATCAAAAAAATGCAAAAAGGAGATACGGAAGCAAGAAACCAATTAATTGAACATAACTTACGACTTGTCGCACACATTGTTAAGAAGTTTGATTATAAAAGTGTTGATCAAGATGATTTAATTAGTGTTGGTACCATTGGGTTAATTAAGGGTGTTGATACCTTTTTAACAAGCAAAGGAAGTAGACTGACAACTTACTGCGCAAAATGTATTCAAAACGAGATTTTGATGTATTTTAGAGCCAATAACAAAAACAACCGTAATATTTCTTTAAATGAACCCGTTGGGTTTGATAAAGAAGGAAATGAGATTTCCATTTTGGATATCTTAAAAGCACCAAAACCAGATTTTATAGAAGAGATTACTTTAAAAGATAATATTTCGCTTTTAACCAAATATATGAATCTTTTAACCGAGCGGGAAAAAGATATTATTACAAGACGATATGGATTGTTTGGAAAAAAAGAACAAACCCAAAAAATGATTGCCAGTGATATGAGGATATCAAGAAGTTATGTATCGAGAATAGAAAAAAGAGCATTAACAAAAATATTAAGAGAATTTATTCAAAACAATCATTATGAAAACTTTGATAATTAATGTGAAACTTGACATACTATAATTAGGAAAACTAGACATTTTGTTTTAGAATGATTATAATAAATGTATAAGGAGACGTAGCAATGAAAAGAAAAGGTAGAATTCGGTTTCCGAGGAAAACGGTAGAAAAAAGAATTTTGGTGGCAGTTATCTTTTTTCTTGTTTTCGGCTTTTTTCTAGCTTGTTTTCTTCTTACCCCTAAAATTACCTTAAAAGGCAATTTACAAGAAGTTGTGAATGTAGGTAGTAAGTACAAAGAAAAAGGCTATAAGGCAAGTTATTTTAAACAAAATCTAAACAATATGGTTATAGTAAAAGGAAAAGTAAATACCAAAAAACAAGGCGTTTATTCTCTTTATTATAGTGTGAAAAAAGGTCCCTTTACAGCCAAAGCCAAAAGGATAGTAGAAGTAAAAGATATTGAAAAACCAGAAATTACGTTAAAAGGAGAAAAAGATACCAAAATTTGTCCTGGTACGAAGTATGAAGAAGAAGGCTTTGAAGCAAAAGATAATGTAGATGGAGATCTTACAAAAGAAGTAAAAGTAAAAGATGCGAAGGATAAAATTATTTATCAAGTAAAAGATAAAAGTGGAAATGAAAGAAAAATAGTTCGAACCATTGTAGAAAAAGATGATACGCCTCCAATGATTGAATTAGTCGATGGTGAAAATGTCTTTGCTTATCAAGGAGAAGGGTATCAGGAAGCAGGTTATCAGGCAAAAGATAATTGTAGTGGTGATGTAACCAATAAAGTGTTTATTACAGGAGAAGTTGATACCAATAAATTAGAAGATCAAACATTAACCTATGAAGTAATGGATGAATATGAAAATAGACAAGAAGTAAAGAGAGTTGTTCATATTATTCATCATAATTCACCAGGAACGATTTATTTAACTTTTGATGATGGACCAAAACAAGGAACCACCAATGTTATTTTAGATATTTTAAAAGAAGAAAATGTAAAAGCGACATTTTTTGTAACCGGAAGTGGTCCAGATGAATTAATCAAACGAGAATATGATGAAGGACATACCGTTGGACTTCATACGTATTCCCATAATTATGGAACCGTTTATCAATCGGTAGATTCCTATTTTAAGGATTTACAAGCTGTTCATGACAGGGTTCAAAATATAACCGGATACGATAGTAGAATCATTCGTTTTCCTGGTGGTAGTAGTAATACTATTAGTAAGCGTTATCAACAAGGACTTATGACAACCCTAACGAAAGAAGTAATTGCAAGAGGCTATTCTTATTATGATTGGAATCTAGAAAGTGGAGATGCAGGAACCCTTACAAGTGCGGAAGCAATTTATCAAAATGTTATTTCCCATTTATCCAAAAATAGAGTAAATATGATTTTAATGCACGATATTAAAAGTTATACAAGAGATGCCTTAAAAAAAATTATTGTCTATGGAAAAGAAAATGGTTATCATTTTGAAAAAATTACACCACAAACGGAAATGATGAAACAAAGAATTAATAATTAAAGGAGGATAACGTGGAGAAGTATTTACCAAAAATGTATCAAAAAGATATTTTTCATATTCCATATCAAAAATTAAAAGAAAA
>CANQYK010000095.1 GCA_947628065.1 uncultured Bacilli bacterium | reverse complement strand
GCGCCAACAGCAGGAGAAAATGCTGTAACATCTTTATTAGATTTTTATACGAATGAAGCAAGTCTACAAGACTATCAGTCAAGTACAACAACACAACAGAAGAATATGTATGTGTTTACACATACAGCAGGAGCACAACAAAGTGGATGGAGTAGCAGTGAATTAACAGATTACAGATATATTGGAGCAAACCCAAATAATTATGTACTATTTAATGATGAAACATGGCGAATAATAGGTATCTTCACAGTAGAAGATGCGAATGGAAAGAAAGAGAAAAGAATCAAACTGATAAGAGATGAACCATTGAATAGTTTGAGTAATCCAACTTTTATATCGTGGGATAACAAGCCAAGTGGGACAGGGTCATCAGATAGTAGTTCTGGAAGTAACTGGTGGGGAGATTCTAGACTAATGATGGTATTAAATCCAGGATATGATAGTGATCCCTTAGCAATAGGAGGAAAAGGAAGTTTGTACTGGAATAGACAAAGTGGGAAATGTCCATCTGGTGGAAATAATGGAACAACAGATTGTAATTTTACAAGTACAGGATTAACCAGTATAGCCCAAGGAATGATAGGAGATACAAAGTGGTATTTAGGTGGATTAGATTCGGAAGAGGAAAGTGTATCAGAGATATATCAAAATGAAAGAGGAAAGACAACATATGGAGTAAATGCAATAAATGTCAATGCAACAAGTAAAGAAGTAAAAAAAGATTCAATCATAGAAAGTATTGCCCAACCAATGATAAATGCGATTGCGAATACAACAAGAGGAATCAGTTGGACCGGTAAAGTAGGATTAATGTACTCAAGTGATTATGGATATGCGACAAGTGGAGGAGCAACAGAAAATAGAGAAACATGTTTAGCAAAAGACTTGTTTTCCGGGTATGATAGCTTAATTGCAATACCAGATTGTAAGAATAATGATTGGCTAATTATTGATGGTAAGAATCAATGGATAATCACCTCATATTCCGGCGACTCATCCAATGTATTCTTTGTGACCTACAGCGGGGGTGTCAACAGCATCTATGGTGGCGATATGTACAACAACAAGAACGTGACCCGTCCCTCTGTCTATCTAAAGGCAAGTACACTTTATAAAAGTGGAGATGGAAGTCAAAGTAATCCCTTTGTCTTTACGAGTGATCCAAATATTGATGACGAAGGACCGGTTTGTAAATTTACAGAGTATCCTAATAATTTTGCTAGTTCATTAACAAATACTATTCAAATTGAGTGTACGGATAATAGTGGTAGTTTTGAAGGAGATTTAACAACAGATAGTTTTCATATTGGTGGTACTTATAAAGAAAATTTAGGATGTGGTTATACCAAAGATTATGATAATTCGATGACATTAACAAATACAGAAACAATAGACAATGGAAAACGATATACATTTACTTCTACTACTGATTATGATGATTGTTATGACAATTATATTGAAATAAAAGAAGGTATTATAAAAGATAAATTTGGAAATAGTAATCAAATAACAAAATTGGATGTTCCATATGAACATTCGAATAGTTCGTCTGATTCTAGTGTTCCAGCAGATGCTTGTGGAGTATGTGTTGTAGTATCATAAAATAGTATGAAATATTAACTAGTAAGTTATGTAAGTTAAAAAATCCGAAAACTAAAGATCAGGTCAAAGACATGAAAAAAAATTAGAATAAGGTTCAAACCTAGTACTGGTAAGGGTTTGAACCTTTAAAATTGGAAAAAATTTGCCTTGATATGATAAAGAATGTTATTCTTATTATAGGAAGGATAAAGGTGATGGAAAGTGAAGCCAAAAAAAGTAAGTGATAAATTAGATAAAAGACAAAAGAATTATATAAAAAAGAAATTTGGAATAGGAAAGTTTGAAGAATTAAAACCAAAGGTATTAAAACAATTAAAAGAAAGTTTAAAAGAGCTTACAGATACAAGGATATCTTATAAATGTAGTTATAAAATATGGGATATAGTAATATGTGTAATCGTATCAGTTTTATGTGGAAAAAAAGATTGGGAAGAAATTCATGATTTTGTAGAACAAAAATATCAATTCTTTCGAAGCTTTCTTTTAATGACAGGAGGAATCCCATCAGCCAAAACTTATGAAAGAGTAATGAGTATTATAGATTATAAAGAATTAGAAAAGATATTAGTACAATTTTTTAAAAAAATTACACAGGAAATAATAACAGAAATAGAAATATTAAGCTTTGATGGAAGAGTAAGCAATGGAAGTAAAAGAAAGGAAACAATAAAAAGAGAAGAAGAAAAACCATTAAATATGTTGAATGTCTATTCATCAAAACATCAAATGTGTATAGCATCACAAATGATAGATGAAAAAACAAATGAAATACCAAACATAAAAATATTATTAGAGGCTTTAGAAGTAAAAGGAAGAATAGTATCATGGGATGCATTAAATACGCAAAAAGAAAATATAAGTGCAGCAGTTGATGGTTTTGCAGATTATGTAGCACCAATTAAAGGAAATCATCCAACATTTTATCAAGAATTAATAGATTATTTTGATGAAAAAGAGCTTGAATATATAATAGCTGGAAAAACCAATACAGGATATAAGCAATTAAAAGAATATAAAAATGGTGCTTTGATAACATATGAATATTTTCAAACAACAGATGTATCATGGTATGAAGATAGAAAAAATTGGGAAAAATTAACAAGTTTTGGATTAGTGAAAAAGACAATAGAGAAAAAAGGAAATACCACAGTAGAATGTAGATATTATATTTCTAGTTTAGATATTGATATAGATTTATTTGCAAAAGTAGTAAGAGATTATTGGGGAGTAGAAAATAAACTACATTGGCACTTAGATGTAACATTCAGACAAGATAAAAATACTACATTAGATAAAAATGCATTGGCAAACTTAGAAATAGTAAATAAATTCTGTTTAGGAATGTTAAAGAGAGTTCAACCTTTATATGGAATTAGTCTTAAAAGAATAATTGGGATAATAGGAAGTGATGTAGAAGAGAACTTTCTTGAATTCATTGCACTTTTAGTACTTGCCAACAATAATGATTTATAAAACATAAAAGTAAATTTTTTCAATTTTAAAAGGTCCAAACCTAATGATGATAAAGGTTTGAACCCTGCTTTAATTTTTTTTCATGTCTTTGACCTGACTAAAGATTATTAGGACTTGTCAAACCAATAAAATTATTATAAGATAATTATATCAAAGAAAGAGCAAAAAGTTGTATCAAATAATTTCCAAATCTACAGAAAAAAATAGAAGAAAGGTGTTGATATATATGGAAAAAATGGCAAGTTTACAAAAAGTAACCTGGGGGGGGGGTACTTACCCAGAGTAGTAATTCTCGGACAGTCTGGGGGGTAGCTTTAGATAGCTATCAAGATTCTTTTCATCGTGTAAGAAAGGATAGAATAGGTTAATTCTATTCTTTTTTAGGTGAAGAAATGAAGAAGTTATTTAAGGCGAGTGTATCCAAAGTCTATATTGCATATTTACTACTTCTTACAACATTTGTAATAGGAACGTATTCTTCTTATGCGTATTTTACCGTAAACAAAGAAAAGAAGAATGCCATTAAAATGATAACAGGAAACTTAGTAGGAGAGTTAAAAGTAGATGGGAAAGTGAATGATAAGTTAGTAGTTGGTGCAAGTGAAACAAAAACATTTGAAGTAGAAGTAATTAATAAGAATAATAGACAAGCAAGGTTTAACTTTTATTATAAAGGAAGTCTACCTGATAATGTTGAAGCAGGATATGTATCTGGTGATGGGTATAATCCAATGGTAAAAGAAACAGGAGTAAATTTAACAGCAAATGGTTCTCTAGGATACTTTTTAAAATATCAAATAAAAGTAAAGAATAAAACTACAGGAAGTATAACAATTCCACTGGGATATGAAATAGGACTTGATTATAATGATTTATCCTTACCTAATAATTGTTATTTATTTGAAGAAGCTAAAGTAGATACAGCAGCAGATATCCTGCTTGCAAATTATACCAATGATGAAAGCATACAAGATTATGATATAAATTATAGTAAGGAAGATAAAACAGCCAAAGAAAATAAGATGTATGTATTCAATCATGAAGCAGGAACACAGCAAACAGGTTGGAGTAGCGAAGAACTAAAAGATTATAGATATATAGGAGCTGACCCAAATAATTATGTAACATTCAATAATGAAGAAGCAGGATGGAGGATAATAGGAATCGAAACAGTAGATGATGGAAC
>CANQYK010000094.1 GCA_947628065.1 uncultured Bacilli bacterium | reverse complement strand
TTGAAAAAGGGGGCGAATTATTGTAAGATGATTATATCAAATAAAGAGCAAAAATTTGGATCAAATAATTTCCAAATCTACAGGTAGTTGATTTTACATGGCAAACACTATAAAGTTTACAAATAGTTTACGGGGGGGGGGTAGCTTTAGATAGCTATCAAGATTATTTTAATCGTGTAAGAAAGGATAGGATAGACTAGTTCTATTCTTTTTAGGTGATAGAAATGAAAAGATTATTTAAGATAAGCGTATCCAAAGTCTATATTGCATATTTACTCTTATTAACAGTCTTTGTAATAGGAACCTATTCTTCTTATGCGTATTTTACCGTGAATAAAGAAAAAAAGAATGCCATTAAAATGATAACAGGAAACCTTGTTGGAGAGTTAAAAGTAGATGGGGAAGTGAATGATAAGTTAGTAGTTGGTGCAAGTGAAACAAAAACATTTGAAATAGAAGTAATCAATAAGAACAATAGACAAGCAAGGTTTAACTTTTATTATAAAGGAAGTCTACCTGATAATGTCGAAGCAGGATATGTAGAAGGTGATGGATACAATTCAATGGTAAAAGAAACAGGAGTAAATTTAACAGCAAATGGTTCTCTAGGATACTTTCTAAAATATCAAATAAAAGTAAAGAATAATACAAGTAGTAGTATAGAAATACCTATAGGATATGAAGTAGGACTTGATTATAATGACCTATCCTTACCTAGTAATTGTTATTTGTTTGAAGAAGCAAAGTCAAATACAGCAGTTGATATACTACTTGCAAACTATACAAATTCTGAAAGTACACAAGAATATAATGTAGGCTATACAAAAACGGATCCTACGGCAAAAGAGAATAAGATGTATGTGTTTACTCATACAGCAGGAACACAACAAAGTGATTGGAGTAGTGAAGAGTTAAAAAGTTATCGATATATAGGAGCTGACCCAAATAATTATGTAACCTTCAATAATGAAGAAGCAGGATGGAGGATTATTGGAATCGAAACAGTAGATGATGGAACAGGAAAGAGGGAAAAAAGAATTAAATTAATAAGAAAAGACCTATTACCAGTAGGAACAGATAATTACTTATCATGGGATAATAAGCCAAGTGGAACAGGGTCATCCGAAAGTAGTAGTGGAAGTAATGATTGGTATGATTCAAGATTAATGTATTTATTAAATCCAAATTATGAGAGTGAGACGACAGGAGTAAGTGGAAGTATCTATTGGAACAGGCAAAGCGGAAAATGTCCAAATGGACAAAACAATGCCACAACGACTTGTGATTTTAGTGAAGTAGGACTGTTGCCAGAGGCCCAAACAATGATAGGAGATGCGAAATGGTATTTGGGAACAGCGAATGGAATGGATTATCAAAGTGCAAGTAATGGAACATCAAATCATTGGTATTCGTATGAAAGAGGAGAAACAGTATATAGTAGTAGTGCCCATCCAAGAAAAACAAACTGGACGGGGAAAGTAGGATTAATGTATCCTTCTGACTATGGATATGCGACAAGTGGAGGAACAACGGCGAATAGAGCAACCTGTTTAGCAAAAGAAATGTATAACTGGGATAGTAATTGTTATAATAATGATTGGCTTTTTAATGGTAAGTATCAATGGACAATCGCTCCATATTCCGGCAACTCGGACGCCGTGATTATTGTAAGTACCGGCGGGTATGTCGACGACTTCTACTACGTGTTCTTTAGTTATGGGGCCCGGCCAATCGTATATTTAAAAGCAAGTACATTGTATGAAAGTGGAGATGGAAGTCAAAGTAATCCGTTTGTTTTTACGAGTGATCCAAACATTGATAACGAAGGACCAGTATGTGAGTTTACTGACCATTCTGATAACTTTTTTGAAGGTGGAACTTTCTCTATTGAATGTACAGATAATAGTGGAAGTCTTGCAGACGATTTAACCGCTGATAGCTTTCATCTTGGTGGTGAAAGTCCCAATAATTGTGGATCCATTAATTATGATATCTCATTATCATTAACGAAAACAGAAGATATTTCCAATGGAAAACGATATACCTTTACTTCTCCAAATGGGTATAACGTCTGTTATGATAATTATATTGAATTAAAATCAGATGCTATAAAAGATAAATTTGGTAATAGTAATCAAACTAGTAAATTAGAGATTACTACTATTGAGTATAACAGCGATGGACCAGTAACTAATGTCTGTGGTACTTGTGCTCCTGATTCTAGTGGAGGTGAGGTTGAAGTTTAACCATAAAAGAAAGGAAATACGTTAGTACGATTAACCCTTCAATTTGTAAATTTAACTTGAAAACTGATAAAAAGATGCATGTAAAATGATATAAACCTCATTTTTTTGCTCAAGGAATGGAGCTTATATTACTTTTGGAGTTCAGGTTATATTATTAATTTTTTTAAACGTTAGAAATATTTATAAAGTTAATAAGATAATTATTGGGACTTGTAAAATTAATGAAATTATTGTAAGATAAGTATAAGAAAGATAGTAAATATTTATATCAAATAATTTCCAATTTTTTAAAAGAAAGGTAGTTGATTTTACATGTCAAATATCAGATGTTTACAAATAGTTTACGGGGGGGGGTAGCTTTAGATAGCTATCAAGATTCTTTTTATTGTGTCGGAAAGGATAGGATAGACTAGTTCTATTCTTTTTTCGGTGGGAGAGATGAAAAAGAAAAAAGAAATAACTTTAGTAACTATTTTTCTTTTAATAATCGTTTTAATAGGAATAACTTATGCTCTTTTAAGGTTTCAATTAATTGGGGAAAAGAGTCAAGTATTAAGAATAGGAGACTTAGAGTTAAAGTTAGAGGAGACAGGAAATACACTAGGACTAGAAAGTGGAGAGCCATTATCCGATGAAGAAGGATTATCATTACAAGGATTTGACTTTACATTAAAAAATGATAGTACCAAAACAGTAGATTATACGATTTATTTGGATGATGTCGAACTAGATAATCCATCTGATGTAAGAATAAATGATAAGAATGTAAAATATAGTTTGGATAAGAATGGTACAAAAGGAGATGCAAAACCACTAACAGATACTGGAGTAAATCCAGAAAGAGTATTAGAAAAAGGAAGTATTGGAAAGAATCAACAAAATGATTATACCTTAAGAATATGGGTTATAAATAGTGAAGAAGATATAACCAATCAAGTATTCAAAGCAAAGATAAGAGTAGAAAATACCTTAAAACCAAATGATATTAATGTAGATAACAATAATATCGTACTTGATATTAATAAAAAGAAACAAGAACAAATAAATATAAACAAAGAAGAATTAGGTGAGGTATCTTATCAAAGTAAAGATTCTTCTATAGCAGATGTATCTCCTGATGGATTAATAACAGCAGTAGGAATCGGAAGTACAGAAATAGAAGTTATAAGCGGAAGTTATAAAGATGTAATACAAGTAAGAGTACAAAAGACAGTAGAAGCAACCTATGTAAAACAAGGTTTAGGAGTACAAGAAATAGAGAAAGAAAAAGATTCTTGTGTCTTAAAGACAAAAGGTGAAGTATGTGAGAAAACACTTCCAACAATAACTTTAAAATCAGAAGAATATACAGCAGTTGGATGGAATCAAGTAAAGGATAGTGAAGAAGGACAAAATGGAAAGATAACCTTCCAAGATAATGTTACTTATTATGCGATTAGTTATAAAAATGAAATACCATATAAAGTATTCTTTAATGGAAATGGTAATGTAATAGATGCAGAAGAGAAAAGTTGTAGTCTACCAAAAGCTTATAATGATAATCCACAACCAACTAGTTGTACCGTTACCACACCAACAATATCAGTAAATGAGAAGACACCAATTATTGTAGGTTATAATCAAGAGAAAACTGCAACAACTGCAGAAGTAGGAAGTAATCAAGAGTTAAAAGTAGATGCATCAAACAATGGGAAGACCTATTATGCAATAACCAAAAGTGAAGGACAAGAATATAGTGTAAAATTTGATGGAAATAATAATCAAATAGATGAGACAGAGAAGAGTTGTAGTATCAAAGAAACTTACAATGGAGAAAGCCAAGAAGCTGGTTGTACGGTTGTAACTCCAACCATATCTGTTAATCCCAATACACCAACGATTATCGGATATAGTACAAAAACAGATGATCATACCAAAATAGTTGGAAGTAAGGAAACTTTAACAGTAAATGAAACAAACAATGGAACAACTTATTATGCCCAAACAACGAAAGAAAAAGTAGATTATAATGTAAAGTTTGATGCTAATAACAATATAATTGATGAAACAGAAAAAAGTTGTTCTCTTGATGCAACCTTTAATGGAGTAGAACAGGCTACAACTTGTACTGTAATGACACCAAC
>CANQYK010000093.1 GCA_947628065.1 uncultured Bacilli bacterium | reverse complement strand
GATAACGTGGAGAAGTATTTACCAAAAATGTATCAAAAAGATATTTTTCATATTCCATATCAAAAATTAAAAGAAAAAGGAATCAAAGTTTTAATTTTTGATTTGGATAATACCCTTGCAACCATTGATGAGAAAGAACCAAAACAAGAAGTGATCGATTTTATTGCATCCCTAAAAAAAGATTTTCTAATCTTTATTGCATCCAATAGTTTTCCACATCGTGTTCTTCCTTTTGGAAAAAGTCTTTCGATTAAAGTGTATTCTCTTTCCTTTAAACCGTTTTCAAGAGTGATGAAAAAAATAAAAAAAGAAAATAAAGTAGAAGAAAACGAAATCGCTGTCATTGGAGATCAGTTTATGACGGATATGGCATTTGGAAATAAAAATGGCGCCTTTACCATCTTTGTTGATACGTTATCCAAAAAAGAATTTAAAATAACAAGTATTAACAGAAGAAGAGAGAAAAAAGTATTTGATTCTTATCAAGAAAAGAATCTTTTTAAGAAAGGAGACTACTATGAATCAAGATAAATATTGTAATGGTTGTGGGGTTAAATTGCAAGATGAAAATGTCTTGCAAGAAGGATATACGATGAATTTAGACAATGATTTATGCCAACGATGTTTTCGTATTAAGAACTATGGAGATTATCAAGTTGTAACCAAAAGTAATGATGAGTACATTGATATTTTAAAAAGTGTTGGAACCACCAAAAATTTAGTATTATATGTTTCCGATCTTTTAAACATTGAAGAAGATCTAACCTCGATTCGAGATTATATTCCCAATAAAATGATACTCGTTTTAAACAAGAAAGATGTCTTACCAAAATCAGTGAAAGAAGAGAAGATTTTATCGTATTTTAATCAAATGGAAATTCCTTTTGAGAAAGTAATTGTTATTAGTACAGAGAAAAATGAAAACATTGATTATCTTTTAAAACAAATAAAACTATATCAAACAAGCAAAGAAGTATATGTGGTTGGAAGAACCAATGCTGGAAAGAGTACCTTGATTAATAAACTTTTAAAGAATTATTCCGATAATGTTCAAGAGTTAACCATATCACCCCTTCCATCAACTACCTTAAATACCGTTCGAATTGATATTAATGATCACCTAACATTAATTGATACTCCAGGTCTTGTTGATAGTGGTAGTCTTGTCAATTATATTGATACTAGTATGTTTAAGAAAATTAGTCCCAAAAAAGAAATCAAACCAAAAACGTATCAACTTCGAAAAGGACAAAGTATCATCATAGAAGATTTTTTCCGTCTAGATTATGTAGAAGGAGAGAAAAACAGTTTTACCTTTTATGTATCCAATGATATAAAGGTACGTCGTATCGCATCAAGTAAAGATACGTTAAAAGATTTGGAAGAGAGAAGTTACAATGTGAAATACGAAGAAGATTTGTGTATTTATGGCCTTGGATTTGTAAAAATTGTAAACAAAGGAAAGATTAATATTTATGTTTTACCAGGCGTTTCAACTTTTTTAAGAAAAAGCTTGATTTAAGGAAAAAGGTGTGTTATAGTATTCAATGTCTCTTGGGAGACAACTATCATAAATCTGATTTTTCTTTATAAGCAAAAGGAAGCAATCTGCTTCCTTTTGTATTGTATAAATTATTTTTTCTTTTTTTGATAAGCATCCACAATTTCAATTCCATCTTCATATAATTCAGAAAGATTCTCTAAACAACTAGTATCTTTTGTTTCTTGATACACTACAATTGCTTCTTGGTATTCTTCAATACGATCAAAATCAAAAGCAAATTGTTCAAAGTTTTCTCTTGTAGGATTTCCTTCTGTAATCATAAGAGCATGTTTTAAATTAGAAATCATAGTAACACCATTTACAAGATAAGGTACTTCTTCTTGAAAGTCACTATCCTCTATGGCGATGGTAAAGTCTTCTCGTATGAAGTTTACCTTTTGTTTTAAGATTTTAACCATTTCTTCCTTTTCTTTGTTTGTTAATGCATCCCTCTGTTCTTTTTGTAACAATGCAAAATAACGATCATTTACTTGTTCTAATATTTCTTCTCTTTCTTCAAATGTCATAAATACTCCCTCTTTCTGGGTAGTTATTATATCAAAAAGATGAAAAAAAGTCGAAGAAAAGTAGATATTTTTTTATCCTTTGTGTTAAAATAACGAAAGAAAGAAGGAATAGTATGCCAACACTTGTGATTAGTGATAGTATTTTAAAAGAAAAAGAAAAAGATGGAATCTCTTATTTGAAAGAATTACAAAGCGATGGATATCAGTTTGTTTTGATAAGAAACTCTAATCAAACCCTTGATGATACCCTACAACCAGATTATACAATTTTAGGAAATGGTAGTATCATTCAAGATTGTTATCAAGAAATATTATATCAAGAGAAAGTGGATCCCAGTTTTATACAATTAGAAGACTGTTTTAATGAGTATTCTTATGATAAATTAAGAATTAATGATATGACATATGGCTATGTGATTCAAGATATCTTAGCAAGTTATTATGGTGAACTCTTAGTAAGAGAGCTAGAAAATAAATTTCAAAATGTGAAAGGATATTTTCATTTTCCATCCAATGAAAATATTTCCTTTTTCCAACGAAATATTGATCTGTTTACTGCTTTTTCTATTTTATACAAAGAAAAGAAAGTGGATAATCCAACCTTTCTTTTAAAAGAACCGGTAGAAGAACCACTATTAAAAGAGTTTGAAAACTCTTGTTATATGATAGGAAACAAATTATCCAAAAAAAATAAAGAAACTTCGCTTTATAAAGTGTTAAAGAAAGTACAAAAGTAATTGTTTTCTTCTAGAAAAGTGATAAAATAGTAGAAAAGGGAAGAGAAACATGAATGGACAAGATCTAATTAATGAAATAAGACAAAAAACAGATATTGTTGATATTATTGGAGAGAGAATCTCTTTGGTAAAACGTGGCAAAAACTATTTTGGGGTTTGCCCTTTTCATGATGATACCAATCCATCCATGAGTGTATCCAAAGAAAAACAAATCTATACTTGTTTTTCTTGTCATGCGACAGGAAATGTTTTTACCTTTTTAATGAACTATGAACACAAAGAATTTAAAGAAGTCTTACATGATTTAGGAGAACGCCTTGGAATTGAAGTAAAAGGCTTTAAAGAAAAAAAGAAAAGTACAAAGTATGATACTTGGTATGAGGCATATCGCCTAGCCGATAAATTCTATCAAAACAACTTAATGAGCAAAGAAGGAGAAGAAGCAAGAAAGTATTTAGAGGATCGTAAAATAGAAGATACTATTATCAAAGAATTTGGTTTGGGTTATTCTCTTTTTGAAAAAGATAGCTTAACAAAACTATTAACCAAAAAAGGGTATTCTACGGACTTTTTAAACCAAATAGGACTTAGTGTAAAAGATTATGATTTGTATCACAATAGACTGATGTTTCCTCTTCATGACTTATCAGGAAATGTGATTGGTTTTAGTGGTAGAGTGATTAAAAAAACAGATCAAAACAAATATATAAATACAAAAGAGACGGATTTATTTAAAAAAGGAAAACTATTGTATCATTATCACATCGCAAAAGATGCAGCAAGAGTTGAAAAATGTGTTCTTATTATGGAAGGCTTTATGGATATTATAAGAGCAAGTACCATTGGTGTTAGAAATACAGTCGCAACCATGGGAACCGCCTTAACCAAAGATCATATTCAAGATATTAAACGCTTATCACCAAATATTATTCTATGTTTTGATGGAGATGCGGCAGGAGAAAAAGCAACGCTTTCTGCAGGTGCTTTATTTCAAGAAGCAGGAATTGAGACGAAAGTAATTGCTTTACAAGATAAGGAAGACCCAGATACGTATATTTTAAAATATGGAGAAGCATCCTTTCGAAGTTTGATCAAAAGTGCCGAATACTTTAGTGATTATAAAATAAGAATCCTAAAAAGAGGTGTCAATACTGCAAGTAGTGAAGAAAAAGCAAACTATATTAATGAAGTATTAAAAGAGTTAAGTAAGATAAAAGATGAAATTCGTATTGAAATTGTATTAAAAGATCTTGCAAAAAACTTCGAAATAGGGTATAATACCTTGGAAAAAAGGTTTCAGGAATTAAAGGGTAAAGAAAATACCAAAGTAATAATTGCTCCTGAAAAGGCAAAAGAAAGAGAAAAGACAACAAAATATGAGAAAGCAAGTTATGCACTACTATACTATATGCTAGAGTATGATTGGGCCATAGAAGAAGTAGAGAAGAAGCATGTTATTTTTCCAAATGAAAAGCTAAGAGCACTAGAGAGTGAAATTGTTTCTTTCTATACCAAATATGGTTTTATCAACCAAGCAGATTTTTATACCTATTTAGCACCCAAAGAAGAATTGTTGATGATCTTATCGAAAATAGAATGTATGAAGTTAAAAGAAGAGATAGAAAAAGAAGAATTA
>CANQYK010000092.1 GCA_947628065.1 uncultured Bacilli bacterium | reverse complement strand
ATATCTAATCTATACCTTGCTCTTTGACAATTTTTAAAATTAATTAAAAAATTTACACACTATTCTTGACAAGCTCTGACCATTCTGATAACTTTTATGATGGTGGAACTTTCTCTATTGAATGTACGGATAATAGTGGAAGTCTTGCTAATGACTTAACAGCAGATAGTTTTCATCTTGGTGGTGAAAGTACCACAAATTGTGGACCAATTAATTATAATATTTCATTATCATTAACGAAAACCGAAGATATTTCCAATGGAAAACGATATACATTTACTTCCCCAAATGGGTATAATGTTTGTTATGATAATTATATTGAATTAAAACAGGATGCCTTAAAAGATAAATTTGGTAATAGTAATCAAACTAGTAAATTGGAAATTACTACTACTGAGTATAACAGCGATGGACCAGCAACTAATGTCTGTACTCAATGTTCTGGCGATTCAGAGGGGAAAGTAATTGATCCATAAAGGAAAGAAAATACGTTAAGTACGATTAACCATTTATTTTGTAAATATTAATTTGAAAACTGATAAAAAGATGCATGTAAAATGATATTATCAGTTTTTTAATGTTAGAAAAAGAAAAAAAGATTGACAAATGTTTTTTGATTGTGTATATAATGTAGAGAAGGAGATGGATCTTATGCCAAAAAACTTAGTAATTGTCGAAAGTCCAAGTAAAAGTAAAACCATTGAAAAATACTTAGGTAGTGATTATAAAGTAGTATCTAGTAAAGGTCATATTAGAGATCTTGCAACAACAGGTCACCTTGGTTTAGGAGTTGATATTGAAAATGGATTTCAACCAAATTATATTCCTTTGAAAGGAAAAAGTAGCCTAATCAAAGAACTAAAAAAAGAAGTAAAAGATTCTTCTCATGTTATTCTTGCAACCGACCCTGATCGAGAAGGAGAAGCAATATCATGGCACTTAAAAGAAGCATTAGGAATTAAAGAGGATGAGTATGATCGTGTACTGTTCCATGAAATTACCAAAAATAAAGTCCTAGAAGCAATGAATCACAAAGGAAAAATTGATATTAACTTAGTACGGAGTCAAGAAACAAGAAGAATACTAGATCGGATTATTGGATTTCGACTATCCAAATTATTACAATCGAAAATTAAAGCAAAAAGTGCAGGACGTGTACAAAGTGTTGCCCTAAAATTAATTGTTGATCGGGAAAGAGAAATCGAAGCCTTTGTACCAGAAGAGTATTGGACCATTACGGCTCATTTTAGCGATTTTGATGCAGAACTTAGTAAATATAAAGAAGAAGATATTGAATTAAAGTGTGAAGAAGATGCGAATCATGTTTTAAATAGCATTGGAGAAGATTATACCGTATTAGGAGTAGAAGAAAAACTAAAAAACAAAAAAAGCAAAGCACCATTTACTACTTCTACTATGCAACAAGCAGCAGCCAATCGTCTTTCTTTTCCAACCAAAAAGACCATGAGTATTGCTCAAAAGTTATACGAAGGAATTGATCTTGGAAGTGAGACCACCGGTCTTATTACGTATATGAGAACAGACTCTATTCGACTTTCCGATGAGTTTGTTGGTAGTTGTTTTCACTATATTGAAGATACCTTTGGAAAAGAGTATATTGGCTATCCAAAAGCAGCCAAGAAAAAAGAAAATGTACAAGATGCCCATGAAGGAATTCGACCAACGAGTATTTTAAGAACACCAGAGAGTATTAAAAAGTATTTATCAAATGATGAATTTCGTCTTTATCAATTAATTTATACAAGAGCACTCGCATCCCTTATGGCCGATGCCAAAGTAAACCAAACAACGGTATTATTTGATAACCATGATTATATCTTTAAGACACTTGGTAGTACTTTAGTTTTTGATGGTTACTTAAAAGTGTATCAAGACTTTGAATCAAGCGAAGATAAAATCATTCCAACCTTTCAAAAAGATGAGGTAAGAAAAACAAAAGACGTGGAAAGCCTACAACACTTTACAAAACCACCTGCACGATATACCGAAGCATCACTCGTCAAGAAAATGGAAGAGCTTGGAATTGGAAGACCTAGTACCTATGCCCAAACAATTGATACGTTAAAACAAAGACTTTATGTAACACTAGAAGAGAAAAAGTTTCATCCAACCGATACTGGAATTGAAACAACCGATAAATTACAAGAATTTTTCTCTGATATTATCAATGTAGAATATACGCGTGATATGGAAGAAGATCTGGATAAAATAGCCGATGGTGAACTGGTTTGGAATGAAGTATTAAAAGAGTTTTATGACGTTTTTGAACCAAGAGTAGAAAAAGCATTTTCTGATATGGAGAAAAAACCTTTAGAAGAAACAGGAGAACTTTGTCCAGAGTGCAATCATCCTCTAGTTGTTCGAACTGGACGTTATGGACAGTTTATTGCTTGTAGTAATTATCCAGAGTGTAAATACATCAAAAAAGAAGAGAAAAAACAAGTAGAGGTGTGTGCTTGTCCTGAATGCGATGGTATGATTTTAGAAAGAAAAACAAGAAAAGGGAAAACCTTTTATGGATGTAGTAATTATCCAAAATGTAAAGTTGCCTATTGGGATAAGCCAACAGGAAAACGTTGTCCAAACTGTAATTCTATGTTAGTAGAGAAAAATAAAACAATAAAATGCAGTAAATGTGATTATAAAGAGGAAGAGGAAAATGGGATATAAAATAGAAAATACAACCTTTGATACCGATACCAATGAATTAGAACTTGGCTCCCTTGTAGAAATCATTGAAACCAAAGAAAAAGGAACCATTGTTATGAAAATAGGTTCCTTATACCAAGTACAAAAAGAAGATGGAACGGTATCTAGTTATACAAGAAAAGAACTACATTACTAGTTCTTTTATCGTCTATAATAAGGTGGTACGTAAACGTATGGTGGGTAGATGGGCCCAACAGGATAGATTGGTCCTACAGGATAATAATTTGGTCTTTGATTGGAATAAGCACCAATACCATAACCTAAGGCACCACCAACTAAAAATGGAACCAATGCTCTTTCATTTTGTTGATTGTTTTTGGTATAAGTAGTAGTTTGATAGGGCATTCTATTATTATAGTTCATAAAATTCACATCCTTTTTTGTATTTTATGATACAATAGAAGATAGAGAAAGGAAGATAGCCTATGAGTGAAAAAATAAAACAATTAGCAAAAATGATTGTAGAAGATGCCATTCAAGTAAAAGAAAAGGAGAAAGTCTTTATTAGTTATCAAGGATACGAAGCAAAAGATCTTGTTTTGGCCCTAAAAAAAGAGATCCATAAAAAAGGTGCTTTTGGGTATGCCGAGTTAACGGATGACGTGATCAATACATTCGAGAAGAAGAACTTGACAGATTTTGACATTTCTTGTTTAAAAGAACTAGAAGAGAAGAAAATGGACTTCTTTGATTCTATTATCTTTGTTCGTTATAGCTTTAATGATTATGAATTAAAAGATATGAATGATGTTGATAGAAAGAAACTAGAACAAGCCTTACAAAAGGCTCTTGATATTAGAGTGAACCACCGGAAATGGGTTTTATTAAAATATCCAAGTCCCCTTGATGCTTACAAAGCAAAAATGAGTTATGAAGACTTTATGGAGTTTTCTTTGGATGCCATGCTTGTTGATTATCAAAAGATGAGAGAAGATATTAAACCCTTAAAAGAATTAATGGAGAAAACAGATAAAGTAAGAATAACAGGAAAAAATACCGAACTTACCTTTTCTATCAAAGGAATGCCTGCAATTCCTTGTTTGGGGGAGAAAAATATTCCAGATGGAGAGTGTTATACGGCACCTGTTAAGGATAGTGTCAATGGAACCATTACGTATAATACCGAAAGCCCTTACCATGGAGAAGTCTTTTCCAATGTCTCATTAACGTTTCAAGATGGAAAGATAATATCTGCAACATGCGATGGAGATGATCGTCTTTTAAATCGTATTTTTGATAGCGATGAAGGCGCTCGCTATGTCGGAGAATTCTCACTTGGTGTCAATCCACAGGTATTAACACCAATGGGAGATATTCTATTTGATGAGAAAATTTATGGTAGTATCCACTTTACACCAGGATGTTGTTATGATGATTGTGACAACGGAAACAAATCAACCGTACACTGGGATTTGGTGTTAATTCAAAGAGAAGAGTATGGTGGAGGAGAAATCTATTTTGATGATGTTTTAATTCGAAAAGATGGAGAGTTTGTCCTTGATTCCCTAAAACAATTAAATCGTGAAAAAGTTTGAAAAGTCATTTTCAAAACTTTTTATTTGTGTTAAAATAAGAATATAGAGGTGAGGCAAGTGTTTAAGAGAAGAAAAGAAGAAGAAAGACAAAAAAAATATCTTATTTTAGGAGGAATTTACCTTGCTGTAATTGTTCTTGTGTTGTATTTTTCTTGGTGGTATATAACCTATCAAGATTATAAAATGGAAACACCCGTGCTTCAAAATACCATATCTGCAATTACAACAGAAGAAATTGAACACTATTTAATGGAAAATCCAACATCTATTTTATATTTTTGTAT
>CANQYK010000091.1 GCA_947628065.1 uncultured Bacilli bacterium | reverse complement strand
GGTCACGGAAAGGAGGGATCTTATTGTTTGATATTCCAATGACCAAAATAGAAAGACGGTATTATTCTGATTTGGATTGTTTTGATTGTCTTGAAATGTGTGAGGTTGATATGATTTGGCCACCATGTAGAGACAGGACGACAAGAAAGATGGAAGGAAATACAGAAGTTATAGAAACTGTTTTGTGTAACTATGAAGATAGAAAAAAAGAAGTATTTCGAAAAGAACGCCATCAAGATGGATCGATTTCTTATTCCCATTTCATAGGGAAACTAGACAAAGAGGAAGAATTAGCTGATAATGATTGTGATCATATTATTTTTTCTGTCGATGGAAAACAAATGCGATATGAAGTGATAAGAGGAGATTCTTAAAAAATCTTCTCTTTACATTTTTTTACAGAAAAAGGAAGTATTTGTCAAATAAAAAATGGTTGAATTTATTTACAAATATCCCTATTTTGTGTAGAATATAGGTAAGCAGTGGAGAAAAGTGGAGCAAAGTGGGGGATATTTATGTTTCTAGGAGAATATCATCATAGTTTAGATGAAAAAGGGAGAATTACAATACCTGCTAAGTATCGTGAGATGTTAGGAGAGAATTTTGTAATTACTCGAGGCATTGAACATTGTATTTATGTATACCCACTTACCACATTTGAAAAAATAACAAGCAAACTAGAAACGCTTCCATTTACCAAAAGTGATGCGAGACGTTTCACAAGGTTTTTCTTATCTGGTGCCTCTAACTGCTCTTTTGATAAACAGGGTAGAATTATGATTGCTGCCCCCCTTCTTTCTTATTCTGAGTTAAAAAAAGATTGTGTCATTGTTGGAAGTGGTGATCGTCTTGAAATTTGGGATCAAGAAAAATGGGAAGAATTTATGGATGTCGCTACGAATGAAATGAGTGATATTGCGGAAGGATTGTTTGATAATGGCAATGCATGAGAGCGTTTTATTAGAAGAAGCAATAGAACTTTTGAATTTAAAAGAAGATTCTATTGTAGTTGATATGACAGTAGGCTTCGCAGGACATAGTAGCGAAATTCTAAAAAGAATAAAAAGTGGGTATCTTTTCGCCTTTGATCAAGATAGTGTTGCCCTCTCTTATAGTAGAAAACGTCTTTCTACTATTGGAGAGAATTTCACTATCATTGATGCAAACTTTAAAGATGCAAGATTAGAATTAGAAAAAAGAGGGATAGAAAAAGTGGATGCTATTCTCTATGATCTTGGTGTATCGAGTCCACAACTGGATACTTCTGATCGTGGGTTTAGTTATCATAAGGATGCTATTCTTGATATGCGAATGGATCAAGATAATCCATTAACTGCTAAGAAGATCGTAAATACGTATAGTGAACAAGAATTAACAAAGATTTTTCAAACCTATGGAGAAAGTAAGTTTTCACGTAGTATTGCCAAAAATATTGTACGACATCGCATAGAAAAAGAAATAACAACTACCTTGGAACTTGTTGATATTATCAAGGAAGCAGTACCTATCAAAGAAAGATTAAAAAAGCATCCTGCCAAACAAATCTTTCAAGCCCTACGAATTGAAGTAAACAAAGAACTTGATGTTTTAAAAGATTCCTTAAGTGATGCCTTATCACTTCTTAAAGTAGGAGGAAGAATTGCTGTTATTACGTTTCATTCTTTGGAAGATAGAATCGTAAAACAGAAGTTTCAAGAAGTATCTTGTATGGATGAAATATCCAAAGGTCTTCCATTCTTACCAGATGATAAGATGCCATCGTACCGTCTTATTACCAAAAAAGGAATCAAACCAA
This sequence comes from uncultured Bacilli bacterium, assembly GCA_947628065.1. Lineage (GTDB taxonomy): Bacteria > Bacillota_I > Bacilli_A > RF39 > UBA660 > Onthousia. The sequence goes on along the minus strand of CANQYK010000091.1, from coordinate 2,881 downwards.
AGGCTGATGAAATTGATAAAAACAATCGAAGTCGAAGTGCAATTCTTCGTGTGATTGAGAAAATAAAATAGAAAGGAATGATTTTCATGGCACGTAAAAAAGTGAAAAAAAGAGTAAAAATTGGTAAATTTCATAAATTGCTTTATGCTTTCGCAATTACTCTTACGGTATCTTTGCCAGTAACAGTTGTCTTTTCGAAAGCAGCGTTATCCGAAATTAACTTTCAAGTCGAAAAACAAAAAAAAGAAATCAAATTACAAACTAAGAAAAATGAAAGTTTGTCCATGAAAATCAACGAATTAGCGTCCCTTGATAAAATTCAAGAGGTTGCCAAAGATGAAGGTTTGAGCTATAATAATAATAACATCAAAACAGTAGAAGATGAAAAACAAGAAGATAACTAAGGTGGTGCGTTATGAGAAGAAAAAAAAGAAAACCAAGAAATGAAGTAAAATTTAGTAAGTTATTTCTAGTTGGGGTTCTTTTTTTGTTTGGACTTATGGCGGCAAGAGCATCTGAACTTGCTTTATCCGATAAGATAGATGGTATTAATTTACAAGCTTTAGCAAGTAAACGTACAACCAAAACGGATATTATTAAAGCAGAACGTGGTACTATTTATACATCTGATAAAGAAGTTTTAGCGCAGAATGTATCGTCTTATAAATTAATTGCATATTTAGAGGAAAAGAGAACAACCGATAAAAACAATCCACAACATGTGGTTGATAAAGAAATGACAGCAGAAAAACTGGCACCTATTTTAGGAATGGAAAAAGATGAGATTTTAAGATATTTAAGTAAAGATAAATATCAAACAGAGTTTGGTAGCAAAGGAAAAGGGTTAACGGAGCTTACCAAAGATAAAATAGAAGCACTTAATTTACCAGGAATTGATTTTATCGAAAGTTATAAACGATATTATCCAAAAGGAGACTTTTTATCTTATATTATTGGGTATGCCAAAGATTCTATAAAAGAAAACGAGGATGGAGAAGAAGAGGTAACAATAGAAGGGGAACTTGGAATTGAAAAGTATTATGATGATACATTAAGAGGAAAAGATGGTTATATTAAGTATCAAAAAGATTTAAGAGGGTATAAAATACCAGATACCAAAGAAGATGTAAAAGAAAGAGAAGATGGAAAAGATATTTATTTAACGATTAATAATAGTATTCAATTTTTTGTAGAACAAGCTCTTGATGATGCAGAGAAAGTTGTTCCTTTCGAATGGTTTACGATTATGGTAGCGGATGCTAAAACAGGAGCGATTCTAGCTGCTAGTACAACGCCTTCTTTTAATCCCAATACAAGAAATATTACCAATTATGTGGATCTTAATGTAGGACTTCCTTATGAACCGGGATCTACCATGAAGATATTTACTTATATGACAGCGTTAGAAAATGGTGTTTATGATGGAAATGAAACCTATCATTCTGGTGTTTTTGTGACCAAAGATGGTACAGAAATTGGAGACTGGAAACGGGAAGGATGGGGTACCATTAGTTTTGATCGTGGTTTTGCTTTGTCTAGTAATGTTGGTGTTATTAATATTATTGATCGTCATTTGACGGCAAGCCAGTTGAAAAGTTATTTTAAAAAGTTAGGATTTGGTAAGAAAACAGGAATCTCTCTTCCAGGGGAAGCAGCAGGAAAGCTTGATTTTAAATATGAAACCGAAGTCTTTAATGCTGGATTTGGTCAAGGAATTACAACAACACCAATTCAAAATATACAAGCACTTACTTCTCTTACCAACAATGGTGTGATGTTAAAACCCTATTTGGTAGAGAAAATAGTGGATCCAGATACCAATGAAGTTGTATTCAAAGGAAAGAGAACAGAAGTAGGGAAAGTAGCAAGTGAAAGTACTGTAAATAAGATAAAAGATTTGATGTGGACAACGGTTAATGAACCTGGTAATACAGCATCTAGTTATAAGCTAGATGGATATGATGTGATAGGAAAAACAGGAACGGCTCAGATTGCTGATCCAGAACATGGTGGTTATTTACAGGGAGCTGATAATGTTATTTCCTCTTTCGCAGGGGCATATCCAAAAGATGATCCAAAAGTAATTATTTATGGATCGGTAAAGAAAGCCTTAGGGGGAAATCAAAATGTATTAATCAATGCTGTAAAGGATATTATTGTAAATATTAGTAAGTACTATGGAACAAGTCCCAAACAAGAAGAAGAGGTAAAACAAGATGCTATTACGTTATCGAATTATCAAAGTAAAAAGACAACAGCAGTAAAAGAAGAATTAGAACGTCTTGGTCTTAATGTTACTGTTTTAGGAAATGGTGATAAAATTGTAGAACAGTATCCAAAGAAGAATGAAACCCTTGCAGTAGGTAGTAAAGTGTTCTTAATTACGAGTGATGATAATCTAACTGTACCGGATGTAAAGGGATTATCGAGTAAACAAGCAGAGTCTTTATTAAAATTATTAAAGATAACGGTAACCCTTGATGGTACAGGTTATGTAACAGCACAAAGTGTAGAGCCCAATACAAAGATTGTTGATGGAATGACGATTCATTTGACGTTAACACCAAAGTTTTAAAGGAGTAGTGAGTATGAAAAAGAAAATTAAAAATAGAAAAGGATTAATCGTTTTGGTTATAATATTTATTATTGTTTTGTTTTTTTTGCTTGTATGGCCGAAAATAAAAGATTTAATTAATTCACAATGGGATGATATGGTTGATGACAAACCAATTCTTTATCTATATCCAAAAAAAGAAACAAAAGTGGAAGTAAGTTTTTCTCATCCAGAATATCTTGAAACAACATATCCTAAGTTTAATGGAAAATGGGAAGTAACAGCAAAGAAAGATGGAAGTTTGTATGATAAAGATGGAAAGTATTA
>CANQYK010000090.1 GCA_947628065.1 uncultured Bacilli bacterium | reverse complement strand
TAGTATCTATCGGGTGAAAAAATGAAAAAAATAGAATTACTCGCACCAGCAGGAGATTTAGAACGCCTAAAGGTAGTCCTTCTTTATGGAGCGGATGCTGTTTATGTTGGTGGGGAAAAATATGGATTAAGAGCAAACGCTACAAACTTTACATTAGAAGAGTTAAGAGAAGCTTGTACTTTTGCTCACATGCTTCATAAAAAGGTATATTTAACCGTTAATATGGTCTTTCATGAAGAAGATCGATTTGATTTTGAACGTTATATGAAAGAGGTCGTAGACTGTGGAATTGATGCAGTTATTGTAAGTGATATTTATATTATCGATTATATGAAGAAGTATTATAAAGATGTTGAGGTTCATCTTTCTACCCAAAGTTCTACAACGAATTATATGGCAGCATCCTTTTATCAGAGCTTAGGTGTTGATCGTATTGTTTTGGCTCGTGAGTTATCCAAAGAAGAAATCGGGGAAATCATTAAAAAATGTGATATTGAAATAGAAGTCTTTATTCATGGCGCGATGTGTACTTGTTTTAGTGGTCGTTGTGCCTTATCCAATTATGTAACCAATCGAGATGCTAATCGTGGTGGTTGTGCACAAGTTTGTAGATTTTCGTTTCAAACCAAAAAGGATACCTTTACAATGGCTTCTAAGGATCTTAATATGGCAAACTATATCAAAGACTTAATTGAACTAGGAGTTTCTTCTTTAAAAGTAGAAGGTAGAATGCGTTCTTTATACTATCTTGCAACCGTGATTGGAAGTTATCGAAAGTTAATTGATTCCTATTATGAAAATACTTTAAGTGATGAAATACTAGAAAAAGAAGAACAAATTTTATCAAGAGTTAGTAATCGGGAAGTAACAAGCCATTACTTTTTAAAGGAAGCAGATGAATTTGATCAATACTATACCGGACGGTGCGAAATATCCAATCAAGACTATCTTGGTCAAGTAATTTCCTATGATAAGGAAAAGAAAAGAGTAATAATAAAAGAACGAAATTACTTTCAAGTAGGCGATAAAGTAGAACTTTTTACACCAAAAGGAGAGATTTATCCTTTTGAAATAACAGAAATCTATGATGAAGAAGAAAATTTAATTACAACAGCAAGGCATCCTGATGAAATATTGTCGCTTCCTTTTGAGAAAGAAGTAGATGCGTACTCTATGATACGTTTAATAGAAAAGGGGGATAAAGATGCAAGAGAAAAAATTTTATCAAGTACCGCTTTATAATGTGATTAATTATAAAGGAGAGTTTTCGTTTGTTGATTTTATTGTTGTAACCAAAACACTTCTAGGTGTTGAAGAAGTTGTAAGTAAATGTTTTATTCCTAAAATTCGTACGTATTCTCATGATGGAATTGATAAAAGAAACATTGATATTTTTCAACAATCTCACTATGGAAGTCAATTGGTTGTTTTTGCCAAAGATTTGAATCAAAGGCATGAAGTGGGAAGAAAAGAAGTAGAAGCTTGGATAGATTCTTATCCTACTTCTTCTTTTAAAGCAATATTTGAAAAAAGAGAGAAAGAAAGAGAAAAGATCTTTCAAAAAATAAGATAGGAGGAACAAATGGATTATTTAGAAGAAGCAAGAAAAAACTTTTTAAGAAAAGAGGAAAACTTAAGTCCTTATGCGACCAAAAGCGAAGATGCCATTCGTTTTGTTAGGGAAAAAGAAGATATGAGAAGTCCTTTTTTTCATGATATTGACCGCATCCTTCATGATTTATCATATACCAGATACCAAGATAAAACCCAAGTTTTTACCAATTGTGAAAATGATCATATCAGTAAGAGAATGACCCATGTCCAACTGGTTAGTAAAATCGCAAGAACTATTGGCAGGGCCCTTAATTTAAACGAAGATTTAATTGAAGCTATTGCCCTTGCCCATGATATTGGGCATACTCCTTTGGGGCACGCTGGTGAAGCAATGTTAAATGAGATTTGTATGGAAGAATTAGGGTGTTCTTTCGCTCATAATATTGAAGGTGTTCGCTATTACATGAACATTGCCAAAAATGGAGAAGGACTTAATTTGTCCCTTCAAGTATTAGATGGTATTATGATGCATAATGGAGAGATGTTGAGTGAAAAGTATGAACCATGTTCGAAAACGAAGGAAGAGTTTTTAAGGGAATATGAAACATCTTATTTTGCTTTGGAGGAAACCAAAAAATATCATCCTATGACTCTTGAAGGATGTGTTGTAAGACTAAGTGATATTATTGGTTATATTGGACGTGATATTGAAGATGCGATTATGATTGGTCGATTAAAAAGAGAAGATTTACCAAAAGAAATTACCTCTGTTTTAGGGGACAATAACCGTGATATTATTAATACCCTTATTTTAGATATTATAAAAAATAGTATGGATAAACCTTATATTAAATTAAGCAAAGAAGTATACAATGCTTTGTTTCAACTAAAAAAATTTAATTATGATAAGATTTATCAATATGCTATTACAAAGGAAGAATATAATACCTATTTAAAGGGTATGAAAAAGTTATATTACAATTATTTAAAGGCCATTGAAAAAGATGAGAAAGAAAGTGCAATTTACCAAGTCTTTTTAAAGGAACAGTGTAAGGAATACTTAGAAAATACAAGCAATAAAAGAAAAGTAATTGACTTTCTTGCTGGTATGACCGATGCTTATTTCCTTAATCAAATGAAGAAAATAGCATAAAAAACAACTATTAGAATAGAATATAAGTGTCAACTTGACAAAAAAACTTGAAAAAAGATAAAAAATATGTTATAATTTGAAACGTATTGTAAGTACTATGGTACAAATTTAAATATTACGAGGTGATGAAAAAATGGGAAATAAAAAGAAAGTATATTTAACAGAGGAAGGACTTAATAATTTAAAACAAGAACTTGATGAATTAATCAATGAAAAACGTCCTGCGAATATTCAGTCTATCAAGGAAGCAAGAAGCTTAGGTGATTTATCAGAAAATGCTGATTATGATGCTGCTAAAAATGAACAAGCACAAATTGAAGGTAGAATTAAAACCATTGAGAAAATGCTTGAAAATGTAGAAATCATTAAAGAAGTATCAAAAGATAAAGTAGGACTTGGAAGTACGGTTTCTATTAAGTATGTCGATGATGAAGATGATACCGATGAATATAAGATTGTTGGAAGTCAAGAAGCAGATCCATTTGAAGGAAAAATCTCAAATGAAAGTCCGATTGCTGTTGCGCTTATGGACCATAAAGTAGGAGATGTTATTACTGTTGAGAGTCCAAATGGAAATTATGAAGTAGAAATTATAGAGATCAAATAACTGATATTGTATCAGTTTTTTTGGCTTTTAGGGGGTTAAGATGGAAAATTTAGAAAGATATGCCGTGGATCAATTAGGGTTAATGAAAGCTAATTTTTATAAAGTAGAAGAGGATATTGTACAAGAGATTTTAAGCGTAATAGAAGAAGCTTTTTATTTATATCCAACGTTAAGGAACAGTTTCATTGCGATTGAACAAAGTCCTATCAAACAGTTTGATATGTGTATTATGAGTTTACCATTTCGACAAGACAAAGTAAAACTTGTCTTATCACAACAAATAAGAAATGTAAAACTAGAAGAATTAAACAAAAATATGAAAGAAGCAGCAAAGAAACATTTTCATCCAGAAGAACTTTCGGTTTTTCGTGGTTCCATATGGCATGAGATGGGACATGTTTTTGATAATGTATTTGAGGTAACAAAAGATAGAAAGTTTCATCATTTAATGATTCAAAACAAGGCGTTTATTAAGAATGGTTTTTCAAGATATGCCCTTTCTTTTGAAAAAAAAGAGAAAAAGGATAAAGAACTTTTCGCAGAATTTTTTGCAGCTTATCATATGAGAGAACATCCAAGAAAACAAGTAGAGGATGTTATGGATTTTGCCTATCAAAAATATGATGACTATCTTTTATATGATTATTTTAGTAAGATAGAAATGGAGAATGTTAAAGTATTAAAAAAAGAAAGAAAGGAAGAAGGTTTATGTTTGTCGATGAAGTAGAGTTAAAAGTAATTGCTGGAAGTGGAGGAGACGGTTGTTGTGCGTTTCGTCGTGAAAAATATATTCCCTATGGTGGACCTTATGGGGGAAATGGGGGAGCAGGTTCCGATATTATTTTTGTCGTGGATGAAGGACTTCATACGTTACTTGATTTAAGATATCAAAAAATAATTAAGGGAGAAAAAGGAGAAAACGGAAAAGGAAAGAATCAACATGGGAAAGGAAGAGATCCTATTTATGTAAGAGTTCCCCAAGGAACGGTAATAACCGATATGGATACAGGCTTTATTTTAGCGGATTTAAAAGGAAAAAATGATCAAGCATTAATTGCCAAAGGTGGTCGTGGAGGACGTGGAAATACAGCATTTAAAACTCAAAATAACACAGCCCCTAATTTTGCTGAAAATGGAGAACCAGGGGAAGAGCGAAACTTAAAAATTGAATTAAAGCTTTTGGCAGATGTTGGTCTTGTTGGGCTTCCTAGTGTAGGTAAAAGTACCATTATCTCAAAAGTATCCAAAGCAAAACCTAAAATAGCATCGTACCACTTTACAACGCTTCATCCTAATCTTGGTGTTGTAAGAGCAAGAAATGGAAAGAGTTTTGTTATGGCCGATTTACCAGGATTAATTGAAGGTGCAAGCAAAGGAGAAGGATTAGG
>CANQYK010000089.1 GCA_947628065.1 uncultured Bacilli bacterium | reverse complement strand
AAAGGGGGCGAATTATTGTAAGATGATTATATCAAATAAAGAGCAAAAATTTGGATCAAATAATTTCCAAATCTACAATATGAATATAAGAAAGGTAGCTGATTTTACATGTCAAATACTTGTATGTTTACAAATAGTTTACGGGGGGGGGGGTAGCTTTAGATAGTTACCAATATTCTTTTTATCGTGTAAGAAAGGATAGAATAGGTTAATTCTATTCTTTTTTAGGTGATGTAAATGAAAAGATTATTTAAGATAAGCGTATCCAAAGTCTATATTGCATACTTACTTTTATTAACAGTCTTTGTAATCGGAACGTATTCTTCCTATGCATATTTTACCGTAAACAAAGAAAAGAAAAATGCGATTAAAATGATAACAGGAAACTTAGTGGGAGAATTAAAAGTAGATGGGGAAGTGAATGATAAGTTAGTAGTTGGTGCAAGTGAAACAAAAATATTTGAAGTAGAAGTAGTTAATAAAAATAATAGACAAGCAAGGTTTAACTTTTATTATAAAGGAAGTTTATCTAATAATGTTGAAGCAGGATATGTATCTGGTGATGGGTACAATCCAATGGTAAAAGAAACAGGAGTAAATTTAACAGCAAATGGTTCTCTAGGATACTTTCTAAAATACCAAATAAAAGTAAAGAATAATACATCGGGAAGCATAACAATTCCTATAGGTTATAGTGTAGGACTTGATTATAATGATTTATCACTACCTAGTAATTGTTATTTATTTGAAGAAGCAAAATCAAATACAGCAGTAGAAGCATTACTAGCAGATTATACGAATGATGAGAGTGTCCAAGATTATGATATAAATTATACCAAAACAGATCCTACAGCAAAAGAAAATAAGATGTATGTATTTAATCATGAAAGTAATAAAGGAACCCAACAAAGTGATTGGAGTAGCGATGAATTAAAATCTTATCGATATATAGGAACTACTCCAAATAACTATGTAACATTTAATAATGAGACAGCAGGATGGAGAATTATTGGAATTGAGACAGTAGATAATGGAACAGGAACAAAAGAAAAAAGGATAAAATTAGTAAGAAAAGATCCATTACCAGTAGGAGAGAATAATTATTTATCATGGGATAATAAAGGGGATAGTCCAGGTTTTGGAGGCGTAGCGGTTACTAGTAATGGAAGTAATGATTGGACAGATGCAAGACTAATGATGGTATTAAATCCAAATTATGAGGATGATCCTCATGCTATTGGTGGAAGTATTTATTGGAACAGGCAGAATGGAAAATGTCCAAAGGGAAATAATAATGGAACAGCAGTCTGCGATTTCAGTGAAGTAGGACTGTTACCAGAAGCCCAAGCAATGATAGGGAATGCAAAATGGTTTTTGGGTGGAATTGGAGTATCATTTGAAAATCCAGAAAAAAATTATGATGAAATATATCAAAATGAAAGAGGAGAAGAAACATGTACAACAACAGGTGAATGTACTCAAATAAAAAAAACGAATTGGACAGGGCGTGTTGGATTAATGTATCCTTCAGATTATGGATATGCAACGAGTGGAGGAGATAATATTATAAGGAGTTCTTGTTCGACATCATTATGGAATTGGTTTTCTGGTGAAAGTACGGAATGTGCCAAAAATAATTGGATGCAGGAAAAAAAAGATCAATGGCTTATTACCCCTTTTGCTTCTAATGATAGTTATGTTTCTATTATTTCCTATGAGGGAGGCTTATCTGAAGATGCAAGTGCTGGAATGTATACTGGTGCGCCATCCGAAATAGCACGACCAGTTGTCTATCTAAAGGCAAGTGTTTTATATCAAAGTGGAGATGGAAGTGAAAGTAATCCATTTGTATTTGTAAATGATCCAAATATTGATAACGAAGGACCAGTATGTAAGTTTACTGAACATTCTGATAACTTTTATGATGGTGGAACTTTCTCTATTGAATGTACGGATAATAGTGGTAGTCTTGCAAATGATCTAACCACTGATAGCTTTCATCTTGGTGGTGAAAGTATAACAAATTGTGGCGCCATTAATTATGATATTTCATTATCATTAACGAAAACCGAAGATATTTCCAATGGAAAACGATATACCTTTACTTCTCCAAGTGGTTATGAAGTTTGTTATGATAATTATATTGAATTAAAATCAGATGCCATAAAAGATAAATTTGGAAATAGTAATCAAACGAGTAAATTGGAGATTACTACTAGTAATGAAAAGAATAAAGATCCTTGTAGTCGTTGTGCTGTTGGTTCGGAGGGAGAAAAATTTGATTGATAGTATTGTAAGCACAAACACAATTAACCCTTCATTTTGTAAATATTAATTTAAAAACTGATAAAAAGATGCATGTAAAATGATATTATCAGTTTTTTAAATGTTATAAAGAAAATAAGGTAACTATTAGGACTTGTCAAATCAATAAAATTATTGTAATATGAATGTAGGAAAGATAGTAATATCATCTCAAATAAAAAGTAAAAAGTTATATCAAATAATTTCCAAATTTTAGAAAAAAACAAAAGAGAAAGGTGTTGATATATATGGAAAAAATGGCAAGTTTACAAACAGTAACCTGGGGGGGGGGTAGCTTTAGATAGCTATCAAGAATCTTTTAATCGTGTAAGAAAGGATAGAATAGGTTAATTCTATTCTTTTTTCGGTGATGTAAGATGAAGAAGTTATTTAAGGCAAGCGTATCCAAAGTCTATATCGCATACTTACTTTTATTAACAGTCTTTGTAATAGGAACGTATTCTTCCTATGCATATTTTACCATAAACAAAGAAAAGAAAAATGCGATTAAAATGATAACAGGAAACTTAGTGGGAGAATTAAAAGTAGATGGGGAAGTGAATGATAAATTAGTAGTTGGTGCAAGTGAAACAAAAACATTTGAAATAGAAGTAATCAATAAGAACAATAGACAAGCAAGGTTTAATTTTTATTATAAAGGAAGTCTACCTGATAATGTTGAAGCAGGTTATGTAGAAGGTGATGGATACAATCCAATGGTAAAAGAAACAGGAGTAATTTTAACAGCAAATGGTTCTCTAGGATACTTTCTAAAATATCAAATAAAAGTAAAGAATAGCACTACAGGAAGTATAACAATCTCACTAGGATATGAAGTAGGACTTGATTATAATAATTTATCACTACCTAGTAATTGTTATTTGTTTGATGAAGCAAAATCAAATACAGCAATAGATGTATTACTTACCAATTATACGAATTCAGAAAGTACGCAAGACTATAATATAAATTATACAAAAACAGATACCACAGCAAAAGAAAATAAGATGTATGTGTTTGATCATGCAAGTAGTAAAGGAAGTCAACAAAGTGATTGGAATGATGATGAATTAAAAGATTACAGGTATATAGGAGCGAATCCCAATAACTATGTATTGTTTAATGAAGAAATGTGGAGAATAATAGGAATCGAGACAGTAGATGATGGAGAAGGAAAAAGAGAAAAGAGAATTAAATTAATAAGAAAAGATCCCTTAACACCAGATATGTCATGGGATAATAAGCCAAGTGGGACAGGTTCATCCGAGAGTAGTAGTGGAAGTAATGATTGGACAGATGCAAGACTAATGATGATATTAAATCCAGGATATGATGAAGAAGCAAATGCAACAGGAGGAAAAGGAAGTTTGTACTGGAATCGACAAAGTGGAAGTTGTCCAAAGGGAAGTAGCGGTGCATCAACAACTTGTAATTTTGAAGAAACAGGACTATTACCGGAGGCCCAAGCAATGATAGGAGATGCGAAATGGTATTTGGGTGGAAATAGTACAGCAAGTGGAGTATTAACAGAAGCATATTATAAATTTGAAAGAAGCGAAACAGTATATAGTAGTAGTGCACATCCAAGGAAAACGAGTTGGAAAGGGAAAGTAGGATTGATGTACCCAAGTGATTATGGATATGCGACAAGTGGAGGAGCAACAGCGAATAGAGCAACCTGTTTAGCAAAAGCTTTGTACAATTGGGATACTAAAACTGATGGAATACCAGAGTGTAAGGATAATGACTGGATTTTTAATAGTCAAACCCAATGGACAATCGCCCCGTACTCCGGCAGCTCGAGCGGTGCGTTCAGTGTGTACGACTCGGGGTATGTCTACAGCCGCAGCTACTTCGTGTACGCTCCGTACGGCGTCCGCCCAGTCGTATATCTAAAGGCAAGTACCTTGTATGAAAGTGGAGATGGAAGTGAAAGTAATCCTTTTGTCTTTACGAGTGATCCAAATGTTGATGAGGAAGCACCAGTTTGTAAGCTTACTAGTTCTTCTGTTACTACGGATGCTTCTGGTAGTCAAAAAGGTGGAGAAGGAACCTTTATCATTGAATGTACGGATAATAGTGGAACCCTTAAAAATGATTTAACTTCTGATAGTATAAATTTTGGTTATATACCATGTGAACTTGATCAGGAAGAAAGAAGTTATAATATTACAGCAAATTTATCTAACACAGAAACTATTACTGGTGGGAAACGATATACTTTTACTATGAGTTCTGATAATAATACATCTTGGTTTAATCATTGTAATGAAGTTCACTTTATGGAAATAAAGGGTGGATCTATTTCCGATAATAGCAATAATCAAAATGAAAAAAGTCGATTTGAATTTGAAGTAAGTGTATATTATTATGACCTCAGTCCTCGACTTTGTGAACCTTGTGGTGTCGTTGTAAACCCAGAGATACCAGAAATCTAAGCAAAAATGCTTAGCTACGGACAGTTTTTCTTAAACCGTTGAAAAATAAGGTAAAAACAGGTGAAAAAGTACGTCCAAAAATCAATCAAAAAGTACCATTTTGAGCTTAGCTACGGACAGTTTTTCGTAAACCGTTGAAAAATAAGGTAAAAATAGGTGAAAAAGTACGTCCGGAAATCAATCAAAAAGTACCATTTTGAGAAATCAAAGTAAAAAGGCGAAGAAAGTGGGGAGAAATAAGGAAAATAATAGCACGCGAAAAAAATTTTCATAAACTCCCTGAAAAAAAGATTTAAGTTAGCGAACTCA
>CANQYK010000088.1 GCA_947628065.1 uncultured Bacilli bacterium | reverse complement strand
TTTTCCAAGAAAAGCTCCTTGAAAAACTCTTTCTATAATGTTATGATAGATATAAGAATAGAGGGTGTAAGAATGGATGGAATTGTACATTTTTTTCGGGACACCTTAAGTGGTCCCCTTTATATTGTTTATGTGATTCTTTGTATCATTTTGATTTTTGCGTGCATTGGTTATTTAGCTGAGAAAGGTTTGAATAAGAAAAAAGAAAAAGCAAAGTATCAAGAAGTAAAAGAAGATGATAATGTAGTAGCCGCACCACCTACAGATATCACTCCTGTAGTAGAAGAGCCGCAAGTAAATCCCGTTGTTACCCCGCCGGTACAAGAGCCAGTCGCTCCAGCTGCTCCAACCGTTAATATGACACCTCCTGTTGTTCAAGAGGTAAAGAAAGAAACAGAGGAACCTCCAGTACAAGAACCTGTTATTATTGAAGAGCCTGTTGTAGTAAAAACAGAGGCACCAACGGTTCCGCAGCAAACAGTACAAAATAGTATTCCTGAGGTTCGTTCACCAAGTCCAACAGTAGAGTCTGTCCCTTCCCCTCAAGTACAAACAGTCGCACCACCAAAGGCTTCGGCACCATTACCAAAGGCGCCAGCTCCACTTCCAAAAGCACCCGCACCTGTATCCCCTCAACCAGTGGTACCAACCATTACCGTGCAAGCACCACCAACAGTATCTCCTGCCCCCATACAAGGAGTAACACCTGCACCTGTAAATCCACCTGTCCCACCACAAGTAACACAAGCACCTTTGCCGGCAACTGGAAATACAGTAGTGATGCCAAAAATTGAAGAGACAACAAAATAAGTTTTGCCAAAAAGAGAAAAAGATAGTATACTAATAAAATGTAAGGAGTTGATGATATGGTTATTACGGCAACAACAGTTATTACCATAATTAAAAAGATTATTGATATATCAATCGTTTGGTTGATCTTTTATGTATTATTAAAAAGCATTCGAAACAGTGTAAAATTAACATTATTATTTAAAGGAGTTATTATCATTGTTGTTTTAAAAGTAGTCAGTGACATCTGTGGATTCACAACCGTTGGTGTTCTACTAGAATATATTATTATGTATGGACCACTTGCTTTAATTGTAATATTCCAACCAGAAATAAGAAATATATTAGAGCAATTAGGCCGTAACCAATTGTTAGGTCGTCATAAAATACTAACCGTAGATGAAAGAGAACGATTGGTGTATGAATTAATTCAAGCACTTGATTATTTAAAGAAAAATAGAATTGGTGCTTTGATCGTAATTGAAAGAGATGTTAGCCTTGGTAATTACATTGACAAAGCCAAAAAAGTATATGCTGATTTAACCAGTGATTTATTAGGTGCCATTTTCTATGAAGGAAATCCCCTTCATGATGGTGGTGTTATCATTCAAGGAGATCGTATTACTTGTGCTGGAGCTGTTTTCCCAACAAGTAGTAGTTCCAAAATCAACAAGCATGTTGGAACCCGTCATCGGGCAGCACTTGGAATTGCAGAAGAGACAGATGCAATTAGTCTTGTTGTATCCGAAGAGACAGGTAGAGTATCAATAGCAATTAAGGGAGAATTGTTCTATAACTTATCACTTGATGATGTTCGAATGATGTTAATTGATGAGTTAAAACCAAAAACAGCAGATGATTATGATGAAGAATTAGTAGAAATAGAAGAGGAAGAATTGTATGAAGAAGATATTTAGAAAGATAGGAAAATTATTTTCCCATATTGGCTCATTCTTTGACAAATGGTTAATTACTCCCATAACCAAAGTCATTCTTAAAATTGTTGATGTCTCAAAGAAAAATGGAAAACAACTAGAACGAATCATTGGAAAAAAACAAACCCTAATTGTGATTAGTCTGATTTTAGCACTCTGTATCTTCTATTTAATTGATAGAGAAAGCAGTGCTATGATCGATCAATATGCAGAAGTCTTATACAATCAACCAGTAGAAGCAACGTATAATGAAGAAGCTTACGTAGTAGAAGGGCTTCCAAAAACAGTAGATATTACCTTAGTTGGACAAAAAAGGCATATCTTTTTAGCCAAACAATCACCAAGTGAAGGTGTAACGGTTGATTTAACAGGACTTAAAACAGGACAACATAAAGTAGAATTAAAATATAGCCAACGATTAAAATCACTTGATTATCGTTTGGATCCATCTTCTGTCACCATTACGATTTATGATAAAGTAAGTGCGACAAAGACATTAAGTTATGATGTATTACATCAAGATAACTTAGATAGTAAATTAAACATTGAAGATGTAGAACTTGATCGAAGTGAGGTTATTGTAAAAGGTGCAGACTACAAACTTAAGAAAGTAGCGACCGTCAAAGCGCTTGTTGATGTAGATGATTTCAGTAATCCAGAAGCAGGAGAAATGACGCTTAAAAATGTTCCTTTGGTTGCTTATGATACCAATGGTAAAGTCGTTGATGTAGAGATTGTACCAAAGAGTGTAACTGCCAAAGTAACCATTACATCACCAAGCAAAGAAGTACCACTTGAGATTATTCCAAAAGGAGACTTAGCGTTTGGTAAAGCAATTAAATCCTTAAGTTCTAGTGTCAATCAAGTAACCATTTATGGTAGTGAAACAGCACTTGCTAGTATTACATCGCTACCAGTTGAAGTGGATGTTACAGGACTTGAACAAGGAAAAGACTTTACAGTTACGTTAAAACGACCAACTGGTGTTACCGAAATTAGTATTAAAACCGTAACGGTAAAAGTAGTCATTGATGACTCCATCGTAAAAGAATTTGACAACATCTCGATTGCAACCGAAAATCTTGATACTTCAAAATATAAAGTACAAGCCTTAAGTGAAGCAGATAGTAAAGTAACCGTTATTGTACGAGGAAGTAAATCGATTGTAGATAGTATAGATCCATCAATTATCAAAGCCTATGTTGATTTGAAAGATTTAGGTGTTGGAGAACATGAAGTGGATGTTAAAGTATCCGGTGATGATGTCAAGCTAAGCTATACATCGAAAGTTAAGAAAGTAAAGGTTCGGATATCTGAAAAATAAAAAGCTCACCCTTAGTGGTGAGTTTTTAGTCTCTATCAAAAAGATAAGCAATATCAACTAATCCAGCAATACCAATCACAATATAAATGATTCTTGCTATGATGTTATCGTTTCCACCAAATATGGATGCGACTAGGTCTAAGTTAAATAATCCTACTAAGGCCCAGTTTAAGGCACCAATAATGATTAAAACCAAACATACTTTTTTTAATATATCCATAATTTTCCTCCTTTGCTTCTTCATCATTAGGATAACCGAAAAAAATAATATTATACAAAAAAATAAAATTCTTAATGAATATAATACCGTATCAATTAATATAATGAATTGAGAAATAAATGAGGTGGAAAATTTGAAAAAAATTAGTTTCTTTTTAATGATTGCTTGTCTTTTCTGTTTAACAGGATGTGGAATTTCCAAAGAGAAAAACGTTTTAAAAAAATTAGAAAAACAAGTAGATTCTAAAACAGGGTATTTATTAACAGCAAAGCTCGAAATTGTAAACAATGATGATGTCTATAATTATGAAGTAACATCTGCTTATAAAAAAGGTGATTATTATCGTATTAGTTTAAAAAATACTGCGAATGATCATGAACAAATTATATTAAAAAACGATGAAGGAATTTATGTTCTAACACCAAGTTTGAAAAAAAGTTTTAAATTTCAAAGTGATTGGCCTTATAACAATTCTCAAATCTATTTATTACAATCCATTTTAAACGATTTAAAAAATGATAGCAAAAAAGAAATGAAGCAAGAGAAGAATACATATGTCTTTACAAGTACTGTTAATTATCCAAACAATCGTAATTTAGTAAAACAAGAAGTAACATTTGATAAAGATATGAATTTGAAAAAAGTTATTGTATTAACCGATCAAGATGTTCCAAAAATGACATTAAATGTCAAAGATATTGATTTTAGTCCAAATTTTGGTAAAAATTATTTTGATTTAGAAGAAATTATGAATACAGCAAATGTGGAGGAAGAAGCAAAAAAATCAAGTAGTTTGGATGATGTTATTTATCCCTTAATGTTACCAGAAGGAACCAAACTAAAGAGTGAAGAAAAAGTAAAGAAAGATAGTGGAGAACGTGTTATTTTAACCTTTGATGGGGAAAAACCATTCTTATTAGTTGAAGAAACTGTAGATCAAGCAGATGAATTAACCATTGTACCAACGATGGGAGAACCTTATATGTTTATGGATACCATTGGTGCGTTATCGGATAACTCGATTACTTGGACTAGCAATGATATGGAATATTATTTGGTAAGTGATGTTATGAGTCAAGATGAATTAATTGAAATAGCATCTTCCATTAATGTATTACCAACTGCTAACTTGAAATAGTAAAAACTATTTCTTTTTTCTTTTAAAATTAGAAAAATTGTGTTATAGTAATTAACAGGTGATAACATGAAGAAAAAAAACAGTATTGTAAGCGTCAATACAGGAAACAATAACATTGTAAAAAAAGCAATCATTACTTTAATTTCTATTGCTGTTATCTTTTTTCTGATGTATTTTTTAACCACTAGAATCTTAGAAAAAGATAAAGAAGATATAAAAGAAGAAAAATACAATGCAGTAATTCAATACGATAAAATATTAGCAGGTGAATCTTTTAACATGGAAAGAGAAGAGTATTTAGTAGTTTATTATGATGCGACAGATGAGTTTGAAGATCTATCCTCTAGTGTTAGTGCTTATCAATCAAAAGAAGATGTAATAAAGCTTTATAGTGTTGATTTGGGTGACTTCATGAACAAAAAGTATATTACCGATGGTGATATTATAACAAGTAGTCCAAGCGAATTAAGAGTAAGAAATAATACAATGTTACGCTTTAAAGCAGGAGAAGTAACAGAAGTATTTGACAACAAAGAAAAAATTAAAGAATATTTATCAGAATAATGGCTATACTTTTAATAGCTACTTCTTGCCTCAATAGCTCAGTTGGTTAGAGCACTTGACTGTTAATCAAGGGGTCCTAGGTTCAAGTCCTAGTTGAGGCGCCATTAATT
>CANQYK010000087.1 GCA_947628065.1 uncultured Bacilli bacterium | reverse complement strand
AACAATCAAGATTTACTGGATCTTTCAAAAGTTATTGAAAATGCTAGTCCAATTTTATATCATGACCATAAAACAAAAGATGAAAATATTATGGTTATTAATAATAATGGTAATATCCTATATTATATAAATAAATGGGGATCTTTAATAAGTAATGATAAACAAGAATTACCACCTATTGCATTAAGTTCTATAGATAATGAAACAGAATATTCATTTACAACGGAAACACTTGAAGATATAATATTGAGTTTTAATCAACCGAAATATATAAATCTTAATGATATGGAAGGACCAATTTTAAAAAAAACATTATTTGATAAAAATAAGAAATAAGTGTTAAGTCATTACTAATTTAATTGAGAAACTATGAAAATTAGCCTTTTTGTGGGAAAATATTTCATGTGATACATCTTCTTTCAACAATTCGATTGTATCACAAAATTGCCTTGAAATTTTATGATTTCAAGACTTTTTATTTTTTTAATACTATCTATTTTGAAACTAAGAAGTTCATTACTAAGTCAATTAGTATATTTTTTTCTTTTGGATTTGACTCTGCTATAAGTAGTGTAATTGCAACAAGTGTATTGTTATCAATAACTTGTCCTTTTTCATTGTATAAAATATTATAGAATTTTAAGAAGTATATAAATAATGTAGCAGCTATTCTTTTGTTACCATCAATAAAAATATGATTTTTAGTTATTAGATATAAGAAATTAGCTGCTTTTTCTTGGACCGTAGGATATAAGTCATTCCCATCAAAAGACTGATATATTGTACCTATAACGGCTTTTAAACCTTCATTTCTTTCAAGAGCAAATAAATCACTATCATTTCCAAATTTAAGTTTACCAACTATACTCTTACAATCTTCATAAGTAATTTTTTTATTATTTTTCGTTCCATTTGGTTTCGTTATTCTCTTATGATCATAGTCATCAAGTAAATTTAAAGCATTTGAATAATTATTTATTACTTTAATTATTTCTTGGGCTTCCGTTCCTTTTAATTCAGTATCTATTCTTCCTGCAATATCTATTAACTTGATTGTTTTTTCAAGATATTCTAATCTCTTCTGATTAATAGCATAACCTTGAATCATATAGTCTTTTAATACTTTCGTTGCCCATTTTCTAAAAATAACACCGTTTTTAGATTTTACACGATAGCCAACACTTATAATCATATCAAGATTATAGTATTTTACTTGATATGTTTTGCCATCTTTGGCAGTATGCTCAAAAAATGAGCATACTGAATTTTCTTCCAATTCTTCATCTTTATATATGTTTTGAATATGCCTTGTAATAGTTTTCCTATCTTTTCCAAATAATTGAGCCATTTGTTCCTGTGTAAGCCACACAGTTTCATCTTTCATATTAACTTCTAACTTAACGCTTTGATTTTCAAATAATATAATTTCATTCTTCATTATTTATCATTCCTTTCCATTTTTATTGATATTATTTTGATTTATCATTTTTTAATACTTTCTATCCGTTTCTTTTCTTTCTCTAACTCTTTAAGACTTTTCTTAGGCGTGTAGGTAAATTTTCAGGCATTGTTCCACCATTTTTTTCGATAACCTCCCTAATATTTTTACCAATCATATAATGTGCTTGATTTGCATCATTTTCCGTTTTAATATGATTCCTTTTTAACTTAGATTCTGTTTGTGTAATTCTAAATAAATTGGCAGCAAGTTCTTCACTTCCCATATTGTCTAAAATATCTTCTCTATATCTTAAACCCTTTCTTTTGGCAATATCATCTGCAGTTTCACCATTATACAAACCTTTGTAACCAAAATTATGAAATTGATCAAAATTTTTAACTCCAGCATTTTTAGCAGTTTGATTTAATGAGTAGTTTCCTTTTTTTGTTAAATTTCTTTGATAAAATCTCTTTTCATCTTCTGATAATTTGCTATATTCTATTTCACTCATCTCTTGTTTTCTCGTTTGCACTGCAAAATAAGTTTGACCAAGTGCGACAGCTTCTTTTTTGGGATCAGCATTTTGAACAATTAAATAGCAAGCATATCTTGATAATTTATAATCCATTTGTTTCCTTTTCGCACCCGAACCTATGGATACCATTTTGCCCACTTGGGAAAAATGGTCATCAATCAAATTATTACTTTTTTCACAAGCGATTTTAGAATTATTGATAACATTACAGAATTTATCCCATCTTTTATACTCGAGTGCTACCATTAATTCTCTTGCATACCAAAATTCATTATTATTTTCATCCATATGTTTTATTTTTTCAAATGTTATTGTTGTTTTCTCAAGTTCATTCATAATTATTATCTCCTTTCTTTTCTAACATTTTTTATTTTTATCGCTTTGATAAGGGCATTATATAATAAGAACGTTTGTTTGGTAATACATTTTTTAAATTATTTTCATTTTTTATTAATTACCGTATTATTTCATAACAAAAATACACAAAAATGAGGCATTGTGCATTATTTATTACTTTATTTATAATTTATTTTTTCTTTCTTGTTAAATAACTTCCTATCATGGAACAGATAAAAATGATTGGCGCTATTCTTATGAAAAGCCATACAAAACTGTGAACGCCAACTCCTAATATTGCTAATTCTGGATCCTTATAATCCCACTCCATATAAGTGTTTCCTAATAGTATTAAACCAATAAAAATAGCGATTAAAATAACACATATAGATAGAAATAGAAAATTCCAAATTTTTCTTTTTGTTTCTTTTTTCTGTGCTAGTTGTATATTTATTTTTTCTAATTTTTCTCTTATTTCTTTTAACGAATCTTCCTTTTGTTCCATCATACTTTCTCCAAGTAATGTACTAACTGGTGTATCTAGGATATTAGATAATGAAACTAACAATTCAGAATCAGGAACAGATAGTCCTTGTTCCCATTTTGAAATTGTTTGCCTAACTACATTTAATTTTATTGCGAGTTCTTCTTGTGAAAGTCCTTTTGCCTTTCGAATTATCTTAATATTATCTTTTAACATAATAATTTCCTCCTTCACAAAGGATTATATGCTAAAACTTCCGTTGCATCAAGCAATGCATATTAACATTTTAATCTTTTCGTATAACTTTTTATTCCTTGCTGTCACTATACATTTGACCTTTCGTTTCAAGTCCTAACAGTCTTCCATATTCAAATATATACGATAAACTAAATAAGAATAATATTTCTACTACATCATAAGTTTCAAATTCAATATTTAGATCTGTGTTTAACAGTAATTCAAACACCCCACCACCAATATTATTCATTAGAATTATTATAATCATTTTCCAAGCAATTTTCTTTATCAAACTAACATTTTCTAACGTAAATGGTGTTTCTCCTTTATTGATATTATCAAATAAAGTTTCTAAATGCTTAAATATGATAGAGGTCAAAATAATTGTTACGAAAAGAACAGCAAAACCTGTTTCAACATAACCAATTATTTTTGCTTTACTATTATTTTCAAATATAGACATTACTTTTGTATTTAAAAATTCTTTATCCGCATCTGCTAAAACGAAGGCTCCAACTTTTATAACCAGTTTGTCGTTTTTTTCTAAAAGATTGATATTATGATTCTCAAAATTTAAAGTTAAATTATTATCTTTTATTACAACTTTACTGATTAAATAAGGGGAAATAATTAAAACCAAACAAAGAAAAGGAATCGCAATATAACAAAAGATTCTTCCTATTTTTGATATTACGGAAATGATTTTACTTAAAGCCTTCATTTTCTTTTGTTCTTCTTTTTTTAAACTTACAACTTTCGTTTTAACTTCATCACTAAGTGAATCAATATCAATGATAGTATCATTTACTAAGTCATTAATTTTACAATGAAAAATTTTACATAATTCTAATAAATTATTCATTGTTGGATAAGCATCCCCTGTTTCCCATTTACTTACTGATTGCCTAGAAACTCCAACCTTTTCAGCCAAATCTTCTTGTGATAGTTTTTTATAAATTCTTATTTTTTTTAAATTATCTCCAAATTTCATTTAGAGTACCTCCTTTTCAGAGTATATTATATATTGGAAAATAAATTTAAGCTATCAACTTTTAGTTGCGTTTCTGTTTTTTTTCCTTGATCCTCTTATTTCTATCAATTATAATAACTAATCCCACATCATAAGTGTTGATTCTTTTTCAAATTTGATACTTCCACACCAATCACAAGTAATTGTAAAATTTTCATGTTCTTTTTTTGTTCTTAGTTCACCCCCACAATAATTACATTTATATTTAGGAGTAAATATCTTATTTTTTGCTATTAAAGTATATCGGAATTTATTATGTATATTTTTACATTTTGTACATATATAAGCATCATGTTTATAATTATCTTTTAAAGATACATTTTCTAATTTAAGAAACTTTTGTAATTGATTCATATTTTGTAGTTGTTCTTCCCTTCCTTTTTCTATTAATTTTTT
Organism: uncultured Bacilli bacterium; assembly: GCA_947628065.1. Classification (GTDB taxonomy): domain Bacteria; phylum Bacillota_I; class Bacilli_A; order RF39; family UBA660; genus Onthousia. The sequence goes on along the minus strand of CANQYK010000087.1, from coordinate 702 downwards.
AAAGTTATTATCTTGATAGCCAAAATCAAAAAAACCTACACCATATAAAATTTCTTTTTCTCGTTTACATTTTTTACAAATATATATAACACCCATTCCCATAATAAAATCTTCCTTTAATTTACAAATTACAATTTGTTTTCCTTATTTTAATAAAGTTCATGATTATAACTTTCAAGTAGTTCTTGACATTTTTTATTTTCAATCTGATGAATTTCTAAAATATCTTTCTCTTTCTTTTCTAAATAATTATATATCATATCATCTCGAAATCCAATTTCTGCAACTTCTTTTCTATTCGTTACAAAATAAATTTCTTTCATATTAGACCAAATAATTGCTGATAAACACATAGGACAAGGTTCACTAGTGGAATAAATAACACAATCCGTTAAATCATGCGTATTTAATCTTTTACATGCATCACGAATAGCAATTATTTCAGCATGTGCCGTTGGGTCTTTTTCTTTTAAGACTTTATTATTTCCATAACCAATTATTTTATTATCTTTAACAACAACTGCTCCAAATGGACCACCTTCTGAATTTTTAACTCCTAATTTAGCAAGTTCGATTGCTTTATCAAAATATTCCTGCATACTTAATCCTCTCTTTCTTAATATATCATACGGCAGACTACGTCCGCAACCTAACCAATCAATCTAAAAATCTCAAAAATAAAAACAAACCTCTTGAAATAGT
>CANQYK010000086.1 GCA_947628065.1 uncultured Bacilli bacterium | reverse complement strand
CCTAGTTATGATAAGTATTGACAAGCAATGGAAAAAAGAGTAAAATAGCTCTAGAAAACGTTGATGAAGAGAAGTAGTAATAGTAAGTTTTAGAAGAGAGTTCTTGGTTGGTGAAAAAGAACAAACAAGCTATTATGAATAACACTTCGGAGCGCTTAAAGAAATTAAGTAGACTAAGCCGGGGAATCCCTCGTTATCAAAGAAAGTGATTATCATACGATAATAAATTGGGTGGTACCACGGGTTAATCTCGTCCCTTTGAGGGATGAGATTTTTTGTTTTTAGGAGGATGAAAAATGATAGAGAAAGAAAAGTTAAAAAGTTATGCTAGAAAATTGATGTTTGAGATGAAAGAAGAAGAATACGATACCTTACAACAAGAGTTTGATATTATTTTAAAACAAATGGATTTAATTGGAAAGATTCCCAATATCAAAGAAGTGGATCCTATGTTTTTCCCTTTTGTAACCTATGAAGCAAAGTTAAGGGAAGATGAGGAACTAGTAAGTGAGACTTTAACCGTAGGGGAAGTATTAGAAAATGCACATCAAGAATTAAACGATCAAGTAAAAGTACCAAAGGTGGTGGAATAAATGGAATATCAAAAAAGTACAATAAGAGAGTTAAGAGAGTCTCTTGATAAGAACGAGGTTACAAAAGAAGAATTATTTGATGAAGCAGTCGCTTTGGCAGAAAAATATCAAGAAGATTATAATTCTTTTGTTACCATCCAACACAAACTAAAAAGTAAACCAAAAGAAGAAAGTATTTTATCTGGGATTCCTTATGCCTTAAAAGACAACTTTTCAACATCCAACATTTTAACAACCGCATCTAGTAATATCTTAAAAGATTATGTTCCCGTGTATGATGCGACCGTTTATAAAAAATTAAAAGACAAAGGTGCTATTTTAGTTGGAAAAACGGTACTTGATGAACTTGCAATGGGTGGAACTGGAACAACGGGTCACACTGGAGTGGTTCGAAATCCTTGGGATAAAACAAGAGAAACAGGAGGTAGTAGTGCAGGAAGTGCTTCTTCTGTTGCCCTTGGTATTGTACCATTTTCTCTTGCAAGTGACACCGGAGACTCCATTCGAAAACCAGCTGCTTTTTCTGGAGTTGTTGGCTTTAAACCAACTTATGGACTTATTTCTCGTTATGGACTTTTTGCTTTCGCATCGAGTATGGATCATGTTGGTTGCTTTACAAGATGTGTAGAGGATGCTGCTATTGTAGTTGATGCTATTAAAGGAGAAGATCCACATGATATGACAAGCCTTAAAGATGATGGTGTTTTGTTAGTCGATCATTTAGAAGATGATATAAAAGGACGAAAATTATTTTATATTAAAGAAATGGTAGATAGAGAAAAATATGATAGCAAAGATCAGGAATTAATGGAAGTATTGGATAACTTCTATCAATTAGTAGAAAAACTAAAAAAAGAAGGTTTTCTAGTAGAAGAGGTTTCCATGGAACAATATTTACTAGAAGCCATTTATCCAACTTATATGACCATCTCTTGTGCAGAAGCAACCAGTAACAATGCCAATCTTACAGGAATTGCTTTTGGACCAAGAGGAGAAGGAAATAGTGTAGATGAGATTATGTTTTCTGCAAGAACCAAAGGATTTTCTGAATTGATCAAACGTCGTTTTGTTTTAGGAAGTTATATCCTCCAAAAAGAAAACCAAGAAAAACTATACCTTAATGCTTGTAGAGTTCGTCGTATGATCGTTGATAAAATGAATGAATTTCTTAAAGAATATGATGGAATGCTCTCTCCTTGTAGTGGTGGTGCAGCTCCTCATTTTGATGAAGCAAGTGATAAATTATCTGACCGTTATTTGGTACTAGAAAATCATCTTGCCATTGCAAATTTTGGAGGTTTTCCAAGTATTACTATACCTTGTGGTTTTGTATCAAAGTGTCCGATTGGTATCAATATAACAGGAAAAGTAAAAGACGATGCCCTTGTTTTAAATATAGCCAAGAAAATAGAAGACATGACAGGATTAAAAGGACAAATTGGAGGTGATCAAAGTGTATAAAGTAGTCATTGGATTAGAGGTACATTGTGAACTTGAGACCAATTCCAAAAACTTCTCAAGTGCTAAGAATACTTATACCAAAACACCAAACATTCATGTCGCACCCGTTGATTTGGGTCTTCCTGGAATTTTACCTGTTGTAAACAAAGAAGCTTGTAAAAAAGCATTAAAAACAGCAATGGCTCTACACTGTGAAAATCCAGATGAAATTATTTTTGATCGTAAAAATTATTTCTATCCTGATCTTCCAAAAGGATATCAAATCACACAAGTCACCAAACCAATGGGAAGAAATGGATATCTTGATATTAAAATAGGGGATAAGGAAAAAAGAATTTATATTCATCAATTACACTTAGAAGAAGATACCGCCTCTCTTGATCATTATAGTAATTATTCTTTGATTGATTATAATAGAAGTGGAATTCCTTTGATGGAAATTGTAACCGAACCATGTATTGAAAGTGCCGAAGAAGCCGTTACCTTCCTTGAAGATTTACGAGATGTTTTCTTATTTTGTGAAGTAAGTGAAGCAAGAAGTAACAAAGGACAAATGCGTTGTGATGTTAATATTTCTTTAATGGAAGAAGGTAGTAAGACATTAGGTACCAAAGTAGAGATGAAAAACATCAATGCGTTTAACAGTGTAAAAAGTGCGATTGAATATGAAATAAAACGCCAAAGTGAACTGCTTGATCGAGGAGAAAAAGTAGTACAAGAAACAAGAAGAATTGATGAAGATGGTAAGACTTATTCAATGCGAGAAAAAGTAGATGCCGTCGATTACAAATATTATGTAGAACCAAACTTACCACCAGTTAAATTAACCGATGAGATGAAAGAAGAGATAAGAAAAACACTTCCTATGTTAAAGCTCGATCGAATGAAACGATACATGAGTGAGTTTGGGTTATCAGAGTATGATGCCGGTGTTTTATCAAAAAATAAAGATATTGCGGATTATTTTGAGAAGATTATTGCCCTTGGAAGTGATGTCTCTCTAACTGTAAATTTTGTAACAACGAGTGTTTTAAGTTCGCTTAAGAAATTAGAGATTGAATTAAAAGATTTCTTTATTACCGAAGAGATGTTAAGTGGTGTGATCAATCTTGTACACGAGAAAAAAATATCACTGGATCATGGGAAAAAAATATTATACCAAGCTCTAGATCAAAAGAAGGATCCTCTACTTATTATCAAAGAATCGCATTTAGAGCAAATCAATGATGATGATAAATTGCTTAACCTGATTAGTGAAGCAATGGATGAGAACAAAGAGCAAGTAAGACAGTATGTGGAAGATGATAACGTTTATGTTGTAAACTTCTTTATTGGAAAAGTCATGCAGAAAAGCAATCGACAAGCAAATCCAAATCGAACGTTGGAATTAATAAAACAAGAATTAGAAAGGATGAAGAAAAATGAAAGCAAATAAATATCGTGATACGTATTGTGGAAAGTTAACCAATCTTGACGTAGGAAAGAAAGTAAAAGTTGCAGGTTTTATTGAAAATATTAGAGACCATGGAGGTGTTATCTTTGTAGATGTAAGAGATCAGTTTGGAACACTTCAAATTGTATCGAATGATGATAAAATCTTTGATGGCCTAACAAGAGAATCTAGTGTTAGTATTTCTGGAATGATAAGAAAAAGAGACGAAGATGATTATAACCCTAGAATTAAAACAGGAGAAATTGAACTTTTGGTTGATCAAATTGAAGTATTAGGAAAAAGTAAAAACGTTCTTCCTTTTGAAATTATGACAAGCAAAGAAGTATCCGAAGAAGTAAGATTAAAATATCGTTATTTGGATCTTCGAAATCCGAAAGTAAAAGATACGATTATATTTCGAAATAAAGTCATTCGTTTTCTTCGCGAATTAATGGAGAAAGAAGACTTTTTAGAAATACAAACTCCAATTTTAACAGCCTCAAGTCCAGAAGGAGCAAGGGATTTTATTGTTCCAAGTAGAAAGTTCAAAGGAAAGTTTTATGCCCTTCCACAAGCACCTCAACAATTTAAACAGCTTCTAATGTGTTCTGGTTTTGATAAATATTATCAGATTGCCCCTTGTTTTCGAGATGAAGATGCAAGACGAGATCGTGTTTATGGGGAGTTTTATCAACTTGATTTTGAAATGGCTTTTGCAGAAGAAGAAGATGTTTTGGAAATTGGAGAGAAGATTTTCTCGGAAACGTTTCAAAAATTTTCCGATAAAAAGATTACAAGTACACCATTTCCAAGAATTAGTTACAAAGAAGCCATGGAAAAATATGGAACCGATAAACCAGATTTAAGAAATCCTCTTCTTATTATTGACTTAACCGAAGAGTTTGAAGAAACGGAATTTCGTCCTTTTAGGGGAATTCCAGTAAAAGGAATTAAGGTAGAAGATATTGCAAGTAAATCCAACTCTTGGTTTAATGAATTAGTTGACTTTGCGAAAAGTATTGGTATGCCAGGAATTGGTTATTTTAAAGTCAATAGTGATTTGTCTTTCGCAGGACCGATTGATAAATTCTTAAGTGATGAAGAACGAGATGCCTTAATTAAAAAAGCAGAGTTAAAAGCAGGAGATGTTCTATTCTTTATTGCCGATCGAAAAAAGGCTTTAGAGCTTGCAGGTGAGATTCGTATGGAATTGGGTAGAAAACTAGATTTGATGAATCAGAATGAATTTTCTTTCTGTATTGTAAAAGATTTTCCAATGTATGAGTGGAGTGAAGAAGAAGGAAAATATATCTTTACCCATAATCCATTTAGTATGCCACAAGGAGGAAAAGAAGCCCTTGACAATGAGAAAAAAGAGGAGATTCTTGCATATCAATATGATTTTGTGTGCAATGGAATTGAAATGGCAAGTGGTGCCGTTCGTAACCATGACATAGAAACAATGAAGAAAGCTTTTGCAATTGCAGGATACCAAGAAGAAGAGTTAAAGCATCGCTTCAAAGCTCTTTATGAAGCCTTTCAATATGGGGCACCACCACACGCAGGTATGGCACCAGGACTTGATCGAATGCTTATGATGTTATTGGATGAAGAATCTATTCGTGAGACGATTGCTTTCCCAATGAGTGCATCAGGAAGTGATAGTCTAATGGAAGC
>CANQYK010000085.1 GCA_947628065.1 uncultured Bacilli bacterium | reverse complement strand
CGCTTCTAGCTCCGCTTCTAGCTCCGCTTCTAGCTCGCCAAATTTATCAAGAATTCGTACTATTTCTTCTTGTACCTCTAGTGGGGGAATAGGAATTGCGAATTGACTAAATGTTTGAATCCATTGTCTTGAATGCTCTTTAGGACTATAACCAATATTACTAATACAATAATATATGTACTTAAATATATCACTTGTTTTAGGAACTAATATTTTCATTGCTGAAGATTTAATCTTAAACTTGAAATCAACCCAATGATTTGATGTAGTAAAATCATCAAATATAATCACAGGCTTATCTTTGCTAGCATAATAGATGCCTTCCAATTCATTAGTATAACCCAAAATGAATGATTGACCTGCTGTTAAAACTGGAATATCATATTGGCAATTGTAATCAGTACTCTTAACAATATACTTTGTAGGTTGAATGTAATCAACTAACTCTTCTAATTTCTTATATTTAACACCATTAGGACATAGCTCTTTAATTAAATCATTAATCTTACTCATGGTAATCATACTCCAATTCTTTAATTATTGCATCCAACTCTTTTCTTACTTGGTTCTGCTTGGTAACAATTTCTTGAATATTCCTATTAAGAGCATTTATATCTATTTCAATATCATCATTAACAGTCTTTAAGAAAGTTCCAACTGAAATATTAACCTTTTCATCTTTTAGTATTTCATCATTAGATATTAAAATAGATTTTCCTTCAATATTAGTTCTACTCTTTAAAATATCTAAAATATTATTTATGTTATCATCTGTTAGCTTATTTTTCTTACCTGGTTTTATAAATTCATCAGAAGCATCTACAAATAAAATACTATTATCTTTCTTATTTTTCTTTAAAACAATTATACAAGTAGCAATAGATGGTCCAAAAAACAAATTTTCTGGCAATTGAATTATTGAATCAATAAAATTGTTTTCTACTAAATATTTCCTTATACCAGGCTCCCCCTTTTCATTAGAGCGATAAAGCACACCAGGGAACTCAACTATTGCAGCAGTACCCTTAGTACTTAACCAAGATAACATATGCATAGTGAAGGCTAAATCTGCTTTAGATTTAGGAGCAAGAATACCAGCAGGTGAAAATCTCTCATCGTTAATAAGCAAAGGATTAGACTTTCCCGCCCATTTAATAGAATATGGAGGATTAGATACAATAGCATCAAATGGTTCATCATCCCAATGTTTCGGATCTATCAATGTATCTCCCCTTGCAATGTTAAACTTATTATAATTAATATCATGTAAAAACATATTAATTCTAGCTAAGTTATAAGTAGTAAGATTTATCTCTTGACCATAGAATCCTTTTTTAATATTATCTTTACCAAGTATTTTTGCAAACTTTAATAATAATCCACCAGAACCACAACAAGGATCATAAACCTTATTAACTTCTTTCTTGTCCATTAAAGTAATCTTAGCAAGTAATTCTCCGACTTCTTGTGGTGTAAAAAATTCTCCACCAGATTTACCAGCATTAGAAGCATACATAGTCATTAAAAATTCATAGGCATCACCAAACACATCAATTGTATTATCTTGATAATTTCCTAAAGGTAAATCACCAATAGAATCAAGGATTTTTATTAACTTAGTGTTCCGTTCTTCTACTGTATTACCTAACTTGTTACTATTAACATCTATATCATCAAATAATCCTTTCATATCATCTTCCGAAGCAGTTCCTTTAGCAGAATTCTCAATGTTGTTAAAAATATTATTCAAAGTGACATTAAGGTCTTTATCTTGTTTAGCTTTCTTTCTTACATTGCAAAACAATTCACTAGGAAGTATATAAAAACCTTTCTCTTTTAGTGTCTCATCTCTACCATATTCTGCTTGTTCATCAGATAACTTTGCATAATCAAAATTATCATCTGGTTCCAGTCTATTAATATAGTCAGTTAAATTTTCTGAAATAAATCTATAAAATAAAAAACCTAATACATATTGTTTAAAGTCCCATCCATCTACTGATCCTCTCAAATCATTCGCGATTTTCCATATTGCTTTATGCAATTCATCTCTTTCATATTCTTTCTTGTTATTCATTTTTACTCCTCCAATGTACTATCAATTATATATCAATTGTACCAAAAAAGTCTCTATTTATAAAGAAAGTTCGTGCAAAATTAAAAGTGTTAGATTATTATAAATTCCAACCAAAGAGTTTAAATAAATCTAACACACTTAATATTATACACATTTTTCGGAAAAATTAAATATTTTTTGTGAATTCTGAAAGTAAATGCAATTTAATTAAAAAAATACTTATTTTTAGACATTATGTTTTCCACACTCATGGGTATTTTAAACTATCAAACATGGTGTTGACACACCCTAAACTTGTTAGGGCATATCCCTAATTAGTCTTTGACAGTTAAGCTTATATTAAAATATATTATTTGTATTTATTAATCTCTTTTTTAAACGCAGTATATCTTAAATATTTCTTTTCATAAAACGCAATAATCTCACCTTTATTTTTCATATTTAAATTTTCTAGACACTCATCTAAAATACAAACTAAAAATGCTGCTTTATGATAAGAACCACGATGCCGATTAGACACAATTGCATCTACTCGTTTGGCAACTGTTTCTTCCAACCAACTAATATAATCCTGTTTTATTTTATCAGAAATAGTAAAGTGCTTTTTCCAAACATTAAGAATTTTAAAATACTCAATTTTTCTTTCATCGGCATTATAAAGATTATAATCATTTCTTATTCCTATATCAAAGCATATTAAACTAGCTAATTTCCTTTTTATTTCAGTTTCATTCCAATTGCATAGTAAGAATAATGCTAATTCCACATAAGTATTCATATTTGAGTATGTCCAACCCAAATATTCTCGATTATCTTTAAAAGCATTAAAAAAATCATCAAATTCTCCTAAAAAATAACTAAACAATACAATAGCATTACTATTTAAGTTCTTATATGGATCCTCTTTTATATTATCTATTTCTTCTTTATATTTTACTAAATAATCATTATTTATAATCCTTATTAAATCAGATACATTCTGACTGGATTCAAATGCTGTGTATAAACACTGACTAATATCAAAATCCGAATCAATTTTTTTATATGACTCAGCTATAAGTAATGCAATATCTCTTCTTACGCTATCATTCACATCATTAATTATGCTTTCACCTATTTCAATAACTTCTTTGTATTTTTTTAATTTATATATTTTTTTCAATATAAATATACATAATTTAGGATGTGTCACTTTGTTCATTTCTATCACTTTTTTATAGTTATCATAATTACTATATTCTAAAGAATTGATTAATAAGTCAAAAGAAATATCATCATTTTTTTGGGATAGAAATTGTATCCAATTTTGCAAAAATATATCCAAATCTTTAATTTTTTCTAACTCTAAACTAAAAGAATCTTCGAGTTTTATATTTCTAAAAACATATAATTTATAATAATTATATATTTCTTCAAATTTATTATCACTAATTAATATAGTAATAAATAATAAAGTTAAACATATTTTATTTATATCTACATTGACTAATTCCAAAGATACAATATCATTTATTTCATAAGTCAAAATGTCATTACTATCGTCTTCTAAAACAGAATAATTAGTAAAAACAATTAAATCAAGAATTTTTCTTGCATTTTTATAATCTTTTTTTGTAATTAATATAGAGACTAAATTATAAGCATTTAATATAATACTACTAACATTTTCAGAGTCATAATAACGAGTTTCATAATCATCACCAAAGTAGTCATAATCACCAGTTTCATAAGTTTCACAATGAAATTGCAATTTACCAACATTAATTAAATTAAACTGCTCTTCAATTTTTTCTATTGTTCCATCCAAATTGCCTAAATTAATACTCTGTATTTCATCTTTAAAAACTTCGTTAATAAGTTCTATGATTTCCTTATTTTGAGTATCTGATAATTTTTCAATTACCCTAAACAAAAATTTTTTGATTTGTTCTTTTGAACTTTTTTCATATAATTCTTCCAATAATTCACATAAATCTTTTTTATTCATAATATTTCCTAATTATTATTCTCCTACTTCATAACCATTTTTAATCGCTAGTATTTTCCCTTTTAATTCTTTATTGTCCTTTTTAATATTATACTTTCTATAATCATATTTTCTATTTGTTTCATATCCTGGAGTAAAATAATGATTGGAATAACCCAATTTATCTATATCATCAACAATATCTTTTAAATCAAAATCGCACATATCATCAAGCATTCCTAAACCTTCACCATTAACTACTATTGGATAAAGTTCTTGTTCTTTATAGCTTTTTAATTTTCTTGAACCTAAATATATGATATTGAAAGTAGTTGTAGAACCCATGTCATATTCCATTTTCATAGTATCGTTCTTTTTTAATTTCAATTCACTTAATTTTGTTACAACGGCATTAGATAACTCATCAAAGTCAGGATATTCTTCAGGGCAAACCCAACAATCGAATAAATAATCTTTGTATTCAATGTCATATAAATGGTATGCAAGTGAATTAAATGATGCAAGTATAGTATATGCAAGATCTGCTACTGTTCTTCTACTTGGTATTTCAATACTCCTCCATATTTTATTTTCTAACCCTTCTATTCCAATTCTAAAAGTTAATATTTCATCCATTTTTAAACACTCCTATTCAAATTTAATATTATTTTTATTACACCATTCTATGGCAATTTTTTTATCTTTTTCATTTCTATAACATCATCTAATTTTACTCTCATTTTAATTTCACTTCCTTGTATTACAATCATATCATAAACATCGGTAATTAGCAATCGATTACCAATGTTTATCTTATTTGTAAAACTATTTATTTGGCTTTAATTGTTATACATTAGTTACACAATGACCATCCCCACCTCCTGCATTTATGTGATTTGATATTAATATGGCATCTCTACTCCCTCCAAAAGCTTCATTCGCTCTTCTTAATCTCTCTTCTCTTGATAAATCTTCATCAAAATCTCTTGTAATAACAGTAGGTATTCCTAAATCTTGTAATCTTTGATACATATATTCTGCAGCTTGTAAGGTAAAATCTTTTTCTCTTAAATTACCACTAACAGCACCGGGATCGCTCCCACCATGTGCAGGAATAGGAAAAGTCCAAAAATATCATTATTTCTTAAAATTCAATGTTCCATTCTATTTCTATAT
>CANQYK010000084.1 GCA_947628065.1 uncultured Bacilli bacterium | reverse complement strand
TCTTGCTTGGATGCAATGGGAAGAAGCAAAGATAATTTTAAAGCAACCTTACTTGGTACGATCTTAAGATGTTCTACTCTCTTTTTCTTCTCTCTTTTTAAAATCGGACTTTGGGGCCTTGTATTTTCAACTAGTCTTAATGTTTTGTTTATTACTTTTTATAATTATCATCAAGTACAACGAGCACTTGCGGATACGGTATAAGATGTATAAATTAATTCATTCTTTTCTCCTAATTTTTGAAATAACTCATCTTCTTCCTCTGTTAACTTCTTATACCAAGAATAAACAACAATATCTTGATAAGAAAGACTTTCTAACAACGCTTTTACCTCTCTTAATAGAAAACCATTCTTCTTATCTTTATGAAGATCATAACAGTATCCCCATAACAAAAATTTAATGTTTTCAATGCTTGCCATATTATGAATTTCTAAAATAAGACGTCCATCTTTCTTTAAATAAGTTTTAATTCGTTTTAAAAATTGTTTTGGATTTTCTACTTTTTCTAATAAATCACCAATTAAAATAACATCATAAGATCCTTTTTTGGCTTCTCCCAGCTTAGAATAAACAGGTGCGAAAAGTGAAGCAATCTCACGTTTTTCCTTCTTTTCTTCTACCCCTTCTAGGATAATATTTGGATAAAAATACTTTAATTTTAACAAAGTACAACCAAGTCCACAATCAAGTTCTAAGACTCTTTTGGGATCCTTTATCAAAGGAAAACTATTTGTCTTTACACAGTCACAAGCAAGGGCATTAAATTTCCATTTTTGATAAAAATAAGCACGATTCTTCTCTAAAATAGGATACAGTTTTGTCATATTCGAACGAAATGATGTTCCTAGATGATGATGAACAAATACATCATGACAAAGATATAACCGATATCCTAATTTTAAGATTTGAAGCGATAAATCATTATCTTCTACATAACCTGGAGTATATGCTTCATCAAGCTTTCCTATTTTCTCTATAACCTCTTTTTTGATTAACATACAAAAACCAATCAAAAAGACTTTCTCTTCCCATTTTTCTTTGTTTGATATGTTATTTTCTTTGGCAAGGCATTCCATCTCATCAAAGTCATCATAAGTAAAACTTACCCCTTGATCATTTTCTGTTTGATTACAAACGGCACCTACCGCACCAATTTCCTTCTTACTATAAAGACACGTTTGTAAGTTTTCAAGCCAGGATGGAGTTACGATAGTATCATTGTTAAGAAGTAACACATCGTTTTCCTTTTCTTTTTTCATAATCCCAATATTACATCCTTTGGGAAAACCTTCATTTTGTAAATTGTATATTACTTTGATATCTTTTTGTTCTTCTAACCATTTTCTTGTACCATCCGTAGAATAATTATCAACAACAATAATTTCATACGTATCTTTTTTGGTATATTTCCGAATACTTTCAATACACCGCTTGGTATATTCTAAATGATTATACGTTAAAATAATAATGGATGTTTTTCGCATAATAGCCTCCCCTACTATATATGCTTCTTTCTTCCTTTTGGTTCTTACTTCATATGATTGGTAACATAAATCGATACATATTTAATATGAAAAGAGCGTTCTCTTAAAAGTTTCTTTTTTAACTTATCTTCAATTCTTGTTACTTCTCTTAACGTTAAATTCGAATCTAGTTCAATGGTTAACTGTAACTTATAATATGAGCCATATTTTATTAATTCTACTTTCGCATCTTCGATTCTTTTATCTTTTAAAATGAAAGAAGATACTTCCTTTATTTTTTCTTTGTCTTCTTCTAATTCTCCTATTAAAAACATAGCATTAGAAAAAAGAATGGTAACAGCTGTTTTTAAAACCAAAAGAGAAATAAAAAGAGAACCCAACATATCAGAATACTTTAACAAAGGAAAAGCATTTTGAAACTGTAGAAGAATCGTGATAAAAAAAACAAGAATCGTAGAATACAAATCAAGTTTTGATTCTTTTACCGAAGTAATTAATACCTGACTATTGATCTTTTTTCCTACTTTGTTCATAACAAAAATAGATACTAATTTTAAAAGGAAAGAAATTCCAAGGATTACCAACACCGTTAACTGAGGAATCCCCTCTTTTTCTTGAAAACTTTCAAATAGAATAAAAATACCAAGCAAAAATAAAATAATACCTACCAATAAATTACTTAAATATTCTACTTTACCAAAACCAAAAGGATGGTATTTGGTTGGTCTTTTCTTTGATATTTTTGATCCGATCATAGAGACAATATCAGTAATAAAATCACTAAAGGTATGAAGTCCATCGGCAGTAAGGGATGCAAGTGAAAAAAGAGATCCTCCTACTATTTTTAATATAGCAATCAAAAGATTATTAATCATACTAAATCGTAATATTTTTATTTCTTGTTTCATATTCTCACCTATTTTACTATATCACATTTTTCTTTCTAACACGATAAAAAATTAGATCACAAAGTATCTAATTTTATAATAACACAAGTCTTCTATAATTCAAACTGGGAATTATAAAGTTCTGCATAAAAGCCATTTTTCTTCATTAATTCTTCATGATTTCCTTGTTCTACAATATTGCCTTCCTTCATTACTAAAATTAAATCAGCATTTTTAATAGTAGATAAGCGGTGTGCGATAATAAAGGACGTTCTTCCTTCGGTTAATTTATCCATTGCTTTTTGAACCAACTCTTCTGTTCTTGTATCCACATTACTCGTTGCTTCATCTAAAATTAAGAATGGCGCATCTTCTAACATACCACGAGCAATGGTTAGTAATTGGCGTTGTCCTGCTGATATGGTATCACTTTCGGTTATCTTAGAATGATATCCATGTGGAAGGGTTCGAATAAAATGATCGAGTCCTACAATTTCACAGACTTCTTTTACTCTTTCTTCGGATATATTTTCTCTATTGTAGATAATATTTTCTTTGATGCTTCCATCAAACAACCAAGTATCTTGTAATACCATAGTAAACAAATCATGAATATTCTCACGTCTTAACTCTTTGGTAGAAATACCATCAATTAAAATATCGCCTTTATTAATCTCATAGAATTTCATCAATAAGTTTACCATTGTTGTCTTTCCTGCACCCGTTGGACCAACAATCGCTATTTTCTCACCACTTTTGGCTTTGGCACTAAAGTCTTTGATAGTTGGTGTCTTATTTCCATCATAGGTAAACGATACATGATTGAATTCAATATTTCCTTTTACTTTACTTTTATCCAATACTTTGGTCGCATCCTTTTGATCGGACATTTCTTCTTCATCAGCAAACTCAAAGACCCTCTCACTTGCAGCTGCGGTTGTTTGTAAGGCTGTCATTGCTTGTCCTATTTGAGAAAGCGGAGATGTAAAAAGACGAACATAAGTCATGAACGCAACAATTACACCAAAGGTAATATGCCCATTCATCGTAAGCAAAGCCCCTACAATACAAACAGCTACATAACCAAAGTTTCCAATAAAGTTCATCATAGGCATCATTAAACCAGATAAGAACTGACTCTTTCGGTTGGCTTGATAAACTTTTTCATTTAACACATCAAACTCTTCGTTTGCTTGCTTCTTTCCATTGTAAGCTTTTACTACATTAAGTCCTGAATAAACCTCTTCAATATGAGAGTTAATCGCTCCTAAATATTTTTGTCTTTGAACAAAGTATTTTTGTGATTTTCCAAGAATTTTAAACATAAAGAAGAAACCAATAGAACTTGCAAGAATTGCTGTTAAAGCCATAATCCAGTTTGTTACAAACATCATGATAACCGTTCCAACAAACAAAGTAATAGCACTCACTAAGGTTGCGAACGATTGGTTCATACTTTGCGCAATGGTATCGACATCATTGGTTACTCTTGATAAAATATCACCGGTTTGATGTTGATCAAAATATTTTAAAGGTAAGTGATTGATTTTAGTAGAAATTAAAGTACGTAATCGTTTCGCGAAACGATTGGACACAAGAGTCATAGAAATCGCTTCAATATAACTAAACAAAGCAGATAATAAATATAGAACAATTAAGAAAGAAACAAGTTTTTTGATTCCTTTGGTATCAAATTTTGGCTCTATAATATTACGAATGGATTTTGGCATCGTATCTAATTTTTGATAAATTACACTGTTATCTTTTTCTTTCTCCATAGTAGCCATAGTTTGAAGAAATTTACTTTGTTCTTTTGGTGTTACTTTGTATCCATCGATTGTTATATCATGAAAAAGAAAAGATAAAATAGAATCTGGAAGTTCTAATTTCTTTGGATCATCATTTTCTAATAACTTCATTTTGTCTTCTTTGGTTATAACAACACCTTGATACGTTGTATCTTTTACTATATAAGATAAAATACTCGTTGGTAAGTCCTTAAAGCTAGTCATCATTTCTTGTTCATTCTTCGTAGAAAGAGAAGATAAAAATTGTTGAAATTCTTGTTTTTCAGAAGGTGTAACCGTACTTGAATTCATAATTTCCATGATAGTATTTTCACTCATATCAAGCGATAAAACTTGAGGAAGCAATTCTGTTACTTTCTCTTCACTAACGCTATTTTGTATTTCTTTGGTAAGGCTTTCTAAATTCTTTGTATCAATGACCAAACCTTCCGCTATTTTATCAACCAAATCCGATAACTTATTGGGCGCTAGAATCGATAAAATAGAACCAAAAGCAGCAAGAAGAAGTCCTACCATAATAAAGGCATAAAAACTTTTTAATTCTTTGAAAAGTCTTACCATTGCCCCTTTAAAATTTTTCGCTTTTCCATAATTTCTTGTTCTCCTAGGCATTTTCTAACTCCTCCTTTGTTACTTGTGATAAAGCAATTTGTTGATACACCTCACAAGTTTTTAAAAGTTCTTTGTGCGTTCCAAGCCCAACACAACGACCTTTATCCAAAACTACAATTTTATCTGCATTCATAATCGTTCCAATTCTTTGGGCAACAATTAAAGTGGTAGCGTTTTTCGTATATTTCTTTAATTCTTTTCTTAACGTTGCATCAGTCTTATAATCAAGAGCAGAAAAAGAATCATCAAAAATATAGATTTCTGGTTGTCTTGCAATGGCTCTTGCAATAGATAATCTTTGTTTTTGTCCTCCTGATATATTGGTTCCACCTTGGGCAATACTAGACTTTTCTTTCTTGTCCATTTTATCAACAAACTCTTTGGCTTGGGCAACCTCAATTGCTTTCTTTACAAGTTCTTTGGATTTTTCTTTTCCATTCTCACCATAGGTAATGTTTCCTTCTACACTATCTTTGAACAAAACAGCTTTTTGAGAAACATAACCTAATTTATTGTAAAGATAAGATAGATCATAATCCGATACATTAATACCATC
>CANQYK010000083.1 GCA_947628065.1 uncultured Bacilli bacterium | reverse complement strand
GGAAAATCATATTTACTTTATGAAATTTTTCGAAAATATTTGCTTGATCATGTTACCGATAAGGATCATATAATTTATCTCGCTTTGGATACAAAAGAGAATGAAAAATATCATGATTCCGAAAAATTAAATGAATATTTATTAGAAAATATTAAAAATGAAAAGGAAAAATATTATGTTTTATTAGATGAAATACAAAAAGTAAAAGATTTTGTTCCTGTGTTAAATGGCTTATCCTATCGAAAAAATGTTGATGTATATGTAACTGGTAGTAATTCTAAAATGTTATCAAGTGATATCAGTACAGAGTTTCGTGGTAGAGGGGATGTTGTTCATTTATATCCTTTGACATTTAAAGAGTACTTAGAGGCATACGATGGAGATAAAGATGATGCTTGGAATGATTATGTGTTATATGGCGGTCTTCCTTATACACTTCTTTGTAAAACAGAACAAGATAAGGCAGAATATTTAAAGAATTTGTATGACGAAACATATATAGTCGATATAAAAGAAAGAAGAAAAATTAAAAACGAACAGGCTTTAAATGATATTATTGATGTATTATCTTCGCAAATTGGATCCTTAACAAATCCTACAAGATTAACCAATGTAATTAATGATAAGTATTTAAAAGAAGCAAGAAGCAAAGAAGAACCAGTCAATAAAAATACAATCGAAAATTACATTGGCTATTTGGAAGATGCTTTTTTAGTAAATAAAGTACAAAGATATGATGTAAAAGGAAATCATTATATTAATTCACCTTATAAATATTACTATGAGGATATTGGACTTCGTAATTCAAGATTAAATTTTAGACAATTGGATGATGGACATATTATGGAAAATATAATATATAATGAATTAATTGCAAGAAGATTAAATGTTGATATTGGTATTGTTGAAGCTTATGGTAAAAATGACAAGGACAAAACAGTTAGAAATAGTTATGAAGTAGATTTTATTGTAAATAAAGGTGCGAAAAGATATTATATTCAATCTGCATATCAGTTAAGCAATGATGAAAAAATATTACAAGAAAAACAATCTTTGAGAAATATTAATGATTCTTTTAAAAAGATCATTATTATTAAAGATAATATAAAAACTAGAATCGACAATGATGGAATTGTGACAATGGGATTATATCATTTTCTATTGAATAAAGATAGTTTAGACGAATAGTAAAAAGACCATTGGTCTTTTTATTTATATCGATAAATTTTTATTTTTCCAGTTCTTTGTTTTTTTCTATTTTCTTCTATAGGGAATTTCCAAAAATAAATTTACCAGTTTGACAAAATGAAAACAACTTCGTAAATTGATATTAGAAAATAGATATAAAAATTCGCTGTGTACTAGATTATGAGGGATAAAGAGGTATCAAGATTATCAATTACATTACTCAAGTATTAAAACAACCAGTAATTATGATGAAAAAGTCAATGGAAAATCCTTGTAATGTTAATTCCTATAATGTTTATAAAAATTCTTCTGGTATTGATTTTTCGTTGGTTTATAAGGATGATAACTATTCAACCCCTACAATCTAGTACACAGCGTAAAAATTAAAAAATAATTTAATTTACATCAACTGCCAAACTTCGGATACAATATAGTGAATATGAACTATTTCTAGATAATGGATTAAATTTATCTTATTTACATATAATATTATTGCAAGCTATTGCTTGCTAATTTGCTTTCAATGTATTGACTTTAAAGGTAAATTATAGTATATTATAACTGCATTTAGAAAAGTGCAATTATAAGAAAATGTTCTCGCTCCCAGATGGCGCGAGTAATAAATTATTCTGGATGACAATGTTTCTCGCTCTCGGGTGGTGCGAGTAATAAATTATCCCGAACGAAAATGTGTGAGAAAACTTCTATCGATTGATAGAGTTTTCTTTTTATTTATGCTATACTACTTTTGGAGTTGATAATTTATGAAAGTTCGAACAGGTTATTTGTACCATATTAAAGATGAGTTTTTTAACATAGTAAATGATGATAATCTTATGACTAATCATGAACGTGGAAAAAAACGCCCAACATATTTTACTATTAAAGATAAAAATATTTTATGGTTTATTCCGTTGAGTAGTAAGGTTGAAAAGTATAAAAGAATAGTAGACAACAAAATGAAAAAATATAATCGTTGTGATACTATCCTTATTAGAAAAATTTTAGGGAAAGATTCTGTTATTTTATTACAAAATGCGTTCCCTACATTAGAAAAATATATAGATCATGTCCATTTACTTGATAATGGTAAACCTGCTAAAGTTGTTGAATCACTAAAAGAAGAAATATTACAAAATTTTGAATATTTATTAAAATTAAAGTCTAAAGGGGTTAATTTATTCTTTACTGATATTGACAAAATTAAAAAACAAATGCTTGAAGAATTGGAAATTTCAAATAAATAATTGCTCTATCCTATGTGATAGAGTTTTTATTTTTACGGCAGAACTTGAGGCTGAAAAAGGATAGTTTAGACGAATAGTAAAAAGACCATTGGTCTTTTTATTTATATCGATAAATTTTTGTTTTTCCAGTTCTTTGTTTTTTTCTATTTTCTTCTATATAGTAAGTAAGAGGAAGATAATTTTCTTCTTTCGCATACATTTTCGCATCAAACAAGGTTTCAAAAACAGAGCAATGAAATTTATGAAAGGAAAGGTATCCTTTTTTATTCTTGGTAATTAAAAAGGTTTGTAAATAGGCATATTCATTACAAATGATATCATAAGCGATTCCTACCATTTTTTTCTTATTTAATGTTAATTTTAATCCTTCGAACATACGAACCCTTCTTTCTTTTTCTTATTCTAACATAAAACAATTCTTTTTGCTAGGCTAACAATAGATACAAAAAAAGGAATCCAACATAAATTAAACTAGAGGAGGAAAATTTATGTTTAATAGTCAAGACTTTAATTTGGACCAAACTGCTTCTATTGTTGGAGATGGAAACATGATTGATCAAGATATGAATATCGATGTCAATGTAAATGGTATGGATATGGGTGGAAATTATAGTATGGCAACGACACAAAGTCCGATTGTAGAACCTATGCAAGAGAGAGAAATACATAGAACTTTTGTACATCAAGTGCCACACGTATGTCCAATCAGAACGAAAGTGGTAAACCATCATATTTATAAACATACTTATTGTCCAGAATATTCATGCTGTGAAGAAAATGTAGTATGTAATATTGATCAAGGTTCATGCTGTAACTTTCGATAGAAGAAGTCATTTGACTTTTTCTTTTTGTAAATATTTACAGATCGTAAAGTGTCTAATTGTGTCGCATTGCTTGTAATTTTACAGTATTATGTTTATGATAATAATGAGGAGTGTGATACTTATGATTTATCCTTCCATTGATAAGCTTTTAAATATTGTAAGCTCAAAGTATGAACTCGTACATATTGCAGCAAGACGAAGTAAAGAAATGGCCAAAAAAGAACATTATCAACTAAGAGAAAATGAATATAAATGTAGTAAGAATATTGGAAGAGCTTTAGAAGAAGTATTAGAAGGAAGAATAAAAGTAACGGAAAGCGAGAATTAGCTTTCTTTTTTTCTTGACAAACATTTTTTCGAGATATATAGTAAAGAAAAAAGGAGGTTATTATGAAAATTGTTCGTTATAAAAGAAAAAATCCTGGTGTTTATACAATCTATTTAGAAAAAGGATTTGAAAATGATTTCTATGAAGAGGTTATTTTAGAATATGAATTATTACTTAAAAAAGAAGTATCCGAAAAAGAATGGAAGGAAGCATCCCTTTTAAATCATTCTTATGATTGTTATTATACGGCTCTACGTCTTCTTAATAAAATGGCCAAAAGTAAAAGTGAGGTAGCGTCATACTTAAGAAAAAAAGAATACCAAGAAGAAGAGATCGAAAATGCAATAAAAAAATTAGAACAACAAGGATATTTAAATGATCTAACTTATGCCAAAAGTTATGTTCATAATAAAATTGTATCAACTCTTCATGGACCAAATCGAATCCGACATGATTTAGAAGAAAAAGGAATTTTATCCTCTTTGATGGAAGAAGCTATGACGGAATATACCAAAGAAATAGAAGAAGAAAAAATTGCTTCTATCATTTCTAAGAATTTAAAAGCCAATCATAACAAAAGTGAAAATGCAATGAAAAGAAAAATAGAAAGTAATCTTATTTTATCTGGATTTTCTCCTTCTTTGATAAGAGAACAATTATCTTCTATCAAAGTAGAAAAAGAAGAAGAAATTGCCAAAAAAGAGTATGAGAAAATATACAATCGACTTAGTAAAAAATATAAGGGACGAGAACTTGATTACAAAGTAAAACAAAAAATGTATGCTCTTGGTTTTCGTGATTTTGATATTTGAGATCCTTTGTTTTTGTGCTATAATTGGTATAAGGTAGGTGAACGTGTTGAAAATCAGTTGTGATTTATCCAAAAAATATTTTGAATGTTTTGATGAAGCCAAAGGAATAGCACTGCATAAAAGAAAAATTTTAAAGAACAAAAGTGTAAGTTGTCTTAGTTATATGCAAGAGGTATTTTTAATCTTTTTAGTAATTGAATTCATATGTCTTCTTCTTTCTCTTGTTGCAAGTTATTCCATGTGTTTTTTTATTTATTTTCTCTTAACGGTTGATATTATTTTTTTCCTTTTTCATATTATAAGAGTTTTTGTAGGCATTCTTTTAAGAAAAAAACAAGGTTTTAAAGGCTCTATTATCATCGATGAGAATGGAATTACGAATACTTCTTATTATAAAATCAAAATGGTTTTTGCTTGGCCAAAAATAAAAGCCATTGTGATAAAAAAGTATACAGTAACAATACTAACCGATACACCTTGCTATTTTTATTTTGATGTTGCAAAGAATAAGAAGATATTAGAAGCCGTTAAAAAATATCATAAGAATACTTTAATTTTAGAAAATGAAAAAGAATAGATTCTAAGCACGTTATCTATTCTTTTTCTATTGTTAATATATAGTAATAGACATAATTACCAACAATGACATAAAAGTAATCTTCTTTGGCTTCAATATCTTCATAGTGAATTAAAGAAACCATATTTTATTCTGCTATTTCAACTAAATCATGAAACGATTTTACCTTTAATTTTGAATGATTTAAAAAAATTGGTTTATTGAGTACAGAAATAAGATAATCAGAAGAATCTTTTAACATTTGTTTTTTCTTTTTTTCATATTTTTCTTCCTTTGTTTTTGGACGCCGAAAAAGAAGAAGATAAAAGAAAAAGAAAATTAAAAATAAGACAATGTGAATAATATAGGGAGTGTGTAAAAATAAAGTTTACCAGTTATGGAGTAATAACAAGACTCCATTTTTTTATTTCATCACTAG
>CANQYK010000082.1 GCA_947628065.1 uncultured Bacilli bacterium | reverse complement strand
AATGAGAAATATGTTTATATGGATAAATCTCTTCCTACCAATTCTATTTCACCAAAACACATTAAAAAGGGAGATATCATGTTATATGGTGATGATTGTTTGGTTCTTTTTTATCAATCTTTTGATACCGATTATCGTTATACCAAAATTGGTCACATTGATCATCTACCTGATTTCGGAGAAGAGGATGTAATCGTTAGAATTGAGGAATAAAGTGGAGGATACAAATGACAATAGAAGATGAAATATTTAAAAGAACAAAAATAGATTTTGATAAGATAGTAAAATATGGATTTCAAAAAGAAAATACAGTGTATCAATATTCGAAAAATATTATGAATGATACTTTTCGAGTGGATATTGAAATAAGTAAGGATGGCGTTGTAAAGGGGAAAATATATGATTTGGATATGGAAGAAGAATACAATAATTTTCGAGTCGAAGATATTACAGGTTCTTTTGTTTCGAAAGTAAGAGAAGAATTTAAGGATATTTTAAAAGATATACGGAAAAACTGTTTTATAAGTATTCCTTTTCTTTTTGAACAGTCTAACCGAATAGCAGAACAGATAAAGATGAAATATGGGGATGATCCAGAATTTGAATGGGATAAGTTTAAAGGATATGCAACATTTAAAAATGCAATTAGTAAAAAATGGTATGGTCTTATAATGAATCTTGATAAGTGTAAATTGGATGCTAGTTCTAATCTAGAAGTAGAAATTATAAATGTAAAATTAAAACCAGAAGAAATAGAAGCATTACAGAAGAAAAAAGGATTTTATCCTGCTTATCATATGAATAAAAAAAATTGGATTAGCATAGTACTAGATGATACGATAAACGATAGTGAAATCATGAAATTAATCGATGAGAGTTATTCTTATACAATTACCAAAGGCAGTAGTAATACAGAATGGATCATTCCTGCTAATCCAAAATATTTTGATATTATTGAAGCATTAAAGAAAAAGAATACCATTACCTGGAAACAGCATACCAATATAAAAGTAAATGATCTTGTTTATTTGTATCTTGCAGAGCCATATTCTTCTATTCTATACAAATTAAGAGTAAAAGATGTGAATCTTCCATATGAATACAAAGACGAAAATATAAAAATGCAAAAAATTATGAAACTAGAATTGATAGAAGAATATGAAGAAGGGAAATTACCTTTAAAAAAATTAAAAGCGTTTGGAGTAAAGGCAGTTAGGGGCCCAAGATCTATGCCACAAGAATTAAGTAAATATATAGATAAAATGATTTAAAAAAATGTAAAATAAGAAAATATTTTGAAGTGGCATAGAAAAAAAGTAAAAACTTATGGTACAATAAAGTCATGATAGGAGGATTTAATATGTTGATTTTTGGTATTATTGTTATTATTTTGGTATTTCTTTTCGTTTTTCTTTTCCTTTCTTATAACAGTTTTGTAAAATTAAATAACAGAGTAAAAGAAGCTTTTTCTACAATGGATGTTTATTTGAAAAAAAGGTGGGATCTCATTCCTAATCTTGTAGAAGTAGTGAAGGGATATACTAAGCATGAAGCGGATGCATTAAAAGAAATTGTGGAATTAAGAAATAGTAATTATGATAAAATGTCTGATCAAGAAAAGATAAAAGCCAATCAAAGTCTTTCAAATAGTATTACTAAAATTATGGGTTTGGTAGAAAATTATCCTGACTTAAAAGCAAATGAGAATTTTTTAAAATTACAACAATCTTTAAGTGGAATAGAAGATGAAATTGCACAATCTAGAAAATATTACAATGCTGTTGTTCGAAATTATAATAATAAAGTTGAAATGTTTCCAAGTAATTTTGTAGCAAAACTATTTGGATTTAAAACAAAAGAAATGTTTGAAGCAAAAGATATAGAAAGAGAAAATGTTAAAGTAAAGATATAAGATAGGAGGGATAGAAATGAAAAAAAAGATCATTTTCGTTTTAATAATTTTTGGTTTTTTCTTTTTTCCCTTCCATACATATGCTTTGGAAGAAACATCTTATATTGATACGAATACAAAAGGAATATTAGAAGAGGAAGAATTATCCTTTTCGGATTTATTGTTTCAAGATCATGCAACAGATTCTACACTTAGTTTTGGAATTGCGGGAACGGTTTTTAATCGTTCGAATACAACTATAAATTATAAATCGACTATCATATATTATGATAAGGATTATCATGAAATAGCTCGGACTTCTGCTTTGAAAGTAGCAAAAGCAGGAACGAATAATTTTAGTCAAATGTCGAATCTTATTATTTTAAATGGACAAAATGTAAGTGATATTTCTTTTTATCAATTGAAAGTTGAAAAAACAGATAAAGAAATAATATCAAGTTCTAATATAACTCCGAGTGAAAGCGATCAATATCGTTCTTATGATTATGTAATTGATGGATATGATGTTGATATTTTCGTGAAGGAAAATAATACTTTTGATATTACAGAAACCATTACTTCTTATTTTAATATTCCAAAACATGGTATTTTTCGAACCATTCCTTTAAGAAATAAAATAACCAGATTGAATGGTACGACATCGACAAATCGTGCAAAAGTAACTAATTTAGAGGTTAATCAAGAGTATCAAACATCAAGGTCAAATGGGAATTATAAAATACAGATTGGGAATCCGAATCAAACTTTAACAGGAAAGCAAACTTATGTGATTAAATATACTTATAATTTAGGAAAAGATCCTATAAAAGATTATGATGAGCTCTATTACAATATCATTGGAAATGAATGGGATACGGTGATTGGAAATGTTACTTTTTCAATTACAATGCCAAAAGAATTTGATGAAAGTAAGTTAGGGTTTTCATCTGGAATGACTGGTTCTACGGATAATAGTAAAGTAAGTTATCATGTGGATGGAAAGAAAATATCAGGAAGTTATAATGGAATTCTTGATGCTTATGAGGCTTTGACAGTAAGATGTGAACTTGAGGAAGGCTATTTTGTTGGAGCAGGACTGAATGATAATTTTTCTGTTTCTCTAGTATTTATTATTCCAATTGTTTTTCTTTTCCTTTCTATCTTTTTATGGTACTTTTATGGTCGTGATCATCAAGTGATAGAAACAGTAGAGTTTTATCCACCAAAAGGAGTAAATAGTTTAGAAGCAGGCTTTTTATACAAAGGAAAAGCAGAAAATAAAGATGTTATTTCTCTTCTTATTTATTTGGCTAATAAAGGTTATATTGCTATAAAGGATACTTCTATTGATACGACGCAAGGTAGAGTAAATTTGAGTGATAGTGCGAAAGAAAAGGCAAAGAAAAAAATAATAGAGTTACAGCAAAAAATAGAAGAGGAAAAGAAAAAAAATCCCAATTCTTCGAAACTTCCTATTTTAGAAAATCAATTAAATGTCTATAAAGATATTGATAAACCAATTGATTATGATGCCTATGGTCTTACAGCATCGATAAAAAGAAGAAATAAAAAGAACAATTTTGTAATTAAGAAGATAAAAGATTATGATGGCGATAATATGAATGAACAATGGTTTATGGAAGGCCTTTTTGAATTTGGTAGGACAGAAGTAACAAGTGATATGTTATATCATAAGTTTTATATTACAAAAGATAGAATACTTCATAATATGAATAATAAGAGTAATAAAGATAAAATATATGAAAAAAGTTCATCAAATAAAAGAATTTTACTTCTTTTAATGATTGTTATCATTTATTGTTTGATTACTATTTTGCCTATTTTCTCATATGGTGAAACAGATCTTTTACTTTTCGCAATTTTATTTCCTGGTATTGGTTTTTCTGTTCTTTTTGTTATGGTGTTTGGTACCAATAACATTATAGAAAAAATATTTGGCTTGATATGGGGATCTATTTTTGGTGGTGTACCATGGTGTTTTATAGTATTTCCGGTTTTACAACAAGATCTTACTTATTTCATAGGATATATTGTTGGTTTACTATGTGTATTAGGTATTATTATCTGTTTTCAACATATGTTAAAAAGAACGCCTTATGGTACGGAAATGCTAGGGAAACTAAAAGGTCTTAAAACGTTTCTTACTGTGGCAGAAAAGGATAAATTAGAATCTCTTGTTATGGAAAATCCTACTTATTTCTATGATATTTTACCTTATACTTATGTTTTGGGAGTATCCGATAAATGGATTAAGAAATTTGAAACGATTTCTATTCAAGCTCCAACTTGGTATGATGGTATGGCAACTTTTGATGTTACATCGTTTGGAACTTTTATGGATTCTACTATGACATCTGCAGAAAAAGTTATGTCTTCTAGTCCATCAAGTTCAGGCGATGGATTCTCAAGTGGAGGATCCTCTGGTGGTGGTTCTTCTGGTGGAGGATCTGGCGGTGGAGGTGGAGGTTCTTGGTAACAAAAGTATTCCACTAATTAAATCAAGTAGATGACATGAATATCTACTTTTTATGAAGAAAATTTATTACAACAAGAAAAGCGTGATAGATATTAAATTATTTTTCTTATAAGGGAGGTGATAACGATGAAAAAACAAACAGCAGGTAGAGATCATTTAGGTAATACTGCACCTTTGTTTGCTGAATTAAATGATGATGTATTGTTTGGACAAGTTTGGTCTCGGGAAGATAAATTATCAGCTCGAGATAGAAGTCTAATTACCATATCAGCTTTATTTGCAATGGGAGCTTTTCCACAATTAAAAAGTCATTTAATAATGGGAAAAGAGCATGGACTAACAAAGGAAGAAGTTGTTGAAGTCGTAACACAATTAGCTTTTTATTCTGGTTGGCCAAAGGCTTGGAGTACGTTTCCTTTGATAGAAGAAGTTTATGGGGAAGAAAAATAAGAAAGAGAAAAAGGAGGAAATATGGAATTATACAATATAAGAATTATTTTACTTGGTAGAAATGAATACAAAGGAAGTATCATAAAAGATGAGAAAGGACAACTATATGGTATTAGTACCGAGAATAATTATGATCAAAAAGACATCTTATCAGGAGAAATAAGGGAAGATGGAATCTATCTTGAAATTCATTGTGAGAGAGAAGTGATTCCTATTTTTGCAAAAGAAAATTCTTTTTTTCCAAAACAATCCATTGTCCAATCAAGTTATTTTTGTGGAAATACACTAGATACGATAAAAGATGTTATTTATATTGAAATGACAAATGTAAAAGAAATAGAAAAGAAGTTAGTAAATGGTAAACCAAAACAATTGATAAAACAAGTAAATTGCTAAAAAAAAAATTCTTTCTAAAGCAAGATGAATTTAAGGAATAAAAAGAAAATTTGTTATCAAAACACAAGTTTTTTCTTTTGTCAAAAAGTTCTTGACATAGAATATAATCTGTTATATCATTGTTTTAGTTCGTTAACTAACCAATAAGGAGGATAACTATGAAAAAGGATAGTTTATTTCATTGTATTAAGGAAC
>CANQYK010000081.1 GCA_947628065.1 uncultured Bacilli bacterium | reverse complement strand
GTAAGCATGGTACAAATCTTTTTGTTCAAACGATTCAAAAACAAAATAGAATCTTCTGATGTTAATAGTTTGGTATAGATTTTCTTATGATCATCCAAAAATTGAAACACACTATCAAAATAAGAACAAACATCTTCTTTGGTTCTTATTTTTGTTGTGTCATCAAATACTTTGGTTAAAATTTCTTCTTGAAATTCATCAATCACTTGATAAATACTATCATAATGCGAATAGAAGGCACCTCTTGATAAATCGGCTCTTTTTACTAATTCTGTTACGGTAATACTTCTAATTTCTTTTTTTTCTTCCATTAGTTCCGCAAAGGTCTTCTTAATTAATTCCTTTGTTTTTTTGGAAGAATGATTCAAATCTTGTACTTTCATGTTTTCACCTCGAGGCATATTATACCACTTTTATGAACAAAATGCTATAATATGTTAAAATTTCAACAATGTTCATATTTTTGTTATTAAACTTTTTTCTTGTTTGGCGTAAGATAGAACAGGTTTTGGAAAGGAGAAGATCAACATGAGGAAAATAACAGACTTCATTGTAGAGAAGAGAATCTTTATTTTAGTTACTGTTTTTTTACTTTGTTTTCTTTGTTGTTTTACTATACCAAACGTTAAAATCAATCGAGATATTTCAAAATATTTACCAAAAGATTCCAATACCAAAATTGGAATTTCCAAGATGGAAGAGGAATTTAAGGATAGTCCTATGAGTTCTTTTCTTATTCTTTTTAAAGATTTAAAAGAGGATGAGAAGATAGAAAAAGAATTAAAAAAAATAGAGAAAGTAAAGGAAGTAGAGATCGAAAAGAAGAAAGATTATACGCTTTTTTCCCTTACTGTTTTGTGTGAGAAGGATTCGAAAGATGCAAAGAAGGTATATGATACCATTACTGAAAAGTATGGTGATCAATATGTTGCAATCAGTGGAGATATTGTAGATGAATTTAAAACCATCCTACCTTTGTGGATTGTAGCGCTAGCGATCACATCAGCTCTTCTTATTTTAATCTTTTTAAGTGATTCTTATTTCTTACCTTTTTTGTATTTCTTTACCATTGGTCTTGCTATTATATTAAACAAAGGAACCAATATTATATTTCCAACGGTATCAAGTATAACAGACTCTATTACAGCAATATTACAGCTTGCCTTATCTATGGATTATTCCATTATGTTAAGTAGTCGTTATGAACAAGAAAAAAGAAAAGAAAAAGATAGTAAGGAAGCCATGAAGAAGGCTTTGTATAAATCATTCCTTTCTATTTCTAGTAGTTCGGTTACTACCATTGTTGGCCTTTTGGCTCTTGTTTTTATGAGTTTTACCATTGGAAAGGATTTAGGTTTTGTGCTTGCGAAGGGGGTACTTTTTAGTCTACTTACCATTTTTACTTGTCTTCCTGCACTTTTATTATTGTTTGAGAAAACAATAGAGAAAACTAAGAAAAAAGCACCAAAGTTAAACTTAACCAAATTTGGAACTACAATGTTTTCCATTCGAAAGATTGCAATACCACTATCACTTCTTATTTTTGTTATTAGTTTTCTATTAAAAGGAAACTTAACCATTCTCTATACCGATTCAGAACAAGATGAAATTAGTAAAATTTTTAACGATCAAAATCAAATGGCCTTGATCTATAACAATGAGGAAGAAGATAAGATTGCTAAGTACTGTAAGAAGCTTGATCAAAATAGTAAAATAAAAGAAGTTCTTTGTTATGGTACAACCATCCATGAAAAACTTCCCTATAATGAGTTAAAAGAGAGACTAAAGGAATTAGGGTCTTCGGTTGAAATAGAAGATTATCTATTAAAAATAATCTATTATCACTATTACAACAAAGAAGAAGACAATCAAATGACGTTTTCGGAGTTTGTATCGTTTGTAAAAGAAAATGTTAATCAAAATGAAACATTAAAAGAAAAAATAACCAGTGATATGATGAATGATATTAATTTATTAGAAAACTTTGTAAACCCTGTTCAGTTTAAAGAGAAAAAATCGTTAAACGAACTTGCATCTGTCTTTCAAATAAAAGAAGAAGAGGTAGAAGAATTACTTATTTATTATCACTATCTTTTTGATGATACTGAGACTAAAATGACAATCAATCAATTTGTCTCTTTCATCAATCAGTATGTAAGAAAAAGTAATTATCAAAATCAAATACCAAAAGAGTCCCTTCAACAAATAGATCGAATCCTTCCTTTTCTTGATCAAAATAAATTACAACAAGAGTTAACCGTAAAAGAGTTATCAAACCTTTTTGGACTGGATCAAGATACAGTGACAAAACTATTTTATCTTGCAAAAAGTAAACAAGATAGTAATACCAATTTAACGCTTTATCAGTTTTCAAGTTATGTAAATCATACCTTATTAACGAAAAAAGAATATCAAAATTTAGTGGATACAAACACAAAAGAAAAACTCCTTCTTTTAGAACAGTTTAGTAATAAAGAAGAAATGAAGAAAAAGAAAAGTGCGAAAGAAATGGCAGAACTTTTCTCAATGAAAGAACAAGATATAACATCCCTTTATCTTTTGTTTGCAAGTAAAACAGATGATACCAAATTAACGTTAAAAGAGTTTTTGGAAAATGCGATGCGTCTAAAGAAGACAAGTCCTTATTTAAAAGACTTTGATACTTTCTCACTAGAACAACTATCAAAAAGTCTATTGCTTCAAAGTGATGTAAAATATAGTGCTCGTGAACTTGCGAAGATTCTTAACATGGAAGATGAGAAAATTGCTCTTTTCTATACCCTTGTAAGAAATGAAAAGGATCCAATTACTTATACTCCTTATGAATTTTTATCTTATTTGTTACAAGAAGAATCTGTTTTAAAAGGTTTTGATGCAAGTACCATAGAAAACCTTAAATTAATCTTCTTTGTTATGGAAAGTGGACAAAAAGGTGATGTATATTCTTATCAAGCTTTTGCAAAAACATTTTCTATGAAGGAAGAGACCATAAAAAGTATTTATACGTTTTATGATCTTGAACATAGCTCTCTTTCTATGAAGCCAATGGATTTCTTATCTCTTATTTTAGAAACAGGACAAGGAAATAGGGAAGAACTTTTATTCTTACAAAAGATTATGAAAAGTGTAATAGAAAACAAAAGTTATACGAAAGAGGAAATGGCTTCCTTTCTTACGATGGAAAAGGATCAAATTGGCTTATTGTATTCTCTTTATGATGTAAAATATCAACAAAAAGAGATTCCTTTATCGTATCAAGAGTTTGTATCGTTCTTATTAAAGGATGTGTTACCAAAGGAAGAGTATGGAAAGAACTTTTCCAAAGAACAACAAGAAAAACTTAAGACTTTAAATGGTATTATGATAGAAAGTGAAAAAAATACCAAGTATCAAAAAGAAGAACTTTTCGCAATTTTAACACCACTTACCAATGGATTAAAAAAAGACTTTATTGATCTTTTATATCTTTACTATGGTAGTATAAAAGATTATCATGATGATTATACGTTAACCATAGAAGAATTTGTAACGTATTTAAATGGTTCTATTTTAGAAGATGAAAGGTTTCAAGAGTTTTTGGATCAAGAGAAAAGAGATACTATAAAAGATGCGAAAGAGATGGTAATGGATGCTAAGAAAATGTTGGTTGGAAAACATTATTCAAGGGCAGTATTAAATACCTATTATCAAAAAGAAGGAAAGAATGTCTTTTCGTTTTTAAAACAAATGGAGAAAGATTTAAATAAGGAAGAGGTTTATTTTGTTGGAAATAGTCCTATGGCTTATGATATGAGTAAGAGCTTTGGAAATGAACTTAACTTTATTACGATTTTAACGATTGTCTTTATTTTCCTTGTTGTATTTATAACGTTTCGATCTTTTCTAATTCCTCTTCTTTTGGTTGCTTTTATTCAAACCGCAGTTTATCTTATTATGGGTATTTTATCTCTTAGTGGTGGTAGTGTTTACTTTATTGCTCTTTTGATTGTACAAAGTATTTTAATGGGTGCGACGATTGATTATGCAATTCTTTATACCTCATACTATTTAGAAGCAAGAAGAAAGAAAGAGAAAAAGGAAGCAATGATTAGTGCATATAATAAGTCCATTCATACGATTTTAACGAGTGCATCCATCTTAATTTTAGTAACTTATATCGTAGGACAATTCTCATCTGCTATTACGTCTAAGATTTGTATGACAATATCCCAAGGTACACTTTGTTCTACGTTATTAATTTTACTGTTATTACCAACGGTACTTACTTGTTTGGATCAGTTTATTGTGAAAAAAAAGTAAGAAAAAAAGAAAAGTGTGATATACTAATACTAAGGAGAGATGAAAATGGAAAAAGCAAAAGTATATTTTATTCGTGAGATTACTCCGAGTAATGTTGTAAAACTATATGAAAAGTTAGGAATTACCTTAGATGGTAAGGTAGCAGTAAAAGTTCATTCTGGAGAAAGAGGAAATCAAAACTATTTACATCCAGAGTTCATGAAGGATATGATTGAACATGTAAATGGTACAGTTGTGGAATGTAATACAGCCTATGATGGTGCAAGAGACACAACGGAAAAACATCAAGAATTAATGGAAGAACATTTATGGACCAAATACTTTGATGTTGATATTATGGATAGTGAAGGGGATATGGAACTTGAAATTCCAAATGGAAAAGTAATTAAGAAAAACTATGTTGGAAAACATTTGGAAAATTATGATTCTATGTTAGTATTATCCCATTTTAAAGGACATCCTATGGGTGGCTATGGTGGTGCATTAAAACAACTATCCATTGGTGTCGCATCAAGCAAAGGGAAACGTTTTATTCATTGTGCTGGAAAAGAAAATGGTACTTATGAAGAAATGTTTCAAACAGATCAAATTAAGTTCTTAGAATCCATGGCTGATGCAGCATCTTCTGTAGTATCTTATTTTAATGGTAAGATTGCCTATATTAATGTTATGGCCAATCTATCCGTTGATTGTGATTGTTGTGATGTAGCAGAAGATCCTTGTATGAAAGATATTGGTATTTTAGCTTCACTCGATCCAATAGCAATTGATAAAGCATGTATTGATTTAGTAGAACAATCAGACGATTCAGGACGAGATCATTTACTTGAGAGAATTAATTCAAGACATGGAAAACATACGATTGAAGCTGCTCTTGATTTAGGTTTTGGAACCGATGATTATGAATTGATAGAAGTAGAATAGGAATAAAAATAGAAGAAAGGTGTTGATTTTGATGAATATAAGTTTACAAAAAGTAACCTGGGGGGGGAGAAGTCAGCATATACCCAAAATATAGATAGATATTCAAAATGTCTTATAATACAAGGGATTTGAGAAAATTTATAATTTCTATTTATTGAGAAAAATAGTATTTAATTTATAATCTTACGCTGTGTACTAGATTGTAGGGGGTGAATAGTTATAGTCCTTATAAACCAACGAAAAATCAATACCAGAAGAATT
>CANQYK010000080.1 GCA_947628065.1 uncultured Bacilli bacterium | reverse complement strand
AAAGTTTGACATATTAAAACCCTTATTGTAAAAGGGCTTACTCTATATTTTAATTTTTATCAACTGCCAAACTCCGGAAGTAGTAGTAATCCGTTTGTTTTCGTAAAATGAAAAAAGTGTCAAATTTCTAACACTTTTTTTCTATTTCATGATATACTTAAAATTAAGGAGGATGTCATGTTAGAGATACACAATACAAAGGTAAATTACATACAGTATGGTAAGGGACGTGATATTGTACTACTTCATGGTTGGGGACAAAATATTGAAATGATGAAATTTTTAGGTGATCCACTTTCTAAAAACTATCGAGTTACGATTCTTGACCTTCCAGGTTTTGGAGAAAGCGTAGAACCAGATACTGTTTGGACAGTTTATGATTATGCTGATATGTTATATGAACTAGTAGAAAAATTATCTATAAAGAATCCTATTTTAATTGGGCACTCATTTGGAGGAAGAATTGCTATTTGTTATGCTTCTAAGTATGATGTTAAAAAAGTAATCTTATTTGGTGCGCCATGCGTACGAAATAAAAAAATATCTATCAAAGAAAAATTATTAAAAAGTGCTAAGAAGTTGCCTTTGATGGATACCCTTGGGGAAAAAATGAAAAATTATATTGGCTCTACGGATTATAAAAATGCAAGCCCTAAAATGCGTGAAATTCTAGTTCATACGGTTAATGAAGATTTATCGGATTGTGCCAAAAAAATTGATGTTCCAACCCTTTTAATTTGGGGAAATCGTGATGAAGCAGCGCCACTAGAAGATGCTAAGTTATTAGAAAACTTACTTCCAGATGGTGGACTTGTTGTACTAGACGGTACCCATTACTTATATATAGAAAGACTACCACAAGTCTTAAATATTATTTATAACTTTTTGGAGGGATAAAAATGGTGATAAAAATAGTATTGTTACTGATTCTGACATTTGTAATCTTAATAAAATCAAAGAAAGATTTACATATGTTACAACAAAACTTATATAATGAGAACAATCGTTATTTAAAATGGGTTGTTAATAATTCTTCTAATTTTGCAAGTTTAGAGTTAGTCTCTTTAATTATGGTATCACTTGCAAATTGTTATTTTGGACAAAAAAAGGGACTTTGTCTTGTCTTTAACGTACTTGCAATTTTAATCTATTTTATCTTTGTATTACAATTTTTAAAAGAAAGAAAAAAAGAACAAGTAAAGAAACCACTTGTTATAACAGCAAGAGTAAAACGACTAATGGTAACAGAGACACTTCTTTATTTGATACCTATTATTCTAATCTTCTTTACCAAAGATAACCTCGCAGTAAATGGATTTTTAATCTTTGTTTATGCACTTTGTACCTATTTAAATACTTTTGTTATATTCCTTGCTAATTTTATTAATAAATATACGTTAGAAAAGTATGTATATTATCACTTTAAGCATATGGCAATGAAAAAACTTCATAGTATGACAAATTTAAAAGTAATTGGAATCACTGGAAGTTATGGAAAGACAAGTAGTAAAAATATATTAGCAGACATCTTAAATATTAAATATGTAACCCTTCCAACACCAAAAAATTTAAATACCCCTTATGGTTTAATTATTACAATTAACAATCACTTAGATAAATTTAATGATATCTTAATTGCTGAAATGGGTGCTTATAAAAGAGGAGAAATCAAACAACTATGCGATTTAGTAAAACCAAAGTATGGTATCTTAACTCGTATTGGTACCGCACATTTAGAATCTTTTGGAAGTGAAGAAAATATCCAAAAAACAAAGTTTGAATTAATAGAATCCCTACCAAGAGATGGAGTTGGAGTATTGAACAAAGATGATCCAAAACAAGTAAGTTATAAGATTCAAAATAAGTGTAAAATTTTATGGATTGGTATTGAAAACAGTGATGTTGATGTTCATGCTAGTAATATAAAATGTTCTAGTAGTGGTACTAGTTTTGATGTTACATTTAAAGGCGAAAAAGAAAAATATAAGTTTGAAACAAGATTATTAGGAGAACATAATGTTTATAATATTTTAGCAGCTCTTGCACTTGGACGTGAGTTTGAAATTGAGATTCCAAAATTAATGCAAGCAGTAAAAACAGTAAGACCAATCGAACATCGTCTTGAATTAAAACGACTTGGAACATTCTTTCAAATTGATGATGCTTATAATTCCAATCCAACAGGTGCCCTTAGTGCAGTTAAAGTCTTAAGTATGATGCCAGGATGCCGTGTGATTGTAACACCTGGAATGGTAGAATTAGGGGAGAAAGAAGAAGAATTAAATGAGAAGTTTGGTGAACAAATAGCAGAGTTTTCCAAAGCAGATTATGTTGTTTTGATTGGAAAAAGAAAAACAGAACCAATTTATAAAGGTTTAAAGAAGAAGAAATTTGACATGGAAAAAGTCGTTATTTATAATGATGTGAAAGAAGCATATAATTTTATTAGAGGTATCGAAACAAAAGAAGATATCTATGCATTGTTTGAAAACGATTTACCAGATACATACAATGAAAAATAGGAGGTTAATATGAAAATTAAAGTAGGTGTTATTTTTGGTGGAGAAAGTGTTGAACATGAGGTAAGTATTATCTCTGCTGTTCAAGCAATGAATAAAATGGATGAGGAAAAGTATGATATTATTCCCATTTATATTACAAAAGAAAAAGAATGGTACACCGGTGCCATGCTTCGTGATGTCGAAAGCTATCAAGATTTAAATCTTATTAAGAAATATGCAAATAATGTTATCTTGTGTCAAAAAGATGGAGCTTTCCTTCTACAAAGCAAAGGATTCTTAAAAAAAGTAATTGCTGATATTGATATTG
This sequence comes from uncultured Bacilli bacterium, assembly GCA_947628065.1. Lineage (GTDB taxonomy): Bacteria > Bacillota_I > Bacilli_A > RF39 > UBA660 > Onthousia. Next base: position 2,902 of record CANQYK010000080.1, on the reverse strand, counting down.
CTTTTCCGATTGTCCATGGTACCAATGTAGAAGATGGTGTATTACAAGGATATTTACAAACTATTGGTATTCCCTATGTTGGTCCCAATGTTTATGCAGCAGCAGTAGGACAAGATAAGGTCTATATGAGAGATATTTTTAAAGCCAATGATTTACCAATACCAACTTATACATGGTTTTATGATGTAGAGTATAAGAACAATCAAGAAGATGTCATGAAAAGAATAGAGTCATTAAAATATCCTGTTATTGTAAAACCTGCAACAACAGGTAGTAGTGTAGGAATTGGTACTGCAAAAAACAAAGAAGAATTAGAAAAAGCAATAGAAGAAGCAATTGTTTATGATCAAAAAATTATTGTAGAAGAAATGATTTCTAATTTAATGGAGGTAAACATTGCTGTTCTTGGTAACTATGAACAACAAGAAGTAAGTGTGATTGAAGAAGTACTTTCCAAACAAGCTTTCTTAACGTATGAAGAAAAATATATTGGTGGTGGAAAAGGAAAACTGGCATCCAAAATGACACCAATGAAAAGTTCAAAAGGAATGATGTCAGCCGATCGAAAAGTGCCAGCAGACCTTACCAAAAAACAAGAAGAAGAAGTAAAAAAGATTGCTTTAAAAGCTTTCAAAGTATTAGGAAGTAGTGGTAATGCTCGTATTGATATGTTAATTGATACAAAAGCAAAGAAAACATATGTGAATGAAATCAATTCCATTCCAGGAAGTCTTGCTTGTTATCTTTGGGAATATGCAGGCCGAGATTTCAGTGATTTACTTGATGATATGATTAATATAGCAATCAAAGATTACAAGAAAAGAATTAGTAAAACACATTCCTTTAAAAGTAATATCTTAGAAGGATTTACAGCAAATGGTGTAAAAGGTATGAAAGGAAAATTAAAATAAGTCCCTTGTGGACTTTTTTTACGTTCTTTTACACTTTGATAATAAAAAATTAGGATAAAAGAAGAAAGGGTGTGTTACAATAATAATAAAGAAGAAGGAGTTGTAAAAATGGTAGAAGAAAGAAAAAAATCCGGTAGTGGTATTATTATTGTAATATTTCTAATTATATTAGGAGTAGGTGGATATTTTGTTTATGATAAATCCTTAAAGGACAATATTCAAAAGAAAATAGAAAATAAAAATGACACAGAAGAAAATACCGAAACAGAAACAAGTGAAGTTACAATATCTACAGATAGTATATTGGTACAAGATTTATATGATAGAATAATGGGATCAAGAAATGAAAATGATTTATACTGGCTTTATGAAGATTCCGATGATATGCCAATTTCAAAAATGGCAGAAAATAAGAAAATGTTACTTGTATTTTGGAATTTAAGAAGTTTTGATTATAAATATGTTATTTGTAATACCCTTCCGTTATCAACAGAACAAAATAATAATAATAATGTATGTTCCGATAATGGAGGAGCCAATAATGCTATTAGTAGAGAAAGAGTAGAACAAATTTATAAAAGACTTTATGGACCCAATAGTAAATTAGATACAAGTATTGTAATGCCAATTGATATGACAGAAACAAAAGTATTTCGTTATGTTTCCTCAAAGGATTCTTATGTTTTATATTATTCTACACAAGGAAATATACAAGAAGCATCTTATAGTGGAACCTTAATAAGAGCAACCAAAACCAATAAGTACTTAAGACTTTATGAAAAAGGAAATATAAAGAGTGCAGATGGAAGTATGAGTGAAGCAAATTATGTTTATAATTTTCAATTAAATGAAGATGGAAGTTATACTTATTTCAGTCGTAAAAAAGAAGCCTAGGCTTCTTTTTCTATGAACGATAAATTATTTTTCAATCTTTCATCTTTTGGATTCAATTCAATTGCCTTCTTACAAGCTTCTTTTGCTTTCGTATAATTTTTTTCATAATAATAAGCAATACTAAGTAAGTCATAAGGTGTTTGATTCCAACTAAAAACTTCATTAATATATGTTTTTTGATGCTCCTTTATTTCTAGTGCTTTTTCTAAATAATAGATAACTTCCTTATAATTTTTTTCATCATAAGAAATCATAGCACGCTCCACTAGAGGATCTCTTAAATGAGGAGCTTCTTTTATTGCTTTTTCAAACCACATTTTAGCTTCTTCTACAAACCCTAATTGATAATAACATCTACCCATAAAGCGCATAGATGCACATCTCTCATCAATCCATGTTGCTCTTTTTAAATTTAAATGTTTATGAAAGGTTTTAATTGCTTCCCCATATTTCTTGTAATACATATATTCCCGTCCTAAATAATGCATATTACGATCATCTTCTGGATCTTCTTCTACCGATAATTCTAAAAGAGAAAGATAACTTCCCCTTGATTTTGTTGGATCTGGGTAATGATTGATGGTAATATCATTGGTAGTAAGTCTTATTTCGTGGTTTTCTCCAACAAAGGTTAATATTTCATGAACAGGATGAGTCCATTTATAATCATGTCTACTATGAATTTTTTCACTATAAAAGCTAATCAAAGGTTTTCCAAATTCATCCAAACTCCAGTTAAAAGGATAAGAAAGACGTGTCATATTCTCTGTCCAAATAGATTCTAATTTCTCTCTCCATCCTGGTAATATCACTTCATCTAAGTCCATACAAATACAAATATCACAATCCTCTGGTACAAGCTCTAACGACTTATTTCTTGCTACATCAAAGCGAAAGGGATTGATAATTTCTTGTTTTACAAAAACACCACTTTCCATTAACAGAGAAACACTATTATCGGTAGATCCTGTATCAAGAACATAGATACCGTCCGCATCTTTAACCGATTCAACAAAACGTTTTACAAATTTTTCTTCGTTTTTACAAATCGCATAAACACAAATTTTATATTTTTTCATTTGATCACCTAATATAGT
>CANQYK010000079.1 GCA_947628065.1 uncultured Bacilli bacterium | reverse complement strand
ACACAATGAATATGAGGTGTTAATTCGTCCATGTGAATAGTTGCGTGTAAAACTTGTTCTTTCTTATAACCTAAATCGTTATAAACAAAATCCATACAAGTATTAGCCCATCTCATTATATCTTCTTTACTCATATTATCAAAAAACTTATGAGATGCCGTAAATAATAATTCATCTGCTACAACACTTTTTGATTTATTTAACATTTCATTAAAGGTCTTTTTTCTTTCAGGTCGTTCCGTTTTCATTCTTTCGTTGTGTTCTTTTTCATAATCTTTTACTTTCAATTTAAAACCCTTAACATACTTTTCTGTTAAGGGTACTAATTCAATATTATTTTTTGTTAATTCTAACTTAATATCTTTATTACTTTTATACGCTTTCTTTTCTCTTTTATTGTGTGATCCGATTTGTGCTAAATCATTGATAGTCATTATCGGTTGACTTCTAAATATTCCATAATTCATTATATCATCCTCTCTTTCTTATATTTTTGCATAATAAAAGATACTTTTATCAAGTACCTTAAACTCTTGTATTTACTTACCAAAATAGCCATTTCTTCTATTTTTGGATTTAACCGATACCTCCATGTCCAGGATCAATTGTTATAATTTTTCCTTCTAATTCTTTGGTTGATAGGGCATCTACTAGTTCAATTGAAAACAAAGAAAAAAGAAAAAGAAGAAAAAGCATAATTTTATATTTTTTTAACAAAGGATTTCACCTCAGTTTATTTTATGCTTTCTATCTTTTTCCTAGAATGGAACAAAATATTTTTTATTTTAAATCATCATTTAAAGAAATTATTTCTTCTTTACTCATAAATACCTTTTTATTATCATCAATCCACTCATTTTCTTTATATTCATTATACCTGTTTAATACTTTATTAAATTTTTCACAGCTCAACTTATCCGTTTGTCTTCTCTTAGTCTCTAACTTTGGAAAATTCTCCAATTGAATAATATTATCAATCTGTACAAAACTATCTTTATCTATAACAGTTTCATTAGGATTTGATTTTTTTATTGTTACATTTGATTTCAATAAGGCTTTCCATTTTTTTTCTTCTGTTATAGAATCAATGTGTGCTACTTCTAAAATATTTTTTTCTTCATCTATACCTAGTACTAAAATTGGATGTGCTACACTAGCAACCAATCCAGAATTATTAAACCTTATTTTTAAAGAAAGTACTTGTCCTATTTCAATCATTTTTCAACATATCTATAAAATCAGCACACATAATTTTATAATTTTCTTTTTGACTATCAACATCGATTAATTGATCTTTCTTTTGATAAAAATTGTGTTTTTTCTTCCATTCCTCATCTTGATGAGAAATCTCAATCAAATCTTTTAGAGGTGCATATTTTAATATATAAAACATTTTTTCAATATAAGATTTTATCTTTTCATCTGATATATTATAAGAATTTTTCGTTGATTTTAAATAAGCATAATTATTCATTACAGCGTTAACAACAACACCATTGTCAAAAGCATACATATCTTCATCAAACAGTTTGTTATCTGTCATTGCAAAATAAACCATTTGCATGATATGCAAATATTTATTTAATCTGACATTTCCTTCATAACAATCTCTTCCATGCAAAGTTATTAATTTATTAACAAATATATCATTATCTTTATCCAATGATAAAATATACTTTGCAATATTTTCTACTTTTTCCATACTTTAAAACCTCCTATCATACTATCAAATTTCAAAGAAAATAATATTGAGTATCACTACTTTATATTTTTTTTCATACTTTGTCAATATATTTTTTGTATTTCTTAACTAAAATAAGTTTTTCTGTTTTATTTAAATATATATTTTCCTTACTAATTACACCCATTTAAGAAAATTCTTATTGAATCTTTATATGATATGGTATATCCTTATTAAGGATTGAAATATATATTCATCATTATTAGTCCTTTCCTTATAATTTAGAACTTATAGAGGCTTTAACCGTTGCACCAGTAAGCAATGTTTTTTCTTTTTCTTATACTTTTTTCAAATCATATACTTCATCAACTGCATCACATACATTCCCAGAATGCGTTACGATAATAACACATTTTTTTTCTTCGTGCGCTAATTTTTTAAAAATTTCTAAAATCTCTGTTTCTATTTGTTTATCAAGATTTCCTGTTGGCTCATCTGCTATTATCATTTTTGGATTATAAGATAAGCTTCTTGCAATCGCTACTCTTTGCTGCTCACCACCAGATAATCTTAATACCTTACGATCAGCATAAATCTCCTTTAATCCAACTTTTGCCATAAGCTCTATTGCTCTTTCTTTTTTATTTTTTATTTTCAGTCCATTCACATCCATAGAAAGAATGATATTTTCACTTGCTGTCATAAAGGGTAATAGATTATAACTTTGAAAAACAATTCCAATATCACTATTACGGTACTTATCCAAATTCATATCTTTTAAGTTTTTACCATCAAATAAAATTTCTCCTTCCGTACATTTCTCAAGTCCACTGATAAGAGAAAGCAAAGTCGTTTTTCCAGTTCCACTTCTACCTCTTATCGCATATATTTTTCCTGCTTCAAAATCAAAACTAACATCTTTTAAAGCATAATCATCCACATCTGCATCACTATATCTGTAACTTGCATTTTTAACACTTAAAATAATGTTTTTTGGAAAAGTATTTTTCTCTTTAAATTCTTTTTTTTCTTTTTTGTTTGAAACATCCTTACTTTCTTTATTCTTAAACTTTATTTCTTTTTGAGAAACATTCTTTTCAAGGTTATCTTTTGAAACATAGTTATTCTTTTTCTTATTTACCATTACTAAGACCTCTCTTTCAATATTGTAAGTGGTGAAAATCTTTGAATACTAACCATGGAAGCAATGGAACTTACGAATACAAGGGAAATTCCAATACTAAGTAATTCTAGTAAAACTTTCATATCTACGACTGCATCAATAGAATCATATGCTTGTACAACTGGCATACCTTTCCCATGCATACCTCTTTCGCTACCATGAGCCATTCCACCAAAGTTTTTATTTATTTCTTCCGTTTTCTCATTGCTGCTACTTATTTCATTTGCAAGTAACGAATTGCTGATTCCTTTTGAACTTACTGCTCCAATTCCTGCCCCAAGTACAAGCGCAACAACGGAAACAATAACAAGTTCTGATACAAATTGCATTGTTAATTTAACTTTACTAATACCAATGGTTCTTAAAACACCAATTTCATATTTTCTTTCACGAATATTGATCATATTGATTACAAATAAGACAATTCCACCAATAATAAGTGTAAGAACTAAGAAAGTTGTTGAAAAGGATGAAATGTTTTTCACACTGGAAACTCCACTTTCGGCAAGTTCTTCATTCGTTTGTAAGATAAAGTTTTCATCCAATCCTTTTTCATAAAATTCATCTTGAAGTTTCTCTACATGATCATAAGAATCTATAATAAAAGTAGGATAAATGGATGCTTTTAAGTTTTCATTTCCATTTGTAAGAGCAACAACTGCATCACTATTGGTTATTATGGTATTTACAGAATTAGAAAACATAGACATTGTCTCTTTGTTATCTTCTTCATTTTCTTTAAAAATACCAATAATCTCAAATTCATATGTATTTCCATCTTCATCAGCTAATTTTATTTTGTCATTTAATTTTAAATTATTATAACTTGCAAGTTCTTCATTGATAAATACATAATTACCATTAAAAGCAATATCCCATGCATTATCCGTTATTTCACTCATCGTATAAGCACCACTAATAAACTCACTCATTGCATCTTTAGAACTATAACCAGTTAAAGTGAAATCCGTTTGGGACATATTATTTCCTTTCCCATGCCCAAATCCATTTGGCATATCACTATTTGATTCAATTTCAGCTTTCTCTATATTATTTCCATTTAAACCAACACCATAAGTATAATAATAACTTTTGATATAATCACTGTCTGCAAACTTTTCTACATCACTCACAGTATAACTTGCAATATTATCAAATTTTTCTCTTGCACCTTCTCTTCCCTCTTCTCTTGAAGGATCAAAATCTTTCATCATGTTTTCCCTATTAAAGCCAATGGTTACTTCTTTGTCATAAGCACTTTTATAGGAATTGATCAAATCCACTGCCGTATTTTTAATTGCTAGTGTTATCGTACAAGCACAAGCAATAATTAAAATAATAATGCCTATTAAAATATTCCTTCCTTTGTTTCTTTTAATTGAAATCCATGCGTTTTTTAGTATAAACATACTTTCTTCCTCCTTTAAAACAATACTATCTTATTATGGAAAGATTAAAGAAACATTAAAAATTGAAATTTTTTTTCAAAAAAAAGAAAATAGTGAAATATCTATTTTCTTTCAACAAAAGTAAGGAGTTTTTTTAAGATAAGGTAACCGTAATATCTTTTTCTTTGTATTCACGACCACTTATATAATCAATCGTTAAATTCACCTTATCTCCTTTATTCAATTTATTTAAAACAACTTGTATGTCACTTAAACTTGTAACTTCATTTCCTTCTATTTTCGTAATAATATTACCTATTTCTAATTCTGATTGATCAGCACCCCTTCCCGAAGTAATCTTAGAGACATAAAACCCAGATGGCATATTATAATAGTGACTATTATTATCACTTATTATGTATCCTTCTACCCCTAATGTTACCCCTTCATCATGTTCTCCATTCATAAGAGTTGTTATAAGATCACTAACATCGGATACTGGAATAGCAAATCCCATTCCTTCTATACTAGCAGAAGAATCCATGGCAGTTGATGAGTATTTAGCAGAGTTTATACCAACCACTTCACCTTGACTATTTAATAGAGCTCCTCCACTATTTCCACCATTGATTGCAGCATCTAATTGAATCATTTTATTGGTATAATTATCGATTGTAACCTCTCTATTTAAAGCACTTACTACTCCTGTAGTAACGGACTGTCCATAACCTAAAGCATTACCAATCGCAATAATTCCATTTCCTACTTTCAATGTATTAGAATCGCCCAAAGTCGCTATTTTTATTTCACTTAATGTCTCACTATCAAGATCCTTTAAGGATACCGATATAACGGCTATATCTTTTCTTTCCGAAGTACCAACAATTTTTGCATCAAAACTTTTCTCATTGATAAATTGAACGGATAATTCATTCGCACCTTCAACCACATGATTATTGGTTAAAATCATAAGAGCTTCTTCGGATTTACTAATAATAATTCCAGAACCTGCACCTTCTGAATATTGTTCTTCTCCAAAAAAGGCTGGTCCAAACCTTCCAGAGGAAATTAAAGTTTTACTTGTAATTGCAACAATAGAAGGCATTACATTTTCTACCACTTCGGAAACATCCGTAATATAGATACCATCATTTTTGGTATTGTTGGTTGCCGTATATTTTAATTCGATATTTTCTTTTGTTTTGTTTTCCAAATAAGTGTTTAATTTAGGATAAAATATCTTAAAAAAGATAATCGCTAAGAAAACAATAAGAAAAACAAAGATACCCATAAAAATTTTTGCATTGCTTTTTTTCTTTTCTTCTTTTTCTTTAAACATTTCTTATCACCTCATTTTTATTTTTTCCATCTATGAAAGAAGAGAAGTATTTACATTTATTTCGTTTGATCATCTTCTAATACTTTTCATCATATAACACCTTCCTCATGAAGCAATCATAATATAGGGACTTTCTAAAAATAAAAGTTCCAATTTAATACAAAAAAATAACAACTACCCAAAATATATGATAAAATCA
>CANQYK010000078.1 GCA_947628065.1 uncultured Bacilli bacterium | reverse complement strand
TATCTTCTCTTTTGTGTTTCTTCGTTATTGTACCTTACACTCCTTTTTATAAAAATATGAGAGTGCATCTTGACTTTTTAGAAGTTGATCATGTTACGGATATTTTTCAGGATGTAAAATTAGTCGATCATTTTGTGTTTAGTTCTAGGCTTAAGTTTATGACGGATAGTTATAAAAATTATAGCAAAGCAAGTCTTCTTGAAAAGTTTATTGGTATGGGTTATATTGAAGCCTATGGAACAGATCATGTTCGAATGAAGATGGTAGAGATGGATTATGTTGATCTCTTCTTCCGACATGGAATTCTTGGTTTTCTAATTTATATGGGAATTTATCTATCCTTTTTCTATCAGGCAATCAAAAGAAGAAGAAAAGAAAAAGACAAACTTTTAAAAGTAAGTTATTACTTATCGTATCTTTTATCCGTTTTACTTGCTATTTTTACCGGTCATATTTTAACGGCACCATCGGTTAGTTTACTAGTTGTATTATTACTTACGGTTCCAAAAGGAAAGGAGTTAATCACATGAAGCCACTTGTATTTGTCATGATTAATTATAATACTGCTCCTTTGGCAGAAAAACTTCTTGATAATATCAAAGATTATAAAAGTATTAAAAAAATCATTGTTGTTGATAATCATTCAACAGATTCTTCGTATGAAACATTAAAAAAGAGGGAAAATAAAAAAATAGAAGTGATCAAAACCGATCAAAACAAAGGTTTTTCATATGGTATGAATATTGGATGTAAGCGAGCGATCGAACTTTTTAAAGATTGTGATATTTTATTATCCAATACGGATATTGTGGTTCATAGTGAAGATACGATAAAAGAGATAAAAGAAGCCCTAAAGGATCCTAAAACAGCAGTGGTAGGACCTGTTGTATACCAAGGAAAAGAAATTAGTAGGGGATGGAAGTTACCTACAATAAAGGAAGAATGCTTCAATAATCTTCCTGTGATTGGGAAAAAATTTCAAAAACGAAATCTTCTTTATCCAGAATCGCATTACAAAGGAACAACTTCTTTGGTTGATGTTGTATCGGGTTGCTTTTTTGCCATTAAAAGTAGTATATTAGAAGAGATAGGTTTCTTTGATGAGAGGGTCTTCTTATACTATGAAGAAAATATCTTAGGAAAGAAATTAAAAGAAAAAGGATATCATAGTGTTATTTGTAACAATGTTGTAATCTTACATGAACACTCTGTTAGTATTGATTGTAATATTGGTTATATCAATAAATTTAAGCAATTAAAAGAAAGTCAAAGATATTTTGAAGAAACTTATAACCAAGCAGGTAAGGTGGGATTGTTCTTTTTAAGTCTTACAAAGAACTTAACTTTAGCGACCTTATATATTCGAATGTTTTTTAAAGGAGGAAAGTAAATGAAAGGAATTATTTTAGCAGGAGGAAGTGGAACGAGGCTTTATCCACTGACCGAGGTAACAAGCAAACAATTGATGCCTATTTATGATAAGCCTATGATCTATTATCCTTTGTCTGTTTTGATGCAAGCAGAAATAAGAGATATTTTAATTATCTCAACACCTACAGATTTACCAAGATTTCAAAAATTATTAGGAAATGGGGATAAATTTGGAATTCATCTATCGTATGTAGAACAACCATCACCAGATGGTCTTGCCCAAGCCTTTTTGTTAGGGGAAGATTTTATTGGAGAAGATAGTTGTTGTATGATATTAGGAGATAATATCTTTTATGGGGCATCGCTTACCGAGGAGTTAAAGAAAGCGAAGGAAAATGCCGAAAAAAATATCGCTACGATTTTTGGATATCATGTTCATGACCCAGAACGTTTTGGTATTGTTTCTTTTGATAAAGATGGGAAAGTAGAAAGTGTTGAAGAAAAACCAGAACATCCAAAAAGTAACTATGCAATAACTGGACTTTATTTTTATGATAACAGTGTAATAGAAAAGGCAAAAACGCTAAAACCATCAAAAAGAGGGGAACTTGAAATAACGGATTTGAACCGCATCTTTTTAGAGGAAGGAAAACTCTCTGTTATCCCTTTAAATGAAGGATATGGTTGGTTTGATACAGGTACTTTCCAAAGTTTACTAACAGCAAGTGAATTTATTGGATGTGTACAAGAACATCAAAATTTAGTTATTTGTTGTCCAGAGGAGATTGGTTATAAAAATGGTTGGTTAAAAAAAGAAACATTATTAGAACAAGCCAATTTAATGAAGAAAAATACCTATGGACAACACTTATTTCAAATTTTAAAGGAGGATGAAAATGAAAAAGATTGAGACAAATTTACAAGATTGTTATATTATTGAACCCAATGTGTTTGAAGATGATAGAGGATATTTCATGGAGTTTTATAGCAAAGAGAAAATGGAAGAAGAACACTTAGAGGAATTCTTTCAAAATGCGATACAAGGAAATCGTTCCCTTAGTAAAAAAGGAACACTAAGAGGGCTTCACTTTCAAAAAAAGGAAACATCACAAGCAAAATTAGTAGAGTGTTTAAGTGGTAAAGTGTTGGATGTAGTAGTGGATCTTCGAAAGGATTCTCCTACTTATAAAAAGTGGACCTCTGTTGTGCTTAGTAGTAAGAACCATTTACAACTTTTTATTCCCAAAGGTTTTGCTCATGGATTTCTAACATTAGAAGAAGATACCCTTTTTCAATATTTGGTTGATTATCCTTATGCTCCTAATATGGAAGATGGAATCCTTTGGTGTGACGAGGAGCTTGGAATTGATTGGAAATTAGAAGAATATGGAATAGAAGAACCTATTTTATCCGAAAAAGATAAAAACCGTCTTCCTTTGTCCCAAAAGGAGATTGATTTTTAATGCGCTACCTTATTACTGGTGCTTCGGGACAACTTGGAATGGATTTAAAAGAAGCCTTAGAGAAAGAAAAAGATAGTGTTGTATTTGCTTATGGAAAAGAAGAGCTTGATATTAGAAATAGGGAAGAGGTAAGAGAAAGAATAGAAGAAGATAAACCTGACGTTATCTTTCACTGTGCAGCCTATACCAAAGTAGATCAAGCAGAAATTGATCATGACCTTTGTATGGAAATAAACGTAGATGGAACAAAGAATGTAGTGGATGCGGCAAGAATGGTGGATGCAAAGCTTGTTTTCTTTAGTAGTGATTATGTCTTTGATGGAGAAAAAGATGGGTTTTATCAAATAGATGATAAAACAAACCCCAAAAGTGTTTATGGAAAAAGCAAGGAAGAAGGAGAAAAAATCGTATCAGATTATCCAAAACATTTTATTGTACGGATTTCCTGGGTGTTTGGAAAACATGGCAATAATTTTGTAAAAACAATGTTAAGATTAGGGGATACCAAACGGGAGTTAAATGTAGTAGATGATCAAATAGGTAGTCCTACCTATACAAAAGATCTTGCTCCTCTTTTATTAAAGTTAGTAAAGAAAGACTCCTATGGAATATATCATATGACCAATGAAGGAGTTTGCAGTTTTTATGAATTTGCCTGTGAAATTTTAAAGGAAAAAGATGTTTTGATTCATCCTGTTACAACGGAAGAGTACAAAAAAATAATTGGGACGACATATGCCAATAGACCCAAAAATTCGAAACTTGATAAGAGTAAATTGAAGGAAATGGGTTTATCTTTACCTACTTGGCAAGATGCCTTAGAACGTTTTAAAAAGGATTGTGCATAATCCTTTTTTTGTGGCATACAATGTAGCGAAAGGAGAGGTATAGATGAAACAAGTAATATCCTTTGAAAAAGAAATTGCTTTTAAAACGATGATTGGAGAAATTACTAGTATTTCTTTGGAACATACACTTACCTTTGAAAAAGGGGATAGTATTGTAGGAGATCTAATTGTAAGTGGTACTTATAAAATGACAGAAGCAAGTACACTAGAAGAAGAATTTGAATATCGTCTTCCCGTTGAAATTTTATTAACAAATGAATTAGAAGAAGAAGGAAGAAACTTATCCATTGATAACTTTACTTACGATATTGTAAACGAAGAAATTCTTCATATTTATGTTGATATATTAGTACAAGGAAGAGAAAAAATAGAAATCGAAGAAAAAGAGGAAGAAATAGAAGAAAAATTAGAAGAAGAGGTAGTAGAAGTATTAGAAGAACTACCAAAAATAGAGAAGCTAGAAGAGGAAGTTAGAGAAGAAAAGATAGAAGAAGAGAAAGTAGAGGAAGTAGAAGAGACAAGAGAAGAGGGAATGATTAGTGAAAGTGAGGTAGAAATGGGTCAAAATGTTTTGGAACAAATGAGTGAAGAAGAAGTGATTCCAAAGGAAGAAGAGGTAAAAGAAGTAATGAAAGAAGAAGCAAAACCCATTCCTGTTATGAATTCTATTTTCTCAGCCTTTAAAGATACAGAAGAGACCTATACTACTTATTCTGTTGCAATCTTAAGAGAAAATGATACGGTAGAAGATATTTTAACAAAATATGGTGTTACTAGGGAAGAGCTAGCTATGTATAATAATTTAGAAGAATTAAAGGTAGGATGCAAATTAATTATTCCAACCATTGAAAAAGATGCCGTCTGATGTCATAAAATATACGATTGAAAAAAACAATAAGATTATTGAGTCAAGCCAAGAAAAACTCTTTATAAAACCCAAAAAACGTTATGATATGGATCTCGTTTATCAATATTTAGAAGATCATAACGTTGGAAGTTATTTAAAACCTGTGGAAATAAGAGAAGATGTTCTTTGTTTTCCTTATTTAAAAAAAACTACTTTAACAGAAGATGAAAAAGCCAAAAAACTAATATTAAACCTTAGCTTATTACAAAATAGGACCACAACGTATGTAAGTGTGGATCCGGATAAAATAAAAGAATTTTACGAAGATACCAAAAAAGAAATTTCTTATCTTTCTTCTTATTATCATGATTTACAAGATATGATAGAAGGAAAAGTTTATATGTTACCTTCTGAGTATTTTTTTCTTCGTAATGTTAGTATGGTGTATGATGCCATTCACTATAGTGGTGAGTTATTAGAAAAGTGGTATGAAAAGATGCAAGAGGTTAAGACAACAAGAGAAGTTTATTGCCATGGAAAGTGTGAATTAAGTCACTTTTTAGACAATGAGAATGGTTATTTTATTAGTTTGGAAAACGCCCATATTGGAAGAGTTGATGAAGATATTACCAATCTTTTTAAAAAGCACTATAAAGATATTGATATGATATCAACGTATCGTCTTTATCAACATAAATATCCTTATCAAGAAGAGGAGGAACTTCTTTTCTATTTGAATTTGGTCTTACCAAAGGAAATCTCTTGTTATCCCTGTTCTTTAAAGAAGATGGAAGAATTGGTACTTTTTTTTGAACAGATGAAATATATTAAAATCTTTTTATTAGAACAACAAGAAAAAGAACAAAAAAATCAAAAGAAGTAATTCGGCTAGTAATAAAATAGCGTTTAATCTTGTAACAAGAAAGATCAAAAGAATGGCTTGATAGAAGATAATAACCAAAAGAGAAACTAGGAAGAAAAGGAAAGAAAGAGAGGTTCTTCTTTTTTGCTTGCATGCGTTGCATCGACAAAATGGACTGTGTTTGTTTCCTTTAAATTTCATAGGATCACCTATCATATTGTATCGAAAAAATGAAAAAAAGTTCCAAAATTTCTTTTCTTTGAATTTGATCCTTGTTATAATAAATATGTATAGAAAGAGAGGTAATTTTATGGAACTTAAAGGTTCAAAAACAGAACAAAATTTAATGACTGCTTTCGCAGGAGAAAGTCAGGCAAGAAATAAGTATACTTATTATGCATCCAAAGCAAAGAAGGATGGATATGAGCAAATAGCTGCTATTTTTGAAGAAACAGCAAACAATGAAAAGGAGCATGCAAAACTTTGGTTTAAAGAACTTCATGATGGAGATATTCCTAGTACAGAGGTAAACTTAGAAGATGCAGCAAAGGGTGAAAACTTTGAATGGACAGAAATGTACAAAGAGTTTGCAGAAACTGCAAAAGAAGAAGGTTTTGATCGCATTGCTTATCTATTTGAAAGTGTTGGTAAAATAGAAAAAGAACACGAAGAAAGATATTTAACACTTCTTAAGAATGTAAAAGATGAACGTGTATTCCATAAGGATGAAGATAAGATTTGGATTTGTCGTAACTGTGGACATGTATACGTAGGAAAAGATGCACTTGACGTATGTCCAGTATGCAATCATCCGAAGAGTTTTATGGAAGTAAAAGCACAAAATTATGAATAAAATAAGGGGCTGTCGAAAAAGTTAAGTGATTAATTTTTTCGACAGTTCTTTTTTTGCTTTACACTTGGAAACTTT
>CANQYK010000077.1 GCA_947628065.1 uncultured Bacilli bacterium | reverse complement strand
TCATCTACTGGGCGGACTTTCGTCCCATTTTCTTCCTTATTTTTCAACGGCTTACGAAAAACTGTCCGTAGCTAAGTGAACTCAAAAGGATCAGTCTCACTACCTGTACCTTTTAATAACTTTATATCAGGTACTAGATATACGACTGGGCGAACACCGTAACTGCTGTACGCGCCGTTGCAGTCGACATACCCCGGGGTGAGCACATGGAACACATGGTACGAGATGCCGGAGTACGGGGCGATTGTCCATTGATCTTTACTGCTATTATAAAGCCAGTCATTTGTCTTACAATCTAATATTCCTCCATCACTACTATTCCAGTGATACAACTCTTTTGCTAAACAGGTTGCTCTATTCGCCGTTGTTCCTCCACTTGTTGCATATCCATAATCGCTAGGGTACATCAATCCTACTTTCCCCGTCCAGTTCGTTTTTCTTGGATGACTACTACTTTGGTATACTGTTTCTCCTCTTTCAAATTTATAATATGCTTCTGTTAATACTCCATTTCCTGTACTATTTCCACCCAAATACCATTTCGCATCTCCTATCATTGCTTGGGCCTCTGGCAACAGTCCTACTTCACTAAAATCACAAGTCGTTGTTGCATTGTTTCGTCCCGTTGGACAATTTCCGCTTTGCCTGTTCCAGTAGATACTTCCACTTACTCCTGTTGTCTCACTCTCATGATTTGGATTTAATAAATACATTAATCTTGAATCGGTCCAATCATTACTTCCAGCATCATCCTCTGATGATCCTGTTCCACTTGGTTTATTATCCCATGATAAGTAATTATCTGTTCCTACTGGTAATAGGTCTTTTCTTATTAATTTAATTCTTTTCTCTTTCTTTCCTGTTCCATCATCTACTGTCTCTATTCCTATTATTCTCCATCCAGCAACTTCATTATTGAATGTTACATAATTATTTGGGTCAGCTCCTATATATCTATAATCTTTTAATTCATCGTCTGTCCAATCACTTTGCTGTGTTCCTTTATTATTCTTATGATCAAATACATACATCTTATTCTCTTTCGCACTACTATCTTCTTTTGTATAGTTCGCATCATAATCTTGAACTTCTTCTCCATTTGTATAGTTTGCAAGTAATGTTTCTACTGCTGAAGGTTTTGGTCCTTTCCCTTTTTCTACTCCTTCTACTACTATTTTTCCATGATAATGTCTATTTAATACCGTATTTGGAGCATCATTTTTTATCCATAATCTTATATTATAGGTCTTACTTGCTCCACTTGCCAATGTCCCTTGATCTATAACATTTCTTTTTGATGCTAATGAACCTAAAACTCCTGGTGTTCCCGCATCTATACTGTATTTTACTTGATTTTTATCTATTAAATTATTTGTACAAGCTTCTTGGTCTATCATTTCTGTATCATCTTCTAATTTTACTGTATAATCTGCTTCTATATCTCCCGTATTGGTTATGGTAAAGGTATATGGTGATGTCGCTTGCCCTTCTGCATCTTCCATTGGATAATTTCCTGTTAAACTTAGTGTTCCATCTGCATCCGCTCCAAAATCTATATTTAACGCTCCTACTTTAATTACTTGATCTTCTCCTACTGCTTGTGTTGTAAAGATTGAAAAAGCACTTCCTATTGTCAATAATGTTACACCAAAAATAGAACACAATGTTATTGTTAATTGTTTCTTTGCCATCTTTGTTAAAGCTATTTCTGTAAAACTATTATCTTTTACTATACTTCTACTATTTCTATGCTTATTTCTATATTTGAATTTTGGCATCTTTATCACCTATCTTTAAAATAAGTATACCATACTTTTCTTAATTTTGGAAACTCTTTTCATACTAAAATATTAAATACAGTTTTCTCTTTTGGACACAGATTCCTTCTTTTATTATCTTAGTACCATCCTTAAAGAAAAAGAATCATAATTTGAAACAATATCAAACATATACGAGAAAAGTACAAACTTTTGATATCTATCTTCCTATTGATATCAAAAAGTTTTATAATGATGGTGTTTCAAAGGAAGGTGTTATTATAATGGCTTATAAACCTAGAAAATTAACAAATCGTTTTGGTATCAATATGAATCCGAAATACTTTCTCTTTGGTGATAAAATACCTTTGTTTTCTGACTTTATGTTTAAAGGTATTTTTGAAAGAGAAGAACATAAAGATTATCTTTCTTTTTTTCTTCAATGTATTTTAAACAAAGAAATAAAAAAAGAAAAACTAAACTTTTATAAAAATGAAATTGGAATTGATGAAACCATTAAAACTTCTTTTCGCTGTGATCTTGCTGTTTTTTATGAAAATACTTTATACATTATAGAGTGTAACAGTAGTTCAAAATTAAAATACCAAATAAGAAATCTTATTTATACAGAAAACATGCTTTATCAGTTTCTATTAAGTGATAAGAAAATCAATGTAGTACTTATTAATATCAATAATTATTCCAATAAAAATACAAACCAAATCATAGAGAATTACTCTATTAATGATGGAATCCTAAATTTATATACGAAAAATATTAAAATTTATGAAATATACCTTACAAAAGTTTTAGAAAAGTATTATACTCTTGAGTGTAAAAGTCAGATGCTATATCTAAAATATAATGTTATTTATCAGCCAACAGAAGAAGAAAAACTAACAGAGTTTGAAAAGATGTTAGTTGCTGGATGCTTAGTAGATACGGATGAAGCATTAAGATTAGTAGAAGGGAGTGATATTTTAATGAACATGATGCAAGACAATTTTGTTTTAAGCTATGACAATGGTACCGGCAAATACTATCAATCTTTTATTGATGTACAGAGGGAAAGCCTAGAAGAGGGCGAAAAACGTGGCGAAAAAACTGGTCGAGAAAAAGCTTATATGGAAATAGCCAAAGTATTTGGAATACCATATGAAGTAATCAAAGAAAGAATAAAGAATAAGAAAAAATAAAAAAGAATATCATTTTTGGTATTCTTTTTAATCGGATTCTTTTTGTAATACGGATTGCAACTCTTTTAACTTAGCAACAAACTGACTCGTACGAAGAATCTCTTTATCAAATTTTTCATATGTTGCAGTATTTTCAAGTTCAATTGCTTCCGGAGTTTGGCAGTTGATGTAAATTAAAATTAAAGTAAGCACTTTTACAATAAGGGTTTTAGTATGTCAAACTTTCCTTAATTTTGGAAACTCTTTTCATACTAAAATATTAAATACAGTTTTCTCTTTTGGACACAAATTCCTTCTTTTATTATCTTAGTACCATCCTTAAAGAAAAAGAATCATAATTTGAAACAATATCAAACATATACGAGAAAAGTACAAACTTTTGATATCTATCTTCCTATTGATATCAAAAAGTTTTATAATGATGGTGTTTCAAAGGAAGGTGTTATTATAATGGCTTATAAACCTAGAAAATTAACAAATCGTTTTGGTATCAATATGAATCCGAAATACTTTCTCTTTGGTGATAAAATACCTTTGTTTTCTGACTTTATGTTTAAAGGTATTTTTGAAAGAGAAGAACATAAAGATTATCTTTCTTTTTTTCTTCAATGTATTTTAAACAAAGAAATAAAAAAAGAAAAACTAAACTTTTATAAAAATGAAATTGGAATTGATGAAACCATTAAAACTTCTTTTCGCTGTGATCTTGCTGTTTTTTATGAAAATACTTTATACATTATAGAGTGTAACAGTAGTTCAAAATTAAAATACCAAATAAGAAATCTTATTTATACAGAAAACATGCTTTATCAGTTTCTATTAAGTGATAAGAAAATCAATGTAGTACTTATTAATATCAATAATTATTCCAATAAAAATACAAACCAAATCATAGAGAATTACTCTATTAATGATGGAATCCTAAATTTATATACGAAAAATATTAAAATTTATGAAATATACCTTACAAAAGTTTTAGAAAAGTATTATACTCTTGAGTGTAAAAGTCAGATGCTATATCTAAAATATAATGTTATTTATCAGCCAACAGAAGAAGAAAAACTAACAGAGTTTGAAAAGATGTTAGTTGCTGGATGCTTAGTAGATACGGATGAAGCATTAAGATTAGTAGAAGGGAGTGATATTTTAATGAACATGATGCAAGACAATTTTGTTTTAAGCTATGACAATGGTACCGGCAAATACTATCAATCTTTTATTGATGTACAGAGGGAAAGCCTTGAAGAGGGTGAAAAAATCGGCCGCATATTAGGTCTAAAAGAAGGCGAAAAGCGTGGTCGCACTTTAGGTCTAAAAGAAGGCGAAAAAACCGGTCAAGAAAAAGCTTATATGGAAATAGCCAAAGTATTTGGAATACCATATGAAGTAATCAAAGAAAGAATAAAGAATAAGAAAAAATAAAAAAGAATATCATTTTTGGTATTCTTTTTAATCGGATTCTTTTTGTAATACCGATTGTAACTCTTTTAACTTAGCAACAAACTGACTCGTACGAAGAATTTCCTTATCAAATTTTTCATATGTTGCAGTATTTTCAAGTTCAATTGCTTTTTCTCTTGCAATATGTTGTTCCTCAATTCCAAAAATAGGACTAATAACAGGAGTTGGACGATAATGATTTGCTGCTTGATAAGGTTTAACTTTTGGTTTATAGAACTCCACTAATTCTACTTCCTTTTTCTTAGGTTGTTCCACTGTCTTCTTTGGAGCTTCTATTTTTTCTTCTTGCTTCTTTTCTTCCTTATACCTTGCTTCTAATTCTTCTATTGTAATTGGTTCATTTCCTTCGTCTTCATATTTTACAATTTCTTCTTGTGTTATTGTTTTCCCTTTTTCAAGAAGCTCTTCTAAACTAATAATAGCATGATGTTCTTCCTCTTCTTCAAAAGAAGTTAATGGAATGATATTATCCTTTTCCCCTTTCTTCTCTTCTACTACCTCTTGTTTTCTTTCTTCTTTTTTCTCTTCTTTTACCTCTACTACTTTTTCTTCTTTTACAAAAGGTTTCATCTCAACTTTTGGTTTTTCTTGTTCTTTTCTTAGTGTTTCTGTTATACGATTTAGTTCTTCTTTGGCTTCTTCTTTTGTATAAACTTCTTCTTTGTATTGAATTGGTTCCTCTTCCAATAGTTCTATTTCTTCATCCTTCTTTAAAATCATTTGATCTACAGCAGTATTTTCTTTTTTGGCTTCTTCTATTTTTGGTAAAATAGGTTCAATAATTTCTACTTTTTTTGGATTCGCTACAACAGGCATAACTTCCTGTTTTTTCTTTTTTTGTTTTTTCTCTTCTAACTTTATTTGATCGGCAAAAGCTTTTAATTCTAATGTATTATTTTTTAACTTTTTTTTCATTTCATGCTTCTTTATTAAAGATACAAACCATAAAATGAAATAAAGAACAATTGCAGCAACTAAAATAATAACCACAATACTAATTTCCTTTCGTGCTAAAAAATCTATTAAATCTTGCATACTTCTCACCTCTAATATTCTACATTTCCAATATAACATAGTCTATTTGAATTGAAAAGTAATTTCACAAATTTTGTAATTTTTTTTCGTTTGGTTTTACAAACATTTTTTTGAAAGGAAGATTGTATGAAAGAAAAATTTATTGTTTCTACCGTGATTTTAATGATAGGTGGCTTCTTGACAAAATTTCTTGGAATGATTATTAAAATTGTCATGAGTCGCTTGATGGGAAGTGAAGGAATCGGTCTTTATATGTTAATCCTTCCAACCTTTTCTTTGTTGATTGGATTAGGACAGTTTGGTCTTCCCATTGCACTTTCAAAATTAGTAGCAGAAGATAAGAAAAACAATAAAAATCTTTTATTCTCTCTTTTATCCATCTCTTTTATTATTAATATCTTTCTTATTCTTTTGGTCCTATTTCTAGCACCGATCTTATCCGTTTATCTTTTACATGAAAAAAGGACAACCCTTCCCATTCTTGCCATGGCGATTGTCTTACCACTTACTTCTTGTTCTGGTATTTTACGAAGCTATTTTTTTGGGAAAGAAAAAATGTTACCTCATGTCGTATCCAATTGCTTAGAAGACATTGTACGACTTCTTTTATACCTTATCTTAATTCCCCTTTTCTTACCAAAAGGGTTAGAAATAACGGTTACTGTTGTTATTTTAACCAATGTGATTAGTGAATTATCTTCGATTCTTGTCCTCTTTTTCTTCTTACCCAAAAACTTATCCATTCATAAAAAAGATTTACGTTTTAATACACGGTATGCCAAAGAAGCCATGGTAATTAGTGTCCCTACTACTGCAAGTCGCTTGGTTGGAAGTATTGGTTATTTTTTAGAACCTATTATTCTAACCAGTACCTTAGCCTTTTGTGGGTATCAAAATTCTTTTATTGTATCCGAATATGGAGTTTTATCTGGTTTTGTTTTACCTCTTCTTTTACTTCCTTCTTTTTTTACCCTTGCCATCTCCCAAGCCTTACTTCCTGTTTTATCAAGAGCAACAAGCAATGGACATTATCGTTATGCCAAAAAGAAAGTAAAACAAGGAATTTTTATTTCCTTGCTGATTGGAATACCAATGACTCT
>CANQYK010000076.1 GCA_947628065.1 uncultured Bacilli bacterium | reverse complement strand
ACATCAACCCCTTTTAAATAAGCGATTTCATCAATAATATTATAAATTTGAAACAAAAGATCATTATCATAAGATTTTCTTGTTACAAAATCACCTATTTTAAACATAAAATCACCCATTTCATTTTATGTGAATTATTTTCAAATAGAACAAAATAAGAAAAAGAACAATTGCCTATTGTTCTTCTAATAACCAGTTAATTATATTTTTATGAATGATTCCATTTTGAGAATAATCAAGTTTATCCATCGATATAACATACTTTGGATAGTTATCTTTGATATTATCATAAGCTCCAAATTCTCTTTCTTCGCAAGTTTTATCCGCTAGAGTAAAAGTTACTTGATAATATTCTTTTTGATTGTGTTTAGTGGCAATAAAATCAATTTCTTTCCCATTATTATTTCCTACACTAACATGATATCCTCGATTGATCAATTCATTAAAAACAATATTTTCTAAATATGCTCCATATTGTGTTTTTTTGTTCACATTTAATATTTGTCCTAATCCTAAGTCCGTCAAATAATATTTATCTTTTCTAGACAATATTCTTTTTCCTCTTACATCATAAGTAGAAATTTTCGACATGAGCATAGCAGATAAAGCATAATCCAAGCATTCATATACTGTTTTGGTAGAAATCGGAATCTTTTCTTTTTCTAATTCACTTAACATTTTTTTTGTTGAAAATGCTTGAGAAGGATTGGTAACTAAATATTCCATAATTCTTTCAAATAAATTGATATTAGAAAATTTATTTCTTTTTACAATATCTTTTAATACAATGGAAGAAAAAAGATCCGATAAATAATTATTTCTTGCATTTTCTGTTTGATATTCAAATCTCTGGGGCATACCTCCCCACATTAAATAATCATCAAAAGCATCTTCTATTTCTTTCTTGTCTTTTAATTTTTTTAACTCCACTACCTCTTTAAAAGAAAATGGAGATATAACAAAAGATACATATCTACCAGATAAAAGGGTTGCCAATTCGCTTGATAATAACTTAGAATTTGATCCTGTTATAAAGATGGAAACATTTAAAGTAGCTTTAAATGAATTAATTGCTTTTTCCCATTCATTCACAGATTGTATTTCATCAAAAAACAAATAATACTTTTTTTTATCTTTTATTTTCTTTTTTATAAATTTATTTAAGTCCATATAGTCTTTGAGCCGATCATATTCAATATCCTCAAAATTAAGATATATTATATGATTATTATCAATACCACTTTCTTTGATTTCTTCTATAATTTGTTTTAAAAGAACAGATTTTCCACATCTTCTTATTCCTATTATAACTTTAATCAAATCAGAAGAATAAAATTCTCTTATTTTTAATAAATAATTTTCTCTTTTTATCATTTCTATCACCAATATCATCATAAAATAAAAAAAGAAAAAAGTCAATATATTTTCTGTATGTAAAATTAATTCATAGTATTTTATCTTACATTACAATACCATCCTGTTAAAGATGCATCTCTTTATAAAATGAATAATATAGGATTTATCACTGTCTAATTGCAGGATTTTACCTGGAAGATAGAAAAATTCATTCTTCTTTCTTTTCTACTGGTATTAATCGGTAACCATTATTAGTAACATCAACTCTTTTAAATAAGCGATTTCATCAATAATATTGTATCTAGCCATTTTAATAAAAAAAATCTTGATACACTCAAGATTTTTTATTGAATTTTAATATCTGTTACGGGACTACTTTTATAATTTTTCTCTTCAAAGTGCCACCATTCCGATTGCAAAGTTTCAAAACCAACACCTGTCATAATACTTCTCAATTTTTTAGCATTTGCGTTATTATATTTTGTAAGAGCAGATGTATCAAGGGTATGCATATCACATTGTGCTTTTAAATCATTTCCATTTTTGTCTGTTAGAGCAATATCGACTGCAATTCCTCGATTGTGATTGGAAGCATTTTTAGCAAGAAACCACGTTGGTCCCCAATAAGCACCATTTTTATCATAATTTACTTTATTTTTAACTGTTTTATTACTATTATATAATGCTGAGAATTTTGAATAAATTGTTTTTGTTACACTGTATGGTCGATAAGAATCGTATACTTTTAGATTATATCCTTGTTTTACTGCACTGTCATAAGCTTTTTGAAGTTGTTTGGCAACAGGATAAAGCAATGGAGCATAATAAGTTTCTTTTCCTATCTTACTATTGTATTGTTTAGTAAATCCATATAAATTTTTACCTGTAATACCAGAAATTGAATAGCCTGCTGACTTAAAGATAGAACTATTTGCATTGGTTATTTCATAATACATATCAGGAATGACATCTGGTAAATTAATCATAATATAATCAGAATAAACATAACCTGTTATATTATTATATTTTATTTGAATGTATTTTGTTGTACTATTATCACTACTTAAAATTGTCATCTTTTTACCAGTTGGTACAGTTCCTAATTTACTACTACTGCTTGATGCACTTTTTCGAATATTAAGAGTTTGATTGGACCAAGCTACTGCACCATATAATGTAGCACTGAAACTACCTATTTTTTTCTGTGGTTCTTCTTTTGGTGGGGTTGTTTGACTGTTATTATTGTTATTGTTATTAGTACTATTATTGTTGTTACTGTTATTATTATTGTTATTATTATTGTTATTATTATTGCTATTATTGCTATTATTGCTATTATTGCTATTATTGCTATTATTGCTATTATTGCTATTATTGCTATTATTGCTATTATTATTACTGTTGTTATTGTTGGTATTATTATTACTGTTGTTATTATTATTCGTATTTGGCGTTTCTTCTGTTGGTGTTAACTGGGTTTCAATCGCATTTGTCAATTCCTCTTTTTCTTTTGTATTTTCTATTGCAAGCGTATTATCTGTAACATTTGATCTTGTTGTTGTCATTTGAATATTACCATTTGATGCGATATTAGCCGTAACAATTCTACTGGTTTGTTTACTATATGTATAATAAAGGTCTCCTTTGTTTTTCTTTGTATATTTTAAAATATTTCTTAAACCTGTTGTGGATAAACCAGTTTCAAATGCTGTTCTACTTCCTGTTACAATTGCATATTGCGGTTGTAGGATATCAAGAGTAGCAAGAGTATTACTATCTTCCATTCCATGATTTGCTACTTTATAAATATCTACTTTTCCAATCGTTTTTGCTATGTTTTGAACGGCATCTACTGAATTAACTGCTGTATTTTTTAAATCCGATGCTAAATACATTTTTTTATTATTTACTGTTACCATATACACTAAACTCTGTGGTTCTTGACTACAGGCAGCGCTTTTGTTTATGCAAGCTGTTTGAAAACTTGTTGGTAAATAAATATTTTCTGTATTATAAGCTTTTAAATTAAATCTTCCTAAACTAACTTCTCTTATGGTTGGAATATTATACGTAATTTTTTTCTCTTTCATTGTTTGTTTCCAACTTGCTATTTTTGCTTTTCTTGCTTCTATGAAATCATTTCCAAGATAGTATTCCATTGCATCGTATTCTTTAAAATAGACTGTTTTTATTTTATAATCATTTAATATTCTATCAAAGCAACCAATATGATCTGCTTGTTGTAGGGTTAATATTACAAAGTCTAATGTTTTTACACCTACTCCATTTAAAACAGATACTAAGTTACTACAATACTCTTTTGAAGAGGTATCAATTAATCCATATTTTCCATCGCTTGCTAATAAAATGGCATCACTATTTCCATCTGCTGGTCTTGATAAAAAGTATGCTTTTTCACCACTATCTTCTACTGTTATTATTAAATTTTTGGTTTTATTACCTGCTTTGATAACAAGAGAAGTTGTACCTACTTTTACTCCATTAATGACTCCTGTCAATGTATTTTTACTTTTCTTCACATTGGTTATCGTTGCTTCTTTTGAATTTAATATTTCATATTCAACAGAATCTGTTGTCTCTTGTGTGGTATCTGCTGCAATAAAATCTACTTTTATATTTTTCTTGGTTCCTTTTTCTAAATATAAATGTTCATATAGTCCTATATCATCTGTTGTATTTGTAATTTTAATCTCTGTTATTGGATTATCATTTACTTGTACCATTGTCTCTTCTTTGATTGTTGGATTATTGGTAAGATAGGCACGTATCGTTGTTGTTCCATTTCTTATTCCTGTTACTTCTCCATTTTGTGATACTTTTGCAATAGAAGGATCGGCACTTTCCCATGTTATTTTTTGATTTTCTGGTGTTGTTGTAGCAATTATATTCCTTGTTTGACCAATGTTTAATCGTAAATTTAAAACATCAAACTGAATACTATTTAGAACGGTTACTTGAACAGGTATTTCCTTTCTTATTCCTTTATCATGAGAAAAGACAAGTATTGAAGCAGTTCCTTCTTCTTTTAAAGTTACAATTCCAGATGAAGATACACTTACAATTTTATCATTGGTTGATTCATAAGAAATACTTTGATTACTAGCATTTTCTGGCAATACTTTTGTATCGATTGAAAATACATCCCCTTTGTTACCAGAAATAGATCCATAATTTACAATCAAATCTGTTACTTTAATGTTTTTTTGTTTTACTACAATATTTATAGTTTCTTCAATTCCATTGCTTGCTTTTACAAAAACTTTACTACTTCCTTCTTTTAAAGCAGTGATCAATCCTTGTTGATCGATTTCTATAATATTTGGATTTTCTACTGTATAACTTAGTGTTTTGTTGGTAGTATCTGTTGGTAAAACAGATGCTTTGATTTGATACGTTTCTTCTGTTTCAAGTGTAATATCTTTTTTTTCTATTTCTATTGAATCTGGTTCAATATAAGTAGGAACATTTTCAATTACTTCAATATTACAAGTATCACTTACCATAGAGTCTGCTCTTGCTGTTATTGTCGTACTACCTTTTTTCTTGGCTGTTACTTTTCCTTTATTATCTACTTCAATTATATCATGATCATAAGATAAAAAACGTATGGATTTATTTAGAGCATCTTCTGGAAAAATTGATACTTTTAAATTGATGCTTTCTCCTTCTGTTAATGTAATATTTTTGGGACTTATTTGAACTTCTTTTACTACTTTTTCTAATACTGTTATTGGAACTGTTTTACTTTGATTTTCAAATGATATGATTAAATTAGCGGTTCCTTGTACTTTTCCAGTTACAACTCCATTTTCATCTACTGTAAAAATATTTGTATCACTACTTTGATAGGTTATTTCTTTATTTCTTGTTGTATCTGGTGTAATACTAGCATGTACTTCTTGTTTTTCATTCGCATAAAGTTCTATTTTTTCTTCTTTTACATAAAGATTATTTTGTCCTTTTTTGGATTTTATAACAACTTGTGTTGTGCTTTTAAAAGATCCTTCTTGTGTTATAACATCAACGGTTGTCTCGCCTCGTTTTTTGGCGGTTAATAAACCTTCTTTTGAAACTGATACAACCGAATCATCATTTGATTGATAAGAGACATTTTTATTATAGGCATTGGGTGGAATAAAAAAATGTTCTAATTGAAAGGTATCTCCTTCTGTTAATATTACTTTCTCTACATTAAGGGAAATTCCTTGTACCGGTTCTTTTACAACAATATCGAATTCTTTGGTTGCTTCTAAAGATTTTTTTTCTTCTTCTATATTAATGTTTGGGGGACTTGGTGTTGTTGGAGTTTCTACATTTGTTCCGTTGTTATTAGGAATTGTTGGAGAAGTTGGTTGATTGGGAATTACTGGTTGTGGTTCTATATTTTCTACAATTGTTTCTTTTTGCGTAACAGTAATAGTAGCAGTACCTGGATTCTTAGCTTCTATTACACCTTCATTGGTAACTTCTGCGACATCGGTATTGTTACTTTCTACTTTATCTCCTTCTAAAAACTCTTTTTGAACAATATTTAAAGCTTGTCCTGTTTTTACATAATAAGCAGTTCTTAAACGAACTTCTTCATCTACTTTTTTATATTCTGAAAATAATTGATAAAGGCCTAAAGAAAGAGCCACTACCACCAAAAAAATTCCTATCCGAAATACTTTTCTTTTCATATTCTTACCTTCCTATATTCTTTTCTACTATAAGTATAACAAAAATAATGCTTTAAAACAATAATTATCATGGATTATTTTTCATATACTAAAATGATTGGATGTGATAATGTGAGTCTTATTTATAAAGTACAAAAAGGGGATAATTTATATTCGATTGCAAAAAAGTTTGATACAAGTGTATCGGATCTTATCAATCTTAATCAATTACACAATACACTATTATCGATTGGGCAAGTTTTAATGATTCCAAATGATTTATCTTCTTCGATTGGAAGTGATCTTTGTGGAAGTTATCAAGAACAAGAAGATGTATTTGATACCTATCAAGTAAAAAAGGGAGATAGCTTATATAGTATTGCACAGAAGTATCATACTGATATGTCTACTTTAATGCATTTAAATAATTTAAAAAATAGTTTACTATCAGTTAACCAAATATTAAAAGTTCCACATCAAAAAGATTCTTTTTTCTCTTATCAAGTAAAAGAGCAAGATACTTTATATTCCATTGCATCTAATTACAACGTAACACCACAACAACTAATGGATTTAAACAATTTAACAACAACTATGTTAGAGGTTGGAACAATTCTTAAAATTCCAAAAAAAGAAGCCTAAGTGCTTTTTTCTTTGGCTTTTTCTACTATATATTTCCATTCAATCGGACC
>CANQYK010000075.1 GCA_947628065.1 uncultured Bacilli bacterium | reverse complement strand
AATCCCACTCTTTGATTTGTAAAGGAGGAAGTTATGAAAGAGAAAGTAGAAGCCCTATTAAAAGATGTACTTGATGAACTTAATCTTTTTGTTAGTGATGTCTACTATAGTGAAGAAGAAGGGGTAAGATCCCTTAATATTGAACTTGATAGTGATGATGTCATTGATGTAGAAAGGATAACAGAAGCAACAAAGATAATTAATCCAATTATGGATCAAGCAGAACTAACAAAAGATATTGATGTTTTGGATATTCATTCCAAAGAGAAAGGAGAGAACAATGAATAGCAAAGAGTTTTTAAGAGCGGTTGATAATATTGTTAAAGAGAAAAACATTGATAAAAGTATTGTATTTGATGCGATGCAACAAGCACTAACCTCTGCTTATAAGAAAAATTACAATACCAAAAACAACAATGTAAAAGTTTTGATCAATGAAAAAACAGGAGATATTAAAGTCTATTCTTATTTAACCGTAGTACCCGATGATAAAATGACCAAAGAAGAGTATGATGATTATCTATTTGAACAATATACCGATGAAGATGAAGAAGAAGAGGAAGAAGTAATTGAAGAAGAGGAAGAAGAAAAAGAAAAAATAAGCTTCTTCAATCCTGATTGTGAGATCAAACTAAGCGATGCAAGACGAAGAGATAAAAGTTTAAACATTGGTGATACCATTGATACAGAAGTAACACCACAAGACTTTGGCCGTGTCGCAGCATCCACTGCGAAACAAGTCGTTGTTCAAAAGATAAGAGAAGCAGAGAGAAATAGTATTAAGAATGAGTTTGAAGGTAAAAAAGATGAATTATTAGTTGGTACCGTTGCACTAGAAGATACGGATAACTATTTTATTGATCTTGGAAGATGCAATGGTATTTTACCAAAGAAAAATATTATTCCAGGTGAAAAAATAGAAATGGGTAGCCAAATTAAAGTTTATGTTACCAAAGTAGATGATAAAGGACGAAATATGGCAATTGTTTTAAGTCGTAGTCATTTTGGTTTTGTTAAACGTCTTTTTGAACATGAAATACCAGAATTAAGTGATGGAACCATTCTTTTATATGGTGTTGCGCGTGATGCTGGACATCGTAGTAAAGTAGCCGTTTATTCTGAAAATAGTAGAATTGATCCAATTGGTGCTTGTATTGGAGAACGTGGTAGTAGAATTGCCAATATCATGAAAGAGTTAAAAGGAGAAAAGATTGATATTGTAAAATATGATTCTGATCCTAAAGTCTTTATTGCCAATGCCTTATCACCTGCTAAGGAAATGACTGTTATGATTACCGATGAGAAGAAAAAGGAAGCCCTTGTGATTGCAAGTGGAGATAATTTTTCCT
This sequence comes from uncultured Bacilli bacterium, assembly GCA_947628065.1. Lineage (GTDB taxonomy): Bacteria > Bacillota_I > Bacilli_A > RF39 > UBA660 > Onthousia. The sequence continues at coordinate 5,459 of CANQYK010000075.1, read as the reverse complement.
TGGCCATTGGGAAAAAAGGACAAAATGCGCGCCTTGCTAGCAGATTAACGGGTTATAATATTGATATTAAAACACCAGAGCAAGCAAGTGAGATTGGAATCAATATCAAAGCGGAGTAGGTGTCTTATGAAACAGAGAAAAATACCAATGCGGACATGTGTTGTAACAAAAGAAAAATGTGAGAAAAAAGATTTACTTCGTATTGTTCGTTCGAAAGATGGAGAAATAAAGGTAGATGTATCTGGAAAAATGAATGGTAGAGGTGCATACATTAAGAAAGAGAAAGAAGTTTTAGAACAAGCCAAAAAGAAAAACAGTTTGGGCCGTCATTTGGAGTGTGAAATACCAGATACTATTTATGATGAGATTTTAGAAATAATAGAAAAATAAGAAAGAGGTGAAAAGTATGAATATCAAAGAATATGCAAGTGATATTTCAAAGAGTGTAGAAGATGTTATCAAACATATGGAACGTTTATCGCTTCCAGTTGATGATGAAAATAGAATCTTAAGTGATGAAGAAATAATCCTTTTAGATAATTCTTTTCAAGATGAAGAGGATTATGTAGAAGAAGTAGATGAAGAACTAGCTCGTGATATTGAACTTGATGAGAAAGCAGAACAAATTGCTTATGATACTTCCTCTATGAAAGAAGAAAAAGTAAGAAGTCCGAAAGGAAAAAACAAAGAAAATAAGAAAAGTAATTTTAAAGAAGAGAGAAAAAAGATTTATAAACATCGAGAAAAATTACAAAGCAATGTTCAAGACGATGATGAAAATGTATTGCTTTATAAAGAAAATATGACAGTAGGAGATCTTGCTAGTAGCCTTCATGTACAAGTAGGTGAAATTATTAAAAAATTAATGGGTCTTGGAATTATGGCTACTGTTAATAATCCTTTAAAGTTTGAAGATGTAGAAATACTTGCTCTTGATTATAATAAAACGGTAAAAAAAGAAGAGACAAGAGATATTTCGAATTTTGAAAATTATGAGGTGATTGATAAAGAAGAAGATTTGGTAGAACGTCCTCCTGTTGTAACTATTATGGGACATGTTGATCATGGAAAAACAACCCTTCTTGATTACCTTCGACATAGTAGTGTCGCAAGTAATGAAGCAGGGGGAATTACCCAAGCAATTGGAGCTTACCAAGTAAAACATAAAGATGATGTAATTACATTTATTGATACCCCAGGACATGCTGCTTTTACAGAAATGCGTGCAAGAGGTGCGAGTGTTACGGATATTGTTGTGATTATTGTCGCAGCCGATGATGGTGTGATGCCACAGACCAAAGAAGCAATCGATCATGCGAAGGCAGCAGGCGTTCCAATTATTGTTGCAATCAATAAGATTGACAAAGAAGATGCCAATGTTGAACGGGTTTTAACTGGTTTAATGGAAGCAGGACTTACCCCAGAAGAATGGGGAGGCGATACCATTATCAATAAGATTTCGGCAAAAACAGGGGAAGGAGTAGATGCTTTATTAGAAAGTATTTCCTTGGTTGCTGAAATGGCAGAATTAAAAGCCAATCCTTCAAGATATGCAAGTGGGGCAGTGTTAGAGAGTCAAATGGATAAACAGGTTGGTAGTATTGTAACTCTTTTGATTCAAAATGGTACTCTACGTTTGGGAGACCCAATTGTTGCAGGAACTTCTTTTGGAAAGGTTAGAACCTTAAAAAATGATTTGGGACAAAATATTGTAGAAGCTTATCCTTCTATGCCAGTTGAAGTAACTGGATTATCTTCAACTCCTGCAGCAGGTGATAAGTTTATGGCGTTTGAGACCGAAAAACAAGCAAGAAGTATAGCAGAAGAGAGGGCCCTTCGTGCAAGAGAGCAGGATACCAATCGAACTGGTATGACATTAGATGATTTGTTTGGACAAATAAACAAAGGATTAAAAGAAATTAATGTTGTCTTAAAAACCGATGTAAATGGTAGTTTGGAAGCTGTAAGATCGTCTCTTGAAAAAATAGAGGTAGAAGGTGTTAAGATTAATGTCATTCGTGGTGGTGTAGGAGCGATTACCGAAAGTGATGTAGTACTAGCCCAAGCATCCAATGCAATTATTATTGGTTTTAATGTTCGTGGTAACAATAAAGTTGTTGATCTTGCTAAAGAATACCAAGTAGAGATTCGTACGTATGATATTATCTATAAAGTAGTAGAGGATATGGAAGATGCTATGAAGGGAATGTTAGAGCCTATCTATGAAGAAAAGGTTCTTGGAACCTTAGAAGTAAGACAACTCTTTAAATTCTCTAAAGTTGGTATGATTGCAGGTTGTCATGTTGTTGATGGTACCATCAAAGCAAGCAACAAAGCAAGAGTTGTAAGAGATGGTATTGTTATTTATAATGGTTCTATTAATAGCTTACAACATGAAAAAGATCAAGTAAAAGAAGTTAGTAAAGGAATGGATTGTGGTCTAACTTTAACGGATTTTCAAGATTATAGGGAAAATGATTTGATTGAAGTCTATGAATTAGTAGAGGTAAAACGATAAGTTACCTCTTTTTCTTTGCTTTTCTATTTTCTTATGTTATAGTAGAGGACAGGGGAGGAAAAAATGACAGATTTATCAAAAAAATTAATTGATTGTATAAAGGAAGGAAAAACAATTAATGAGATTTCTATGGAATTGGGGTTATCCAATAAACAACTTTTTAATATGTTAAGTTTGTTAAAAAACAAAGGCATTGATTTTAATCGAAAATATTATGAGACAGGAGATATTATTTATACACCTAAAAAAAAGATAGACTTTATTTCTTTGCCAAAAGAAAACGTATTATATACTTTAAAGGATAGTAAAAAGTTAACGATGGTAGTCATTGCGGATATTCATATTGGTTCTACTTTTGAAAATTTAACTTATTTGGATCAATTGTATGATTATTGCATCAAAGAAAATATTCATGTTATTATAAATTGTGGGGATATTTTAGATGGTACCTTTGGTTCTTCTAAAAAAGAAAAAGATGGACTTTTACAAATTGATTCTTTTTTAAAGCAATATCCTTTTGATAAAAATATTATCAATGTTACAGTTCTTGGCAATCATGATTTTTCAATTTTAGAAAATATGGGTATTAATTTTGAAGAAGTATTAAATTCCTATCGTCATGATTTTTTAACCCTTGGTTATCATCAGGGTATTTTAAAGATAAAAAATGATTTTATTGTTTTAGAACATAAAAAAACATCGAATCATTATCCTTGTATCGAAAATATGGATTCTAGAAAGGGATATCCTCTTGTATTAGAAGGACATCATCACCATATGGGATTAAAAGTAGATCGAGGGGCAACGCGTATTTATGTACCATCTCTTTCTGATATGACGAATTCTCTTTATCATACTGATCCTGGTATGCTTTTAATGGAGGCCTCTTTTACAAAAGGGTTTATTTCTTCTATTTGTTTAGAGGAAAGAAGAGTAAAAGATGGATTTCAAAAAGCAAATGAATTTTATCTTGATTTATTAAGAGGAAAAAATACGAGTTTGAGTGAAATAGAATATGAAGAAGAAGGAAAGCAATTGATAAAAACAAAAGGATAGTGTAAAATAGAAGAAAAGGAAGGGATAGTATGGCAAATATTCGAATTGAGAGATTAAATGATAGAATACAAGAAGAATTATCAAAAATATTCATGTTAGAAGTAAAAGATAAAGATATTAAGTTTGTAACTATTACGGATTGTGAGGTATCAAGTGATTTAAGTTATTGTAAGGTTTATTATACGGTACTTGATCAAACCAAAAAAGAAAGTACAGCAAAAGCTTTAAAGGATGCGAGTGGCTTTCTAAGAGGTGAGCTAAGCAAACGAATTGATATTAGGCATACACCAGAGTTAAAGTTTTTATATGATGAATCTATTTCGTATGGTGAGAAGATTGATAAGATAATAGAGGATATCAAAGATGAAAAAGAAATATAACATACTAGTAAATAAGAAACATCTTTTTAAAAAAGAAGATGTTTCTAATTTTACGTTTGAAACGTTTCAAAATTGTTTTGGTGATACCATTACATTAGAGAAAAAAACAAAAGAAGCTTATCTTAAGTTAAAGGAAGAATTAAAAAAGGAAAATATTGAAATAGAGGTTACAAGTGGAAAAAGAAGTGTGGAAGAGCAACAAGAATTACAATCCTTATATCCAAAAGAATATATCGCACCACCTTTCGCATCGGAACATCATACGGGGCTTTGTTTTGATATTTTATTGGTCATAAATGGAAGGAAAATAGAATCCAATGAGGAATTATTAAAACAAGAAGATATCTTTCAAAAGATTCATTCAAAACTAGCTTCCTATGGTCTTATTTTAAGATATCCAAAAGGAAAAGAAGAGATAACAGGATATCCTTATGAACCATGGCATTTTCGTTTTGTTTTAAAAAATACGGCTAAGATAATAGAAGAGAATCATTTAACATTAGAGGAATATTATGAAATTTATCAAAGGTCTGGAGTCTTAATTATTGATAAAGAAGAAGGTGTAACTTCTCGGGATGTTGTAAATAAAATTAGTAAAATCTTTGATACGGATAAAGTAGGACATAATGGAACCCTTGATCCTTTAGCGACCGGTGTTCTTGTAGTAACCATAAATAAAGCAACGAAAATTAACGAATTATTAACAGCTACTGATAAAGAATATGTAGTAGAAGTACAAGTGGGAATAAAAACAGATACCAAAGATATTACAGGAACTGTAATAGAGAAGAAAGATTGTCGTGTAGATGAGGATGCGTTAAAAGAGGTATTTCAAAGTTTTCCAAAAGAATATGAACAAGAAGTACCAATTTATTCAGCGGTTAAGATAAAAGGAAAAAAGTTATATGAATATGCAAGAAGAAAGGAAAAAATAGAATTACCGAAAAGAAAGGTTTTTATTAAGAAGTTAGAGCTTATTAAAGTAGAACCTAAAAACTTTACATTTTTGTGTCAAGTATCAAAAGGTTGTTATGTTAGAAGTTTGGTAAATGATATTGGGGAAAGATTAGGAAAACCTCTTACTATGAGTGCTTTAAGGAGAACAAAACAAGGAAGGTTTGAAATAGAAGATGCCAAAAAAATAGAGGATATAACAGTAAATATGAAGATTTTAAAAATAGAAGATGTATTAGGTTATAAAGTAATAGAAGTAACACCTAAGATAGAGAAGAAGATAAGAAATGGGGGGAGAATAGAAGATATTTATAATATAGAAGATTATGTCTTTTTTAAGAAGAAAGAGGAGTTAATTGCACTTTATAAAAAACAAGGAAATCAATTAATTCCTTATAAAATGTTTTTATAATCTTGTTGTTTGTTTGATAATTTGTTATAATGAAAACATAAAATAAGAGAGGATTGATATCCATGAAAGAGAAAAAGTTAATTATCATTATTGTAGTATCGATTATTGTTAGTATTTTGGTTATAACTGGTGTAAGTTA
>CANQYK010000074.1 GCA_947628065.1 uncultured Bacilli bacterium | reverse complement strand
ACCGATTTTTAAATTGCATTTACTTTTCCCTTTTATTTACTTATTTTGTCGATTGCATTTACTATTAGAATTCACCATACCAAAAAGGTATTTTCATTCATTTACTTTTTCTTCTTTTAAAGCTTCGAACATTTGAGCCATGGTTTCACTATTTCTTGTTAGTTTTTTTATCGTTAAATCTTCTGCCTTATTATTCGCAAGTCTTAAATTATTTTCACTCGATAAAAGGGCTTCTTTTGTTTTTTGTAAATGATCAATTGTCTTATCGATTTCATCAATTGCTTTTTTAAATTTATCACTTGCCAAACGATAGTTTCTACCAAAGCCTTCTTTAAAGGCATTCATATTTTCTTCAAAATGAGAAATATCAATGTTTTGATTTTGAACAAGATGAAGTTCTTTTTTATATTTTAAAGAATTAAGCGCAATTCCTCTAATCAAAGTAATCAAGGGAATAAAAAACTGTGGTCTTATGACATACATCTTTTCATATTTGTGGGATACATCAACAATACCGGTATTATAGTATTCATTATCAATCTCTAAAAGAGAAACCAAAACAGCATATTCACAATTTTTCTCTTTTCTATCTTTGTCTAATTCTCTAAAGAAATCTTCATTTTTATGTTTTTTCAAAGTATTATCTGCTTCATTTTTCATCTCAAACATAATGGATACAATCTCTTCTCCATCCGAATCATAATCACGGAAGATAAAATCACCTTTGGATCCTGTTTTAATATCATTGTCTTTTTCAAAATAAGCATTTTGAAAAAGAGAACGTATTTGATTAAACGCATTACTACAGTGTTGTTCTAGTGATTCTCCAATCATTTTTGTAGATTGCTTTGCTTTAAAATCTTTGTAATAAGCAATTTGTTCTTCTTTGCTTTTTATCTTTTCTTCATAGCTTTCCTTTAGCGTTTTTTCTTTTAACAAATACTCGCTTTTCTTTAATTCAATGGTACTGTTTAATGTATCAATTGTTTTTTCTTTCTCTGTTACTGCTGTTTTAATTGCTAACTCTTGTTCTGTTTTTTGTAGTTTAATCTCATTTTTTAGCCTTTCTATCTCTAGTTCTTTTTCTTTTCGTTCTTCACTATATTCTTTTTCTAGTTTATTTATGGTCTCTTTTTCTTTTGTTTGTAATTCATTTTGTAAGTTGTTAATTTCCAATGTTTTCTTATTTAACTCTTCCGTTAATTTTTTCTCTAGTGTACTTTCTGCAAGTTTTATGGCACTTTCTTTTTCTTGCTTAAATTCCTTTTCTCTTCTTGTTATTTCTTTTTCAAACTCATGATCCCTTATTTGTTTTACAATGGATTCATAATTGGTTTCACTAATTTGAAAAACCGTACCACAATTTGGACATTTAATTTCATTCATCTATACCGTTACCTCTTTCAATTGGATTGTTTTTTCTACTACTAATTCGATTCTATCTTTTTCAAATGGTTTTGTTATCATATCAACGATAGGATATGTAAAGGCTTTATTAATGGATTCTTTATCATCGGAACCAGAAATAACAGATACTGGGATTTGTCGAAACAAATCATGTTCCTTAAAATAATCAAGGACCTCAAAACCATTGATATTTGGCATATTAAGATCAAGGAGAAGCGCAATAATATCATTTCCTCGTTTTTCAACAAAATTCAATACTTCTTTTCCATCATGGGCTTGTAATACTTCATATTTATCATGAAAGATTTCATCTAAAAAACTAGTAATAATGGTAGAGTCATCCGCAACTAAAATAGCTTGTTTTAAAGGTTCTAGTGTTTCTATTTCTTCCTCACCATCGGCACCATTTAAGTAGTCTCTTACTATCTTTATTATTTTTGTAGCTTCTTGTACCAAAGTATCATAGTTTTGTAAAATACTACCTTCATCACTAGACTTACCAGCAAGTTCTTGTTGATAAGAAAGATCTGCTAGCGTCATAAACCCTAAATACTTCGCATCACTTTTTAAGGAATGTGCTTCAATTCCATAAGCATTATAGTCTTTTTTATTCTTCGCATCTTCTAGTCTTTTCATTCTCTCATCATAATTTTTTTCAAATTCCATTAAAATCGTATTGTACGTTGTCATATCACCAAGCAATGACAAAGCACGATCAACATCAATTCCATTTTGTTTTAAATCGTTTACATCTTTCATTTTATCACCATCCTTATACTCATTATAACACCGGATAAGAAAGAAACCTACCTATTTTTTTGCTTTTTTAATTTTCGATATACTTTTAAAAAGATAGGTAATATTTTATATAATATTTTCTTATTTACTAAGTCAAACTCACCAATAAACTCTACATATCTTCCACCAAAATTCTTTTTAAAATTATGGATTCCTGCTAGATTTTTATGTGTATGTTCTACATCTCCAGTTGTTCCAAATAAATCAAGATATTTATGATTTGTTTCTTTGGCATAACGAATAATTTCAAAATACATTCGGTTAACGGCATAAAACTCTTTTCCTATCTCATCATTTCCAATATAAAGTGTCCACATGGTATCTTTTGTTAAAGCACACATTTGAGAACAAATAACTAGTTCTTCTTGTTCTTTATATTCCTTTAATAAGTTTTTTTCTTTTTCCAATCTTTTTTTAGATTCTTCTAACTGTCTTAGCTTTGTTGGCTTTTGATCTTCTTCTATGATTTCTTTTCTTAGATTTTCTAATTTTTCACTTATTTTTTGATATAACATTTTTGGGTTTATTACCAATTCAAAAAGTTTATATAAACCATCTTCTTTCAATGTTTCATAAGCATTCTTATAATACTGATAAGTATAGGCTTCAAAATTATCTTTTTCACTTGTCTTTAAAAGAAGTTGATAAAACATAGAAACATCATCACTTTCTCTAAAAATCATATCATACTCATATGTCTTCTTGATTTTCTTTTGAATCGACTTATGAATCTGTTTTCTTAACTCTTCTATATCCTTTGTTACATCAATTTTAAACGTATATCGTGGTTGGTTATTATCAAAATCTTTGGTAAAACCAGTATGACGATATCCTAGGCTTAACATTCTATCATAAAGTTGATAATTATTTTTACCACCTTCTACTTTATTTCCATTATCATCAATTTCTTGATATTCTATTTCAGGATCAACTCTTAAATAAATACCATGGTGTTTTTTTAAAAAATCTCTTAAATGGTTTGTAAAAATTTCTAATAACTCTTTGTTATCAAAATCAATTAAATAACCTCTTGGACAATAAAAGTAAGAAAGACCAAATGGACCACGACGTTCTAATAATAATGCCGCACATAATAATTTATCATCTTCTTTTATCCCAACATAATGAGGAATTTGGCCTCTACCTTTTTGATTGGATTCTCCCCAAGCATAGGATTGCATAAAATGACCATGTTGTTGGTTATAAAATTTTGTATATTCTTCTTTTTTAATATTTTCTATAAATTTCATATGTTCACCTTCTGTTCTTAGTATACCAAAAAAAAAAGACAATAACAATAAACGATAAAAACCTTTGCCAGTAAATGACAAAGATTTTTTTAATTCTTCTCGATTTCTTCTTTTATACAAAAAACTGCATAAAGGGGAACACTCTTAATATTCTTTCTTTTATCAAAACCAAAATTTTTACGACTAATTCGAATACAATAATTAGGATGATATTTTTCTTGATATATATTAAGACTTTTTGATTGTGTTGCTTCCCCTGCTTTCACTTCAACAGGAATAATTCCATCTTTTGTATAAAGTAGAAAATCTATTTTCATTTTTCCATTGCTTTTAAAATAATACAAAGAGTATCCACTGCTTTTTAATTGTGTTGCGACATAATTTTCCGTAATCGCACCTTTATAAAGAGAAAGAGAATCAGATAAAATATCTTGTTGTTTTATTTCTAATAAACGGTTTAATATACCAACATCATTTAAGAATAATTTAAAGGTTTCTTCTTTTACAAATCCTTTTAATGGTATTTTAGGGGAAGAAACTAAATTGGATTTTAAAATCATATTACTTGCTTCTAACCAATCAAGAGAAGTATCGTATTGTCTTGCTTTTGCACCTTGATGAATTTTGGAATATTGAAATTTTTTGGATTCATTCGCAAGTTGAGAAGGAATGGAACGATATACTCGTTCTATTTTTAATGTCTCACTATTACTTGTAACATACTTATCCATATCTTTAAAATAGGAATCTATAATATTTTCTAGAATCGTGGTATCATAGTTTATAATATCATTTTGAACAGAAACCATATTTTTTATACTCTCTGGCATACCTCCAGTAATATGATAAATTTGATATAAATTTAAAGCTTTTTCATGAACAGGTGCAGAAAGTGGAATGTTATTTTTATAACAATTTTTAATCACATCAATCAATAATTGTTGATTCATTGCCCAAAGAAATTCTTCAAAATCCATTGGATACATTGTAAGCATCGAAACCTTTCCAACAGGAAAAGATGCACGAAATCGTTTTAATCTTACTCCTAGTAGGGAACCTGCACAAATAATTTGCATATTGCTATGTTTTTCACAAAAATATTTTAATTCTGAAATCAATTTTTCTGACTCTTGTATTTCATCGATAAACAAAATTGTATTTTCTTTTTCAAAATCAAATTCTAGTAAAACTTTCAACTGTACTAATTTTTCATCGGAATTAAGACTAGACTCATATAATTCTACTACTTTGGTATCTTCAAATAAATTAATCGAAATATAGTGTTCATATTCGTTTTTGCAAAACTGATCAATAATATACGTTTTTCCTACTTGTCTTGCTCCTAATATCATAAGTGGTTTTTTATCTTTTTTCTTTTTCCATGCTAATAAATCGTTATAAATCTTTCTATTCATTCTTTCATCACCATCATCATTGTAACATAATTGCACCTTTTTGTAACGACTTTTTATGAAAAAATGCACCTTTTTCGAACCACTTTTATTTTTTCGCGCCTATTTTCTTTACTTTTACACTTTCCTGTATTGGTTCTGTTTTAATATCTTCAAACATAACATGAACAAGTTCTCTAACATCTTTTTCTATTTTTTCTAATTCTCCTTCTTCTTTCTTTAATGTTTCTTTATTTTTATCATATTCCATTTGATGTTCTTTTAAATATTCTTCTTGCCTTTTTATTTGATCATTAAGGCGATTAAAAGAATCACTTTTTTCTTTGTACTTTCTTTTTAACTTTTCTACATCATATTCCATTAATATTGATCGATTTCGATAATCATCAAATAAAATACCTGCTTCCATCATACAAACAAAAGATAACGTAATAGAAAGATCATGGGTTAATATTCCACCAAAAAGACTAGCACCAATAATGCCTTTTAGGGAATCTTTTATAAAATCTATTTTTTGGTACATTGGATTTTCTATTTGTAAAATCAATTCATCAAGTATGATTAAATCAATTTCTAAATCTTCTAAGACTTCTTTTAAATATAATATTTTTTTCTTTTTCTCTTCTATTTCTAGTTTTATTCTATCGTTTCTATTTTTTAACTCTTCTATTTTCTTTTCTTTTTCTTCTACTAAGTTAAAATCTAATGTCATGGTATCCTCCAACTTTCTTTGATACCCCTTTTCTTCTTTTTTATTATAAGGAAAAAATATTTTATTGTAAAGAAAAAAGAGGAAAAACCTCTTATCGTCCACTCCATGATTGTCTTAGTCCACTTGGGAAACTAATATAACGTCTTGGATTAATTGTACTTCGATTATATTGAGAAGACGTACATCCTCCTCCATAGTTCCAATCACAAGATGTTATTTCCATATGAAGATGCGATCCTGTAGAGCATCCTGTTGTACCCATATAACCAATTACAGTATCTGGTGTTACAAGGGTTCCAACACTAACATTTCCAAAGTTACTTAAGTGACCATAGGTTGAATAAATGTAAGTACCACCAACATTATGTCTTATTTTAATCATTTTGGCTCTACCATTACATCCATAAGGACACCAACTGTTGGTACAAGCATCATATCCTATATAGAATACAACACCAGCTGCAATTGGATAGATTGGTTCTGTTTTATTATAACTAGAAAAGTCCATTCCCATATGTCCAGGATATCCTCTATATTCTTGTGTAACATAACCATTTTCCATAGGGGTATAAAAACCACTAACAGATGGTGGTAGTGGAATGCTTCCTCCTCCGCTACTACTACTTTGCGCTCTTTGTCTATCAATTCTCACCTGACATACTTGAATATCTTCCGTCGCACCACATCCTAAGTCTTTATAATATTTTAAGTTCCCTTGTGCCGCTTTTAATTGTTCTTCAATTCCAGGCATCATTGATTTAATGGTATTAGTCTCCGCATTGATTTTTTCTTTTTCCTCTTCTAATTGTTCGGTTAATTTATTTAACTCTTCTTTTTTCTTTGCAAGATCTTCTTTTCTTGCTTTGTTTTTCTCAATTAACTCTTGTAATTCTTTCATAATCTTATCGTTATAGGCTGTTAATTGTTCTACAACAGACATTCTATAGATCATATCAGTAACGCTTTCTGCTCCAAAGATATATTCTAAATATGCAGTATTTCCTTTACTAATTTGTAAGTATTGAAACAGTTCTTTGCTTTCTTTACTTTTTTGTTCAATCTCTTCATTGGACTTATCAATCTCTTTTTGTAGCGCTTCTGTTTCTTGTTCTAGCCCTTTTATTTGTCCTTCTATTTGCGCTATGTTTTCTTTTATCTGCGCAACATCGGCATCATTTTGAGCAATTTTATTTTTCTTATCTTCTAAGTCTTTGGTAAATTTATTTACTTCTTC
>CANQYK010000073.1 GCA_947628065.1 uncultured Bacilli bacterium | reverse complement strand
TCAACGCTCCCGTATCGTTGCTTTAGTCGGTTTTATACTATTTACCATCGACGTCTTTAGACAATTTAAGTATAACATACGACTATAAAAAATGGCAAGGGACAATTTTTCTATTTTGACATATATTATGATAGGTGATTATCATGTATTTTTCTTATCAAGATATTAATCTTCACTATGAAGTATATGGAGAAGAAAAAGATGCTTTGATTATTCTTCCTGGTTGGGGAGAAACAAGAAGAACGTTTGATTCTTTTATTGGTGTTTTATCTGATTATTATACTGTTTATTATATTGATTATCCTGGTTTTGGTAAAACCAATTTCCCCAATCGTGATTTAACGATGTATGATTATACAGAATGTATTCTTTCCTTCTTAAAAGAGAAAAAGATAAACAATCCCTTTCTTCTTGCTCATTCATTTGGTGGACGTATTGCGATCCTTTTAACTGGCAAATATAACTATCCTGTACAACGAATTATTTTAATGGATAGTGCTGGTATCAAACCGAAAAAAAGTCTTTTTTCTTACTTGAGGGGAAAACTATATAAGCTCTTACAATCACTTACTAACTTGCTTCCTAAAAAAAGAAGAAAAAAAGCAAAACATGCACTTTTTAAAAAATTTTCTTCTCCTGACTATTACAATTTAAAAGAAGAAGAGAGAAAAACTTTTCAAAATATTGTTAATCTTGATTTGACGTCTTATCTTTCTTCTATTTCTTGTGAGACTCTTCTTCTTTGGGGAGAAAAGGATATGGATACGCCTTTAAGAGATGCTTATATCATGAAAAAAGAGATAAAAAATAGTGAACTTATTGTCTTTCAAGGATCGCATCACTTTTCTTATCTCGAAAATATTTATACTACATTAAAAATTATCTTAGAATTCTTTTAATCTTCTTCCTTTGATAAAATAGCAAGGAAAGCCTCTTGTGGTACTTCCACAGATCCGATTTGTTTCATTCTTTTTTTCCCAGCTTTTTGTTTTTCTAAAAGCTTTTTCTTTCTGGTAATATCTCCTCCATAGCACTTTGCAAGTACATTCTTTCGCATGGCTTTGATATCACTTCTTGCTATTACTTTATTACCTATACTTGCTTGAATTGGTATTTCAAATAATTGTCTTGGAATTACTTCTTTTAGTTTTTCCACAATTTTTCTTCCTCTTTTGTAAGCAAAGTCTTTGTGTACTATCATACTAAGGGCATCTACTAGTTCACCATTTAATAATATATCTAGTTTTACTAATTCACTTGGACGATAGTTTTCTATTTCATAATCGAAAGAAGCATATCCTTTTGTATATGACTTTAATCGGTCAAAAAAATCATAGACAATTTCGGAAAGGGGTAGAAGATAATCAATACAAACTCGTATTTCATCCAAATAAACAATGTTTTGGAATTCTCCTCTTTTTTCATTGGCAAGTTCCATTATGGGACCAATATATTCTTTTGGACTATAAATATGTACTTTTACATATGGTTCTCTTATTTCTTTTATTTTTGTTTTATCGGGCATCTTAGCAGGAGAATCCATTAAGACTTTTTCTCCATTTGTTAATAGTACTTCATAAATAACCGATGGACTTGTGGCAATCAAAGATAAATTAAATTCTCGTTCTAATCGTTCTTTGGTTACATCCATATGAAGAAGACCTAAAAAACCACAACGGAAACCAAATCCTAAAGCAAGAGAGGTTTCTGGTTCAAAGGTAAGGGAGGCATCGTTTAATTTTAATTTTTGAAGGGCTTCTCGTAAGGGTTCAAAATCTTTTGTTTCTACTGGGTATAGACCACAATAAACAACACTTTTTACCTTTTTATATCCAGGAAGAGCATCTACCTTATCTTTTGTATTAAACAATGTAATGGTATCTCCAACATGGACATCTGAAATACTTTTAATAGAGGCATAAAGATATCCTACTTCTCCTGTTTTTAAGATGTCTTTTTCTACTTCTTTTGGGGTATTTACAAAAATAGATAATACTTCGTAGCTTGCCTTTGTATCCATTAAATAGATGGTATCTCCTTTTTTTATCTGTCCATCGACAACTCGAACTGCTGTTAACACACCACGATAAGAATCAAAAATACTATCAAAAATCAAAGCTCTTAAAGGCTTTTCTTGAACTCCTTTTGGAGATGGAATTACGGTAATTATTTTTTCTAATAGTTCTTTTATTCCAGCACCTGTTTTCGCACTTGTTAAAACAATTTCTTCTTCTTCAAAGCCTAAATTCATAAGTTCTTCTTTTACTTTTATAATATCTGCATTTGGTAGATCTATTTTATTTATAACAGGAATAATTTTAAGATTATTATCGAGCGCTAAATACAAATTGGCAAGTGTTTGTGCTTCTAGTCCTTGGGCAGCATCAACAACCAATAAAGCGCCTTCACAAGAAGCAAGAGAACGACTTACTTCATAACTAAAATCAACATGACCTGGGGTATCAATTAGATTTAGTAAATAATCTTCTTTATTATAATGATAAGAAAGAGAAACTGCATTTAATTTTATGGTAATACCACGTTCTCTTTCAATATCCATTGAATCAAGGAGTTGATCTTTCATCTCTCTTTTGGATAGGGCTCCTACTTCTTCTAATATTCTATCTGCTAATGTACTTTTTCCATGATCAATATGAGCAATAATGGAAAAATTTCGAATGTTTTCTTGTTTCATAGAATCACCACGTCTTAAGTATACTCTAATTCCTACCTTTTTTCTAGTCTTTTTTGTCTGCTTTTAAAAGAGAAAACAAAAATTATTGTTTCTCTTCTATATAGATCCACCACTATTAGAACAAGATTCATTTGTTGTAACATTAAGTACTTGTCTTATTTCTGAATTTCCATTTCCTGCTTTATCTTTTACCGAATATGCTTTTATTTTCCAATAATTACCTAACTTAATGCAGCCATTAAAATTAGATGGATTTACACTAACATTAAACGTATACCTTTTTCCATTTTCTATTGTTTGTGTATTGGTTAATGTTATACTTGTTGGGATAAAATCTTTTTGTGGGTTTACCCCTACAATAGCATCACTTGTCAAATCATTGGCAAGACTTCCACTATCGTCTGTACATTCTACTTGAATAGTACCATCTGTACCAATAGAAGAAAAATTATCTGGATATTGTGTAAATTTACAAACTGGTCCTTCGTCATCTATACTTGAATCATGTTCAAATACGAAGGGATTACTTTGACTTCCATCTCCACTAACATACAATGTAGTTGCTTTTAGATAGACGACTGGGCGGACACCATAACTGTAGAACGCGTAGCTGGAGCAAGTGATATAACCACTATAGCTTAACAAGACTGTAATGTACGGGGTGTTGGAATCTGGGGCGATTGTCCATTGATATTTTCTACTATTCAAAAGCCAGTCATTATTATAACAACCTTCTAAACTATAATGAGTTAGCGAATCTGCTAAACATATGGCTCTTGTTCTTCTTGTCCCTCCACTTGTCGCATATCCATAATCACTTGGGTACATTAATCCTACACGTCCTATCCAATTTGTTTTTCTTGGATGACTACTACTTTGGTATACTGTTTCTCCTCTTTCATACGAATACCAATGATTTGACGTTCCATTACTTGCATCGTTGTAATTCTCTCCATTCTTTGTTCCTAAGTACCACTTCGCATCCCCTATCATTGTCCTTGCTTCTGGTAATAGTCCTGTTTCTTCAAAATTACAAGTTGTTGATGCATCACTACTTCCACTTGGACAATTTCCACTTTGTCTATTCCAATAAATACTTCCACTTACTCCTGTTTGTTCACTCTCATGATTTGGATTTAATAAATACATTAATCTTGAATCATACCAATCATTGCTTCCATATTCACTCTCAGATGATCCTGTCTTACTCGGCTTATTATCCCATGATATTGCATCAAGAGTTGTTTCTACTGGTAATAAGTCTTTTCTTATTAATTTAATTCTTTTTTCCTTCTTTCCTGTTCCATTATCTACTGTCTCGATTCCAATGATCCTCCATCCTGCTTCTTCTTTATTAAACGTTACATAATTATTTGGGTCTGCTCCTATATATCTATAATCTTTTAATTCATCACTACTCCATCCACTTTGTTGCGTTCCTGCTTCATGATTAAACACATACATCTTATTCTCTTTTGCCGTAGGATCTGTTTTTGTATAATTTACATCATAATCTTGTATATTTTCATCGTTTGTAAAAAAAGTTAATAAACCATCCACCGCATTCGAGTATTTTTCTGGCAATTCTATTTTTGCTTCTTCAAATAAATAACAATTATTAGGTAGTGATAAATTATTATAATCAAGTCCTACTTCATATCCTAATGGGATTGTTATACTTCCTGATGTATTATTCTTTACTTTTATTTGATATTTTAAAAAGTATCCTAGAGAACCATTTGCTGTTAAGTTTACTCCTGTTTCCTTTACCATTGGATTATACCCATCACCTTCTACATATCCTGCTTCGACATTATCAGGTAGACTTCCTTTGTAATAAAAGTTAAACCTTGCTTGTCTATTATTCTTATTGATTACTTCTATTTCAAATGTTTTTGTTTCACTTGCACCAACTACTAACTTATCATTCACTTCCCCATCTACTTTTAACTCTCCAACAAGGTTTCCTGTTATCATTTTAATGGCATTCTTTTTTTCTTTATTCACGGTAAAATACGCATAAGAAGAATAGGTTCCTATTACAAAGACTGTTAATAAAAGTAAGTATGCAATATAAACTTTGGATACACTTATCTTAAATAACTTCTTCATCTTACATCACCGAAAAAAGAATAGAAACATCTATTCTATCCTTTCTTACACGCTTAAAAGAATCTTGATAGCTATCTAAAGCTACCCCCCCCCCGTAAACTATTTGTAAACTTTATAATGTTTGACATGTAAATCAGCTACCTTTCTTTTTTTAATTTGGAAATTATTTAATTTAATTTTTCTATTCTTACTACACTTATTTTATAATAAATCAGTTTACTTTACAAGAAAAAATTAATTGTTATTTAATGAGGACATGAATTACAAATTCCTACCGAACAACTACCTACTCTATTTATTTCAAATTGAAATTGACTTTTATCATTTTTATTACTGCTATTATCAGAAATAGAGCCTTCCTTTATTTCTACAAAATTTACTTCATTACAATAACTAACCCAATCATTACTATTTTCAGAATTCATACTAAAAGTATAACGCTTTCCGTTTTCAATACTTTCTGTTTTGGATAAACTAATTGAAATATCATATGTTTCTTCTTCGGTAGAATAATCACATGTCTTGGAACCAATACTTATATTATTGGCAGTTAAATCATTTTTTAAACTTCCACTGTTGTCAATACATTCAATCGTAACAGTTCCTTCTCCTCCATCCATACATTTATTTACTGTAAAAGAAGAATTAGTAACCGTACAAACTGGAGCTTCATAATCAGCATTGGGATCACTCGTAAAGACAAAAGGCTTTTCTTTTGTTCCATTTCCACTTTCATATACAACATCTGCTCTTAGATATACAGAGGGGCGAACACTTAGACCGCTGTAATATGCGAAATTGACGTTGAAACGTCCATCAGAATCTAAAAACGTTATAGTATTGGATCCCGTTGCACTTGGAGAAAGTGTCCATTCTGTACTATTTTGGAAAAGCCAGTCATTATTATGACAATCTGCTGTATTGTAATTATATACTGCAGTTGTTAAACAAGCATCTCTTGTTTTACTTGTTCCTCCACTTGTGGCATATCCATAATCACTTACATACATTAAACCAACAGGCCCTGTCCATCTAACTCCTCTTGTTGTATTGGCGATTACATTTATCATTGGTTGAGCAATACTTTCTATAATGGAATCTTGTTTTACTCCTTTACTTGTTGCATTGACACTTATTGTACTTACTCCATATGCTGTTCTTCCTCTTTCCGTAGAATAAAGTTCTGATGCTGTTTGATTATTTGATACACCACCCAAATACCATTTGGTATCTCCTATCATCTTTTGGGCTGTACTCGTTAATCCTGTACTTGTAAAATTACAATCGGTTGTCCCATTACTTGAACCTCTTGGACATTTTCCACTTTGACGATTCCAATAAAGACTTCCTTTTGTTCCGCTGATTAGCATACTATCTGTTTCATATCCTGGGTTTAATACCATCATCAGTCTTGCATCTCCCCACCAATTACTTCCATAAGAACTATTGGATGATCCTGTTCCACTTGGCTTGTTGTCCCATGATAGATAAGTTAAAGAACTGGAACTATTTAATGGCTCATCTCTTATTATTTTTATTCTTTTCTCTTTCGTTCCATTCGCATCTTCTACTGTGAAGATACCTATTATTCTCCATGTTTCATCATTAAAGGTTATATAGTTATTTGGACTTGCTCCAATATACCTGTAATCTGTTAATTCACTACTACTCCATCCACTTTGTTGGACCGTTGTTGTATGAGAAAATACATACATATTCTTTTGCTGTGTTTCTGTACTTGCTTGATAGTCTTGTAGACTTGCTTCATTCGTATAAAAATCTAATAAAGATGTTACAGCATTTTCTCCTGCTGTTGGCGCTAACTTCTTTGCCAAAGCATAATAGGTCGTTGATGCATTGGTTAATGTTAAATTATCTCCTGCTTTTGTTCCTGTGGTTGCACTACTATTTGTATTCCATCCGATCACTTCATATCCACTTGATGCATTTATTGTTGGTGCTTGTACGGTACAACTTGTATCTTGTGCTTTTCCATTATTGTTATTATAAATTGCTGCTATGGTACAACTATCACTTTCTTTCCCAATAGATGTTACTCCTGTTGTAGTCTTAT
>CANQYK010000072.1 GCA_947628065.1 uncultured Bacilli bacterium | reverse complement strand
TCTTTAGATAGCATCATTTTTAAATATTCTTCTATCAAATCAACCAAATTTTTATCATTATCGAAAGTTTCTTTTATTTTCATTTTTAAAATCCACCTCCATAAATTTTATGTTTATATTTGGTTAAAAGACTAACTATATTGACCACACCCATGGGTATTATTTTTAAAACTATCAAGCATGGTGTTGTCACACCCATTTTCTTGTTAGGGCGTATCCTAAAACCCTTTAAAATAGTCTCCGACAGTTTAACTTTTTAGGCGGACAGTCAACGGACATTTTCAATTTCAAAAATTTGGTTTTGGTCTTTATTTATAAGCATTCATTAAAAATTTGTTTTTAATCATTATTAATTTATTAATTACTATCCGGCTCATTTTTCAATAAAGTTTCTAATCCAATAAACTCTGTACTTATTTCTTTTTTTATTGTTTCTTTTTTTGATATAAAACTAATAATATAATCATAAATACTATTATAAATAATTTTCTCCGCATCATTTAATATCTGTTTTTCTTCAGATATTTTATCTAGATTTATTTCATCGTTATCAAATACAACGTTAAGTATTTCAAAAATGTTATCTTTGTTTATATCAATAATTGGATTACTATTACCATTTAAATTAAAATAACCATGATTACCTTTAATTTCTAAAACTTTCATATTTTTTTCCTTTCTCTTCGTATACTTCTTTTCCAGCTTCTAAAACTTCTAAAATTTTATCATAACTAATTATTTCTTCTCCATTGATTGATTTAAAAATTTTATCTCCCATTCTTCCATAATAAACCTTATGTACTCCACTATTATTTTCAGTGAATATTATTTTATCTGGGTTTAACATCATAGCTAAAGTACTATTATGTGTAGAAATACAAACCGTTGTCTTTTTAGATATATTTTTTATTAAATCTACAATATTATGACTGATAAATGGATTATCAAAAGATGCTTCAGGTTCATCAATCAGTAAAATATCATATTTATTAGCATTATCAATTTCTTTCAATAAATTAAATTCTGCTTTTTCTCCACCAGAAGGAGCTTCACCTATCGCATTTTTAATATCATAGCTTATATTAAATAATGATCTACAGATTTGATTTAAATTAAAACCATCATTTTTTAAAGCCCAAATATAATCATATAATTTATTTTGTTTATAATATGAATCTAATAATGTTTTAAAAGAAGCTTTCGACTTTAAATTATCTTTTAGTTCTGTTGCATTATTATACCCTTTAGCATTAATAGATACATTAAAAAATGATAACTCTTGAGTTTTAATTTTTCTTTGCTTTTTTATTATAGGAAATAATTCATTTACTTTATCTATAATTTTTTTGTTTTTAAATACATTTATTAAATCCATCGTAGCAGGTGCATTTGTAGAAGAAGCTTTAGTAAGATTACTTTTTATTATTCTAACTAATTCATTAGTAGACGATTTTAATTTAAGCAACTTCTTCTCTTCGTTATGCTTTTGTATCAACTCCATAATTAATTGTTTTAATTTATCTATTGTAATATATTTTTCAACAATTTCTTTATTCCATTTATTAATGTAAATATCACCCAATGCCATTATTAGTTTATTAGAGTCTTCACTTGTATTAACATCAAATTCATTTTCAGAAAAAATCTTAGTTTGTGAATAAGTATCAATATCAGCATTTTTAGCATATTCTATCAATCCATCTAACTGCTCTTCAATTTTTAATTCAAGTTGGCTTATATCAAACGATAATATTTTTTCTACTAAAGGTCTAAATTGACCATAAAAATGTTCAGAAATATCATTACATTCTTTTTTTATTAAGTCATTAAATTTAGATTCTTCAGCATCTCCAATTAGACTAAATTGTTGTACATATAAGTAGTTGTCAAAATCAAATGCATCTCTTATTTTTTCTATATTATAAGTTTTTCCAGATGTCCTTGTACCTAAAATTACATTTAGTTTACTTGAAATTGTTGAGCCATCTGGTAAATATTCTATTTCTTCTTTTTCTTTTATTTTTGATATACTAACTTTATTTCTATCTTCTATAGCACAACGAATATTAGAAAAACCATTATTAACGCAATCTAGATATGTATACCTATTCGGAAATGGATTTTTAATATAAGGCCTATAATCACTAAAAACTACAGGAATTAGTTTATTATTATCTTTTATTATACTAAGAAATTTCTTTGGGTTTGGTACTTCTCCACATTTTATTAAGTTAGAAAATTTTCTTATAGTTGATTGGGACATTTTAGGCTTTTTCATATAGTGAGGAATTAAAATATAATCTTTATAATTTGGAAAAATTTTTATAAATTCCTCGAATGTAATATAATCTTCTTGATCAATAATTTTTTTAGAAATTAAATTAGAAGATTGCTCTAACTCCTCAATCTTATCAATATCACCAATCATTAATAAATGTGCACTTTCTATATCAATTTCCATACCAGGAAAAACTTTACAACTTATTGTGTTAGATATAGTTTCAAATTGCATTTTGTCAAAGTAATTATGATTAGTTATTGCAATACAGTCTAATTCTTTCTCACTGGTATATTGATTCAATGTTTGCAAATCAAAGACGAATTCTTCATCCTTTATTGTTGCCTTTGTATGTATATGAAAATCTATTTTTAACATTATAACCTCCGATAACTAAACTAAAAATTATAATTTTTATTAAATGTTTTATTAACCATAATCATAGATAAGATATAGACAATTATAAAAATTATAATAAATACTTTAATACTATTTATTAAACTACCTAATACCGTAATTGTCATTGTTAAATAACAATAACTAAATAAATATCCAAGACTTTCTTCAGCAGGATTATCAACACCTTTTTTGTAGCCAACTCCTGTTAACCAATAAGACAATTTCCATAAAATTAAACCTCCAATTACAATATTAAATAAATCCGCGTACATTTCATTATTAAATAAATTAATATACGGATTTGGTAATAAAAATTGTCTAATAATAGCACTTATTAAATGAATCAATTTATACATTTTTAAATCTCCTATTCTAAAAAAATAGAGTATATTCCATCTTAAAATGAAAATACACTCTAGCATCTAAAGATATTATATCATTATCTACATTTTATTTCCAGTAATACTGAAGAATTTATCAAAAAATTCAATTAGTTTATCTAATACTTTTTGTTTCTTCTTAGCTCTATCATTATCTGCAGAGAACCTAGACATTGGAGGAAGTATATTAACAACCTCTGTACCATTCTCCTCAATATTACCACGATCAAATGACTTCCTTATGAATTCATATGTCTCATCACTCTTAAGGTTTTCCTCTTCAATAATTTTATCTAATTCTTCATGCTTCTTAGAATTCATAAATGTTTCGAAATCCTTATATACATCAGAGTCCTGATTTAATGAATCAATGAACTGATCAATCAAATCCTTCTTATTACGTAATTCTGGACTAGCTAAGATTGCTTTATTAATCTTAAGTAACAATTCCTTATCTTGCATATTGCTTTCATGATACTTCTTAACTAAATTCAAAATGTAATCGATATTAATGTCTATGGTCTTAATAAGTTCCATCTCAAACTCAATATCTTCAGTAATGTCTACTGCTTCAACTTTTCTTCGTTTCTCAAACTCATCATGTATATCTTGATACATACTATGATAATCTTGAACATCACGTGGAGCTAGTATCTCATTACCAGCAAACTCATCGAATGACGATAAGATATTGGTTACCTTAAGAATAGCACTATAAAGCCTTACAAAGTTTTTTTGCTCTTGTTCACTATAAATAGGAACACCAACAGGATACTTATTAATAAGTTCTTCTATAAGATCCTTATATCCTCGAACAACATTATTCTTATCATCCTTATAACCATAATAATAGTCATCATAAGATTTAAGTAGAACAATACCACAAGCATCCTTATCTCCAAATAACCCTAATGCTTCGTTTAGTCTATCTTCTAAGTTTCTAAAAGAAACAATGTTACCAGCAACTTTAATAGAATTAAGAATCCTATTCGTTCTAGAGAAAGCTTGGATAAGGCCATGATACTTAAGGTTCTTATCAACCCACAATGTATTAAGTGTCTTAGCATCAAATCCCGTTAAGAACATATTAGCAACAATTAATAAATCAATTTCTTTGTTCTTCATTCTTAAAGAAACATCTTTATAATAGTTTTGAAATTTCTCAGTAGAGGTATCATAACTTGTGCCAAACATCTTATTATAATCATCAATTGCAGCATCTAAGAAATCTCTGTCAGATTGGTTAAGTTCCATAGTAGACTCACTATTCTCATCAAATAATCCATCATCAATAGCATCATTAACACCAAAAGAATAAATAAGTGCTATCTTTAAATCATTAGGCTGTTTCTTAAACTCCTCATAATACTTCTTAGCCATATCTATATTAGCAACAGCAAATATAGAATTGAATCCATTAAGACTACGAGCAACCTTTATTTCTGATGAAGTTTTACCCTTAGCAAGATCAGAAACATTATCAATTGCTTTAAACATATAATTACCAGCTTTAGTCTTATTATCAAAATTATCAATAATGTAAGAAGTAATTAAAGAAATACGCATTTTATTATCGAATGCTTTTTCTACATCAATAGCATATACCTTTTCATCTTGAACATCGTCCCTAATATCAACTCTACCAACATAATCATACTTGAATGGCAATACATTCTTATCCTTAATAGCATCAACAATAGTATAAGTATGTAACTTCTCACCAAATGTCTGATCAGTTGTTTGAACAATACCACCTAAGCTTCTAGCATTATCTTTAAAAATAGGTGTACCAGTAAAACCAAAAATATAATACTTGTTGAACTTCTTGATGATAATCTTATGCATGTCACCAAATTGACTACGATGACATTCATCAAAAATAAATACTACATTCTTATTATAAATAGGATGATCGTTATTCTTCTTAACAAATTGTGTTAACTTTTGAATTGTAGTAATAATAATTCTAGCATCAGAATCATTAAGTTGTTTCTCTAATACTTTAGTAGATGTATTAGAATTAGCAGCACCCTTTTCGAAGGTATCATATTCCTTCATTGTCTGATAGTCCAAATCTTTTCTATCAACTACAAACAATACCTTATCTATAAAATCGAGATTCGTAGCTAATTGTGCAGTTTTGAAAGATGTAAGTGTTTTACCAGATCCAGTTGTATGCCAAATATAACCACCAGCTTGAACACTACCAGCCCACTTATAATTGTGAGCAATCTCTATCTTGTTAAGAATCTTCTCTGTAGCAACTATCTGATAAGGTCTCATAACCATTAACTCATCATTAGAAGTAAATACACAATATTTAGTTAACACATTAAGTAGTGTATGTTTACTACAAAATGTCTTAGCAAAATCTATCAAGTCAATAATAGTGTTGTTCTTTTGGTCAGCCCAATAAGAAGTAAACTCAAATGTATTAGATGACTTAATATTGTTATTCTTATTCTTTATATGAAGGTTTCTAGTGGTATTAGAATAATACTTCGTATAAGTACCATTACTAATAATAAAAACTTGTACATATTCATATAAACCAAAATTAGCCCAAAAGGAATCTCTTTGATATCTATCTATTTGATTAAAAGCTTCTCTTAATTTCTTACCTCTACGTTTAAGTTCTATATGAACCAAAGGTAATCCATTAACTAAAATAGTAACATCATATCTATTATCCCTAGAGCCATTATTAACATATTGGTTAATGACTTGTAGCTTATTATTATGAATATTATCCTTATCAATCAATCTAATATTTTTAATACTACCATCATCTAGGTTAATGTTCTTAATATAATCTTTCTGAATAGTTCTAGTCTTCTCTACAATACCATCATTCTTATTAGCAATATGATTATTAAATAATTGTCTCCATTCACTATCAGTAAAAATATAATGATTTAATTCTTCTAACTTATGTCTTAAGTTATCAATAAGCTCTTGTTCACTACTGAAAGTAAGATATTCATATCCTTGCTCTTTAAGTGTTTTAATAAAATCCTGTTCAAGTTGATCTTCACTTTGATAACTTGTATTCTTTCTAGTTAATCCTTCATACAATGATACAACAGTAGATCCATTGTTCTCAGATATTAATCCAACTTTATTATTCACAAGACACCTCCTCAAAACTTAATAACTTATTTCTATAATATTCATATTGTTTTCTTCTAGCCTCAATCTCAGCAGGTAGTCCAACTGATATATCATTAACTAGCTTATCAAACATATCTAAAATATTTATAACCTTCTTTTGATTCTCAATACTTGGAACAATTATTTTTGCTTGTTTCAAATTATCATTGTATAACCTTTTTATTGTTCCACCTTCAACTTTCCATTCTATAATTGAATAAGCATAATATAAATACTTATTTAAAACTTTTGTTTCGTTATTATCAACCCACACAATATTAGAATCTTGAAAATAGGATGGTTTTCCATCAAATATTACCGTTTTACCAATAGTTCCTGATGCAGATATTAATATATCACCTTCTTTTGGATATGAATACTTTTGCTTATATTGATTATATAATTCTTCAGAAATGTAAGTATCTGCAATTCCCCCAAATGATTTAATCTTATAAAATGGTATACCTGCATTTTCGTTAGTTTCGTGTTTCATTACTCTCTTACACATACAAATCTTTCCGATATCACCAATTTGAATAATGTCAAAGTTATCAAATAATTTACCTGACAAAATAATTCCACGCCAAAACTCGTATTGACTCTTTCTCGCTTCTAGCTCCGCTTCTAGCTCCGCTTCTAGCTCGCCAAATTTATCAAGAATTCGTACTATTTCTTCTTGTACCT
>CANQYK010000071.1 GCA_947628065.1 uncultured Bacilli bacterium | reverse complement strand
ATATATGCCCTACATTTTTTGCATACAATTGTTCTATATTAGACCTTTTTTACATTAACTATGACTTTCCTATTATACAAAAAAAAAGACCCTAAGGTCCTAGAATGGTAATTTCATATTACCATTTTTCATTTGTTTCATCATTTTTTTCATTTGTTCAAATTGATTTAATAGTTTATTAACCTCTTGAACGGATAGGCCACATCCTTTGGCAATTCTTGTTTTTCTACTGGCTTTAATAATTTCAGGATGACGACGTTCCCTTGGAGTCATAGACAAAACAATTGCTTCTACATGTGCCATTTGTTTTTCTGGTATTTGAATATTGGTAAGTCCCATTTTCTTCGCACCCGGTAACAATTTTAACAAATTTTCAAGAGGACCTAATTTTTTCATTTGATTCATCGCCGATAAGAAGTCTTCCAAATCAAACTTCCCTTGTTCTAATCTTTTGGCTGTTTTCTCAGCTTCCTTCTCATCAATTGCTTCTTGGGCTTGTTCTACAAGAGATATAATATCACCCATTCCAAGAATTCTTCCAGCCATTCTTTCTGGATCAAAAGAAGATAAGCCATCTAATTTTTCACTGGTTCCAATAAATTTAATAGGAACATTGGTAAGATGACGAACAGAAAGTGCGACACCACCCCTTGTATCACCATCCAATTTCGTTAAGATTACACCGGTTAATTTCACACGCTCATGAAAACCAGTAATAACATGAATGGCATCTTGTCCCATCATAGAGTCAATGACCAATAATACTTCTTGTGGCGATACCTTCTCTTCGATATTTTCTAGCTCCTGCATTAATTCCTCATCAATTTGAAGACGACCTGCTGTATCAATTAAAACATAGTCATATCCATTTTCTTTGGCATAGGAAATAGCATTTTGACTAATTTCAACAGGATCCTTTTTTCCTTCTTCATAAACCTCAATATTAAGTTGTTTTCCAAGTTGTTTTAACTGATCAATCGCCGCCGGACGATAAACATCACAAGCAACCAAAAGTGGTTTTTTCTTATGGTGTTTTCTTAAATAATTCGCAAGTTTTCCAATGGTTGTTGTCTTACCAGATCCTTGCAAACCAACTAACATTAAAATAGCTGGATTTCCACTTATATTAAATGGAGCTTCTTCGCCACCTAATAAATTGGTTAATTCATCTTTTACAATTTTTACAAACAAGTCTCCTGGTTTAATACTTTTTTGAACTTCTTCACCCAAAGCTTTTTCTTTTACTGTTTCCGTAAACTCTTTTACAACTTTATAGTTAACATCTGCTTCTAGTAAAGCAAGACGAATCTCACGCATAACATCTTTAATGTTATCTTCTGTTATTTTTCCATAGCCTTTCATTTTATGAACTGCATTTTGTAGTCGATCTCCTAGACTCTCAAACATAATATCACCATTTCTTTCCTGTTACTATTATAAAGGAAAAGTATAAATTTGTAAAAGAAAAAGAATAAATTCTATTCTTTTATTCTGGTACTTCTAATTTTTCTACCTTTCCATAATCACTATATTTTATTTCAATTGTTACTGGTACCATCTCATTCATACGATAGGCATGATAACTATTAAGAGAATAAGTAATTCCCGTTATTTCTTTTTTATCCACAAAAACCTCTATTATATTAACAGGATCACTAATATCAATTTCTTCCCCATTCAAAATACGAGTAAGGGTTGTTGTGGTTATTTCGTAATGATAACAATCTTCTCCTTGTTCATACGTTGTTTTTGATTTTAATGTTGCCCGTTCTAATATTTCTTCTATTGTATTATATTCTTGTAAATTAGGATATAAATAGGGATTGGTTCCAACAATATAGTTAGAAGGTGTTTTCTCAAGTACCATATCGCGATAGAAAAAGAAATTTTTTACCTCATTTCCTTTTGTCATCATAACTCTACTTTTATCTTGATCGTGATCTCCTACAAAGGTAGTAATAAAATCTCCTCTTGTCTCTTTTCTTGTAAAACGATAATTTCCTTCTTCTAATTTTTTAAGATCATAAGATGTCTGTATTTTATTAGAAGAATCTATATTTGTAGTTTGTTTATTATTTGTTTGATTATTTCTTAATAAAAGAATTAAAACAAAGAAAAAGACAAAATAAAACGAAAAGAAAAGAATGGCTTTTCCTCTTGGATTTTTATATACTTCTTTTAAAAATTCTATCTTTTCATTTTTCTTTTTTTCCTTTTTCATTTCAAGATTACACCTCTTAATTGGGCTTTATCCACACCATTCAAATAATCTTTCGCAAGGCATCTTTTTTTTCCTTCAATGGCAAGATCTAATATAATTAATTCTTCTTGATTGCAAACAACACTAAAACCATCATGATGAAAATCAACAATGGTACCATCTTCTGTTTCTGGATAATATCCATCCCCGAATCTTACATCATAAATTTTCATTCTTTTTCCATTCATCGTAGTATAAGCACCGGGTTCCGGATTTAATCCTCTTATTAGTCGGTCTACTTCTTCTTTGCTCTTATGAAAATCTATTTTTTCTTCTTCTTTCTTAATATTATAACCAAAGGTTACTTCTTTTTCTTCTTGTTTCTTTGGTTGTATCTTTCCTTTTAGAAAGTCAGGAAGTGTTTTAAGAAGCAATTCTTTTCCCATGATACTTAGACGGTCATGAAGTGTTTCTAAGGTATCATCCTTTTCTATTATGGTCTCATCTTGCGTTATAATATCTCCATCATCCATACCACGCCCCATATACATAATAGTAACACCAGTTTTTTGATAACCATCGATAATCGCATGATGAATGGGTGCTCCCCCCCTTAACTTTGGTAGAAGGGATGCATGTACATTAATACATTTATACTTTGGATACTCTAAAATTTCTTTTGGAAGTATCTGTCCATAAGCACAAGTTACAATTAAATCAGGTTTTAACTTTAAAACCTCTTGATATTCTTCTTTTATATTTACTGGTTGTAAGACTGGAATATTATAAAGCGCACTTTCCCTTTTTATTGGAGTTGGGGTAAGAATTTGTTTTCTTCCTACTTTTTTATCTGGTTGTGTTACAACGCCTACAACCTTATAATGTTCTACTAAACCATCTAGTATTGGGACTGCAAAAAAAGGTGTTCCCATAAATACAATTCGCATCTAAAATCCTCCTATTCCATAATATCGGAAAATAATAATTAAAGTAAGCCCTAAACTAATAAAAAACAATCCCATTAAACTAATAACACTTGCATACCCTGGACTAAGCTCAAATCTTCTTTTCTTTTCCACTTTTTTCTTTGTTTCTTTTTGTTCTTTTTCTGTCACAACTACCTCCATTTGTACTTTTTCCTCTTGTTTTCTATTTTCTTTAATATCAAAATAACTTGGTACTGTCTTTACTATAAAAGAAAGAGACAACAAAGGAGTATAGCGTTTAATATTTGAATATCTACTATCGGTAATTCTTGAAATACCAATTACAAGATCTTCTTCTTCACTCCTTTTTAAAATCGTATCAATATCATTTAATTTATTTTTCCCAACTTCGCTTCGATCAATAAAAGCAATACAAGGATAAGAATGACTGGAATCTAATAATTTCCATTGTTTAGAAAAAGCACTTAATACACTTTTTTCTTCTTTTTCACTCATTCGAACATGTTCACACAATAATTTCATATTTTGATAACAAGCTTTCTCATCTTTTCGATAATATGCTTCTCGATCATATCGATGATCATCTCTCATATATTTACCAGTTGCTGTCAAATTACAAAAATACATAGGGCTTGAAAAAGCATAAAAATAAGCCATTGCTGGAGAATCTGTAATACTAATATAAGGAGCACTTTCCTTAAAATCAACAGGTAAAATGTCTGTATATTTATGATTTTTAAAAATATAGTAAGTCTGTTTCATTTCATTTACAGGATATTTATAATTTTTTGGATCAATTCCTGTCTCTTCTACTTTATTTTTAAAAGTAGAAGGAAAACTATGAAAAAGATAACCATGTACAATATAACGATCATATAAAAAACTAAGAATAGCTCTTTTACTTTCCTTGGATTTCTTCTCATACAATCCTAATTTTACTCTTATCATTTCACCTAATAATTCATTGCACCAAAGAACAAGTTCTTTATGATTTGCATAACTTTTACAAATTTTTTGTAACTCTTTTAAATAAGGAGCAAACAAAGAAAGATCATCAATTACAATGGCATATTTCATAATAGAATCCATTACAATTAGTAAAGAATATTGATTGTAACCATATTTTTCTCCATTTGGAGAAAAAACAGAAACTTTTTCTTTGGTAGAATCTTGTTCTAAGACATCATGAAGCATTGTTAGAACTTCTTGGTTTTTCATAAATTTTTCAAAATTCATAATGCCCCATCTCCTATTCTATTATCATTATACAAAAAAAAAGTACCTTTTACAAGATACTTTTTACTAGACAATCTCTTCAATGGTTGGCGTTTGTGGTAAAATAGTATTCACTTCTGGAATAATACTTGTAGTTTCCATATTAGGAAGTGGATTTGGTGGTGTTGGAATTGGTGTATTTGGTACTACTTGGTTTGTTTGCGGAGTACTTGGAAGTTCTGGTACATTCTCTCCTGGTTGTAATGGTTGTGTTACCCCTACTGATGGAGTTTGTGATATTGGTACTGCATTTAAGTTAGCAGTTGGTATTTCTTCTGTTTTTGGTAGTTCGGCAATTTCACTTGTAACAGGCGTTAGTGTTGTAGAATTAATACTAGATGGTGTTGTATTCGTAACTACTTCTTGCGACTTTGGTGCTTCGCTTATTTCAGTTGGAATAGATTGTTGTATTGGTTGGGAAGGAATTTCCTCCCTTTTTGGTGAAACTTTATTTCCATTCCAAATGGTTACAACATCACAGTTACCACTAAGTGGCATTGGATTTGGCATCTCTAATCTTACAATCAAAGGAATTCGAAAAGCTGTACCAAAGGCAAGACAAGTACCAGATTGAAGGGATTTTTGTTTTTCTACAATTTCATCGGAAATGTTTGGTACCATCTTTTTAATATAATCAACATCAACTGGATGGCTCATCTTAAAAATTAAGAAATTCGAACACTGGGAAATAACAGTATCGGAAAGTTCTACTGGTCGTTGCGAAATAAGACCTAAAATAAGACCATATTTTCTTCCTTCTTTGGCAATTCGGTCAAAGATATTATAACCAATTAAATAACGATCACGATCGTTTTGAATATAGCGATGCGCTTCTTCAATTAGAATATGGAAAGGAATACTTGCTCGATCTTTTAGAGCTTTTGTAAATTCAAATAACAACCTGGAATAAACTTTGGTAATAACTTTGGCAAAATCATCATCTACATCATCTAAGTTAATATTTACAATTTGATATTTCTTACCATTGGAAATGATTAAATCTGATAAATAATTTTCAAGGGTAATATATTGTCCTGTTGGACTACTAAAGTATTTTCCACGACTTGATGCAATTAAAGAATGAAGTCTTACTCTTAACGTTACGGAATCTCCATAGGTTTGTTCATTTCTTAACCATCCTTCACTAATTAAAGTAAAGTTTAGTGCTTTTTCCATATCCTCTAAGGTATAATAACAGTTTTTGTCTGGTTCATAATCATCTAATTCATCATGAACAAAAGAAGATACATATTCGGTTAACAAAACACTTTCTGAAAATTGACCATGGGAATCAATTAAGAAACAATCTCGAAATTTTCTAACATAACCAATTCCTTGTACTGGTGCTTCCAAATTAAATTCTTTGGTAGAACAACTAGCAAGAATGGAAAATACTTCATTTCTTTTATGTGGAGATGTTTCATTACTATATAAAATTGTCATAATGGCTTTGGCAATCAAATGATTTTTATGCGCATTGGCATCATCGCTTTGGGCAAAAACACGCGTTAATTTTACCATTCTTTCAATAATCGGTAATTGTGAATGTTCTGTTGCTTGTAAAAGAAGTGCGATATCATCTTCATTCAATAAGAAAATAGGCAATCGTAGGGCTTCTCCTTTCCCATCTGCTTCATTGGTTGTATAAAATTTATAATTGTAATTAGGATCCATTTGATTTAATTCTTTAAAGGCATTGTAATATTCACCAGAGGCATCAAACAAAATCATATTGGATTTATATGGAAACAAACGTTTATCCAAAAACATATTTTGAATTACTCTTGAAATACCACAAGACTTACCACTACCACTATTACCAAAAATAGCAAAATGATTACTGAAGAAATTATTAACATCCAAGTAAACAGGATGATTGTTATAGAAAGGACTAACGCCTAAAAGCATATTTCCTTCTTTATCTTCTCCTACAATCATTGGTATTTCATTTTGTTCAATAACACGAACCGAAGCATCAAGACTTGGTTTTCGAAGAACACCACCAACAAGATGTCCATTACTAATCTCACCTAGAAAACGAGCTGTAACAAGATCATCATCTAAGTCATCTACTTCTCCTAAAATCGTCTTATCTTTATCTTCAAACACCAAATGTAGGTTCATTAAGTTTAAAGCAAGATGTTCTCTATCTTTTAATTTAATTTTCGCATTTTGATCTCCAATATAAACGATTCTATCAAACACAACTAACCACTCCCTATCATAGCTTAAGTATAACATGTATATTTTAAGATGTAAATTAATAAATAAAATATTCCTTAATTTTGTGAATTCTGAAAGTCAATTAAAATTAACGTATTTTAATATTTTTTCTTAATTTGTATTGACAAATTATAATTTTCTAGTATAATAGATAATGTCCTTATTAATTAAGGACTCATATGCGGATGTAGTTTAATGGTAGAACCTCAGCCTTCCAAGCTGACTACGAGGGTTCGATTCCCTTCATCCGCTCC
>CANQYK010000070.1 GCA_947628065.1 uncultured Bacilli bacterium | reverse complement strand
CTTACCTACTTTCTTTTTTTATAACCTTTTTAAAAATGCATCTTACCAAAGGTTGTATTAAAAATAATTGTCCAAATAATGCGAATGGAAAATTCAAAACAACCGTTTGTAAAAAATTAGGAATCAGTTGGATAAGAAAAGTCCCTATCGTTAAACCTTTTTGATGAAAAACAAAGGCTGGAAAGATTCCTTTGTATAAAATGGTCGCATAAAATGACATCAATGGACACATTACACATACAGTGGAACAAATAATTGCTATTTCTATTATTTTTGGTTGATACTCTTTGGGTGAGACAGCATGAAAAGCAATTTTTGTTGCTAACTTACTTCCAATAAAAATTTCTGTTAGATAAGCAAGGGTAAATTCAATGGGGATAAGTTTTAAAGCAAACATTGGATCTATTTTTAAAATCCCACCATTTTCAATACTCAAACAATAAACAACAAAACAAGGTACTGTAATCAAGACCGTAAGAAAAGCATAAAGAAGTTCTTCTTTTTTTGATGTTGGCATTTTCTACTCCTTTCTAAATTGCAAGAAAAAAACACATAAAAAGTTTCATAGTACCGTAATCAGATTTACGAGCTATAAAACTCCACATGTGTCGTTTACTACTTCTTACAAATCTAGTTCAGTATATCATATTTCAAAAATTTTTTCTAGCAAGGAAAAGAGAAGTTTTTATTATTTTACACGATTTCATCCATTAAGATAATAAGAAATCAATAATATTTATAATCTTTATTCCATCTATATTTCCTTCTATTACTTTATCGAAAGTAATGATTGTTTTCGGATAATTATCATGAACAGAAAGAAGAGATCTTTTTTCTCTTTCTAAAACTTTATCATCACTAATATTTCGACAAACTTGATAATATCTTGTATCTTCATCTGGCTTCGTAGCAATAAAATCAATTTCAATTTCCTTATATTTTCCAACATATACTTGATATCCACGTCGTAATAATTCCATATATACAATATTTTCAAAAGATGCTCCACTATCATATTGATGAAAACCATTGATGACATTTCTTATTCCATTATCCACAAAATAATATTTTCCTTGCTTGTTTAACAATACCTTTTCATCCAATGAAAATCTTGGAACACGATAAATAATATAGGCATTCTCTAACATTTTTAAATAATTATCAATTGTCTCATTGTGTGTTTTATTTCCTTCTTTATTTAAAAATTCTACAATCTTAGATATAGAAGTCAAGTTCCCAATTACAGAGGATAAATAATGAAATAGATTATCCAATAGTGCAATATCTTTCATATTATTTCGCGTCATTACATCATTTTTTAAAACAACATCTTTAATGTCCATTAAATAATTCATAA
Organism: uncultured Bacilli bacterium; assembly: GCA_947628065.1. GTDB lineage: Bacteria > Bacillota_I > Bacilli_A > RF39 > UBA660 > Onthousia. The sequence goes on along the minus strand of CANQYK010000070.1, from coordinate 5,605 downwards.
TAACATCTTTTTCTTGTAAACTTAACGTTAGTGGCATACCACCATATTGCAAATAATTCTTAAAATTTTCTTCTTTATCCTTTGTTTTATTAATCTCATTATATTCTTTAAAAGAAAAAGGATATAATTTTAAAGTAAGAACACGACCTGCTAAAAGTGTCGTTAACTCACTTGATAACAAATATGCATTACTTAAAGTAATATAAATATCACAATCAATATCAACAAGAAAAGAATTCACTGCTTTTTCCCATTGCTTTATATTTTGAATCTCATCCAATAAAATATACAATTTTTGAGAATGATATTTTTCTTTAATATAATCACAAAGTTTTCGATAATCAGAAATATCATACCATAAGGAACTTTCAAAATTCATATAAATTATATTCTCTTCTTTTATTTTATTTTTCAATAAATAATCTTTAAATTGTAAAAGAAGAGTGCTTTTTCCACATCTTTTTACACCTGTAATTACTTTAATTAATTTTATGTCTTTATATTTAATTAAAATATCTAAATAATCTTTTCTAGGATACATCATCATCACCATCTTTAATATAACTTAAAATAAACTTAACTGATTGGATTCTGGTAAATTAAGAATTCCCATCGCATCCATCTTATCCACAAGTGTTTTGGATACTCTTCCCCTTTTTTGTAGATCTTCTTTGCTTAGGAATGGTTGTTTTTCTCTTTCCTCTACAATTGCAGTTGCAACTGCACTACCAAGTCCATCAATTGTTGAAAATGGAGGTATTAGAGTATTCTCATGTTCTTCATCAATCAAAAACCTAGAAGCATCACTCTTCTCAAGAGAAATAGGAGCAAACTTAATACCACGGGCAGTTGCTTCTAACGCAACGTGCAAACTTCCTGTAATACTAACCTCTTTATTAGTAGCTTCAAATCCTTTGGATAATAAATCTTCATATCTTACTTTAATCGAATTGTATCCTTTTATCATCGTTTCAATATCAAAATCACTCTCACGAATGGAAAAATAAGCTGCATAATAGAACAGTGGTTTATATACTTTAAACCAAGCAATCCGAATGGCACTCATAACATAAGCACAAGCATGGGCTTTGGGAAACATGTACTTAATTTTAAAGCAAGAATCAATATACCAATCTGGAATGTTTGATTTTTTCATAAGATCCGCATACCCTTTCCAAGTTTCTGGATCTTTACTTGCCTTCCCTTTTCTTACAAACTCCATAATTTTAAAAGCTTTGATAGGCTCTAATCCCCAGTTCATAAGGTTTACCATAATATCATCACGACACCCGATAACCTCTTTAAAAGGAACCACATTATTTCGAATCAATTCACTAGCATTTCCTGCCCAAACATCAGTACCATGCGATAATCCTGATATTTTAACCAACTCTCCAAAACTATTTGGTTTGGTCTCTACTAACATTTGAATAACAAAATTTGTACCAAGTTCTGGAAGACCTAACGTTCCAGTAGGACACAAAATCTCTTCTTCTGTTACTCCTAATTCTTTGGGACTTGATAAAATAGAATAGATCTTTTTATCATCCATAGGAAGTGTTGTAATATCAATTCCAGATAAATCTTGTAACATTCGAAGAACTGTCGGATCATCGTGACCTAGAATATCAAGTTTTAAAACGTCTTGGTCAATGGCATGATAATCAAAGTGGGTAGTCCTCCAAAGCGAGGTTACTTCATCGGCTGGATATTGAAATGGTGTAAAATCAAAGACATCCATATAACCCGGAATAACAACAATTCCACCAGGATGTTGTCCTGTTGTCCTCTTTACTCCAGTACAACCAATCGCAAGACGTTCAATCTCAACACTCCTTTTTCCTTCAATTTGATGTTCTTCTAAATATCCTTTTACAAAACCATAAGCTGTTTTCTCAGCAACCGTACCAATGGTTCCTGCACGATAAACATTATCAACACCAAACAATACTTTGGTATATTCATGTGCTTTCCACTGATATTCACCTGAGAAATTAAGATCAATATCAGGTACCTTATCTGCATTAAATCCAAGGAATGTCGCGAAAGGCATATCTTGTCCTTCTTTGTATAATTTTTCTCCACATTTTGGACACACTTTATCTGGTAAATCATAACCAGAAGAATATTCTTTTCCATAAGCATTTCCATTCTCATCTTCAAACTCGGAATACTTACAAGCTTCATTTCGGCACAAATAATGGGCAGGAAGTGGATTAACCTCTGTAATTCCCATCATGGTCGCAACAAAACTAGACCCAACAGAACCACGGGATCCAACAATATAACCATCATCATTCGAGTGTTTCACTAATTTTTGAGCAATTAAGTAAATAACATCAAAACCTCCACCAATGACACCACCTAATTTTTTCGGTAGTATTTTTTCAATTTCTTCTTCGGTTATGTCTTTATTCTTAATTCTTTGTCCTTCTCTTATTTTTTCTTTTACGGCATCAAACCCTTGTAAAAGTGTTTCATGAAGACGACGGTAGATTTCTTCTGTTTTTTTACTCTCTTCTACTTGTTCCTTTTCTACTTCTATTTGAATGGCTTCAAAAATACCATCTCCATAAAGTTCCTTACTAATTCGCTCTTCAATATTATATGGAAGTGGATCTCCATACCAACTAGATGCCTTAGTAAAAACTAAATCGGTTACGGTTTCAATACTATTTTCTATTTTGGGTGAAAATGGGATTCCACCAGTTTCAATAATGACTTCAATCTCTTCTGTCATCGAAAGAATTTTATTGGGATTTTCAATAACCAACAACTCTCTTGTAGCATCGTCCAAAAAAGAAAAATCAGAAAGCATTTCATCCGTTGTCCGGAAATGATTGGATGGTATTTCTTTGATTCCTTTTCGAGCAAGTGGATGGCGTCCTCCTCCAGGTACTTTTTGATTGACAATGATTTCCCGATATATTTTATCTTCTCTTGCAATATGATGTACATCCCCTGTTGCGACAATTAGTTTCCCAGCATCGATTGTTGTTCGAATAATTTTTTCAATGTGAGAGACTAACTCTATTTCATTTCCAAAGTCACCAGACTGTATCATATGGTTATAACACTCAGGTGGTTGTACCTCAACATAATCATAAAAACGAATAATATTGGATAATTCTTCTTCACTTTTGCTTTTGGCTTGTAAAAATACTTCACTCTCATAACAACCACTACCAATAAGAAGCCCCTCTCGATATTTGTTTACAACACTTCTTGGAATTCTTGGTGTTTTATAAAGATAAGTTGTATTCGCAAAAGATACAATTTTAAACAAGTTCTTTAACCCTTTTTTATTAAGGGCCAAAAGATTAATATGATGCGTATTTCCATATTTATACATCTCATCGGTTGAAACCAACTGGCTTAATTCTTCCATGGTCTCAATATTACGATTGTCTAATTTTTCTAACATTTTATAAAGAACCAAAGCCGTTCCTTCGGCATCATAATCACCACGATGGTGACTAGTCTCATCCCATGGAACATTATAACGTTTTACAAGAGCAGAAAGTCCATGTCTTGCATAATTATTATCGAGTGTTCTTGATAATTCTAAGGTATCAATAACAGGATTTTTAAATTCTCCCAAATGATACTTTTGATAGGCCATTTCCAAAAACGATACATCAAACTTAGCATTGTGAGCAACCATTGGTAAATCTTTAAACCATTCAATAAATCGCTTTACTGCATTTTCCTCATTGTCTTTTCCTTCTAACATTTGGTCAGTAATACTAGTAACATCCACAATTTTTTGAGGAAGCGGACGTCCTGGATTGATCAATTCATCATATCGTTCTAAGATAACGCCATCTTTCATTTTTACGGCACCAATTTCAATGATAGAGTCTGCTCCACCTGCATTAAATCCTGTTGTTTCAAAGTCAAATACAACATAGGTCTCTTCTAATAATTTCTTATTGTTAGGACGAATTACAATATCAACTTCATCATCTACCATCGTAAGTTCACAACCATAAATCGCTTTAAAAGGTTCTTCTCCTTCTTTTAAGCCTTTGTTATGATCTCTTACAAGATTATAAACATGGGGAAAAGCTTGAACACCATTATGATCAGTAATCGCAATTCCTTTATGCCCCCATTTTATAGCTTGAGATACCAAAGCAATTTCATCTGCTACACCATCCATTTGACTCATTTTGGTATGGGTATGAAGCTCTACTCTTTTTTTCTCACTCGTATCAACACGTTCTTGTTTTTCTTTTTGAATTGGCATAATATCTCTTGCACTCATGACCAGTTCTTTCGCAAAACTATCATCTTTGATAGAACCTTTAAAACGATATGTTTTTCCTTGTTTTAATTCTTTACAAAGTCTTGCATATTCTTCTTTGTCTTTGGTAAATATCTTACATAAAATACTATCTGTTTCATCGGTTATTTTAAGTGTTATGATTTTATAATCACTTTTGGTTGATTCAAAATAATCGGCTCCAAAAATAGTACCATCCAAAATAACATTATCATCTTCTGCCATAATCATACTCATTTTCATTGGTTCTTCTTTGATCACTCTACCAATGACACATTCTTCATCCCGTCCTTTTGATCGTCTTGGTCGAAATGCGGGCTTTCTTTCTTCTTTTTTTTCTTCTGGTAGTACGATTTTCTCTGGTACTTTTACTTGTAATAACTCTTCTTTAATTTCTGCTAAAACATTACTATTTTCTTTTAAAATAACAGGAATATATTCTTGATACCCTAATGACTGATAAAACTGATTAATATCATTACTGATTTCATCCAATCGTTCTTTTTCTTTTTCATTGTTAGCCATTAATTTTAATAAATCTTGTTCGAATACCAAAGCTTCTTGATAAGGCTCTACAATATTTATTTTTCCTTTTTCTTTTAATTGTTCTAAGGCATAAGAAAAATAACTGGGAAGAATACTTTTATCTTCTTCTTTTATTTTATAAGAAAAGGTAACATCACTAGCAAGATTTTTCTTCTTCTCTTCCAGTTCTATCAACAAAGGAAGAGGTAAAAAAGATGGTACTTCTAATATAACTAGCCAAGAACCATTTCTACTATTAATAACTATTTTTTCTAATTTTGCTTGTTCAAAAAAAGAAAAGTAAGATGTATCAATCCCCATTTTCTTTAACAATACTTCCATTTTGTCCTGCATCCCAAACCTCCTAAATGATTTCTAGTTCTTCAATTTTAATAATGTATTTTTGATGTTTTACACAAAAGTCAATAAACATTTTTAAATCTACATTCACAAGATTCCTCTCATAAGTATATTTATCAATATCAAAAGCAAGCGAATCACGCATCATATAGTTTAACATTTCTTCTTTTTTCGCGCCTAAATACATCAAAAAATAAGGATACATTTGCTTTTTTAAAAACTTTAACGTATTATCTCCTCTTAAATATACACTAACACCTTTAAGACGGGTTGCGAGTTCATTATCAATGATTAACTCAATAACAGCATCTACAATATCTTTATAGTTTGGTTGATAGTCTTTTAATTCTTTTTTAAGGGCATGATGAAGAATAGAAACAAGTGCTTCCGTGTAGTCTTTCTCATCTTTTCGCATTCCCCAAGTAAGGGTATTTA
>CANQYK010000069.1 GCA_947628065.1 uncultured Bacilli bacterium | reverse complement strand
TTTTAAATTTTATTTTATTTCAAAAAAAAAGACTATCGAAAAAAATTAATCACTTAACTTTTTCGACAGCCCCTTTTTTTGAAAAGATGATTGATGAAGCTAATTTTATATGTTATAGTTGGATTATAAACAAGAACAGGAGGAAGTTTTATGAAACCATTTTTACCTCTTCCAAAAGAGATAGAAGAAGTAATGCATCAGATAACAAAAGAAGGATATTGTTATTATCTTGTTGGAGGAGCAATAAGAGATTTTTTTATGAAGCAAGAAGCAAAGGATTATGATCTTTGTACCAATATTCCATTTTCTCTTCTTTTAAAACTTTTCCCAAAACTTGTTATTATGAAAGAAAATGAACATAGAAAAGCAGCTATTTTAAGAAAAGAAGGAATAACATTAGAATTTTCAATGCTAAAAAAAGAAGATATTTATGAAGATTTAAAAGAACGTGATTTTACGATCAATGCGATGGCAGTAGATAGGAATGGAACTTTAATTGATCCTTTTGATGGTAAAAAGGATAGCAAAAAAAAGATTCTTTCTCTTGTAAAAGAGGATGGGTCTTCTCTTATTGTTGATCCGCTTAGAATATTAAGAGCCATAAGATTTGCTAGTAACTATCAATTAACAATAGATGATAATACAAAAAAACAATTACTAGAAAAAAGAAGCTTATTAAAAACAGTAAAAAAAGAAAGAATTTATAAAGAGTTAAAAGAAATACTAGTATCTTCAAATATTGAATTTTATTTGATGGAATACAAAGAAATATTTTTTGAAATCATAAAAGAGTTAAGAGAGTGTGATCAATTTCATCAACACAATGATTATCACATATATGATGTCTATCAACACATCGTAAAAGTTGTAAAACATACAGAAGAGAATTTTCCTTTAAGACTTGCTGCGTTGTTTCATGATATTGGAAAACTAAAAATGTTTTATCAAGATGATAAGAAAGTAGGTCATTTTTATCAACATGAAAAAGTAAGCAATGATATTTTCCTATCATTTGCGAAAGAATACAAAATAGACAAGAAAACAAAGAAAATTGTTTCCTTGTTAATTTTAAATCATGATAAAACATTAAGCATGAAAGATGGTAAAATATATGATTTTTATCAAAATTTTCCAAAGGATAAAATTGAATTGTTATTTGCCCTAAAGAAAGCAGATATTTTAAGTCAAAATCCAAAGTATATTGATCGATTAAAAGAGTTAGAACAACAAAAAGAAAAATATATAGAAATAAGAAATCTGATAGAATCTATTTCCTATAATGGATATGATTTGATAAAATTAGGATATCAAAATAATGAAATTGGGAAAAAATTAGAAGAAGTAAAACGCTTGATTGTTACCAAAAGACTTGAAAATGAGAAAGAAAAAATAGACTTTTATTTACAAAAAAAGAACATAGAATATGTTGATGTTTTCGATAAAAATGGAAATTATACAGGGCAAGTAATGGAGCGAAAGAAAGTCCAAAATCTACAATTACCACACTTTGAAGTTGTAATATTTCTTGTTAATTCGAAAAGAGAAATTCTACTTCAAAAAAGAAGCCCTCAAAAAAAATATTATCCAAACAAATGGGCACCTTGTGCAGGTGGTGTTAAAAGTGGTGAGACAAGAGAGGAAGCTGCTATAAGAGAATTAAAAGAAGAACTTGGAGTTAAGTTTTCTTTCAATGATTTAAAAATACTAGAAGATAAGGATACTTTCACAAGAATATATTATGTGATGTGTAAGAAAGAAGAAACAGAGTTTAAGCTTCAAAAAGAAGAAGTATCTTGCATAAAGTGGTTTTTAATTGATGATATCATTACAAGAATCCAAAAGAAGGATGGATCAATAATACTAAAAGAAGAGAAAATACCAGTTCTTAAAAAATTGGAAAATATTGTTTTTGATTAAATTTTATAGAAATATGTGAAAAAAAATTAATAGAATTGAGGGTGAATTTTTTGAAAATAGAAGATTTAAAAAAAGAATATGATAAAATGCAAATGAAATATGGTGCAAAAGAATTAGATTCTATATATAGTGGTGGATGTGAAGAAAATCCTGATATTTGTTTTGTATTCATGAATCCAACTGGTAAAAATATTGCTAGTAACAAAGCATGGAAAGGAAGAAAATCTCCTTGGTTGGGAACGAAAAATATATGGAAGCTCTTTTATCAAGTTCATTTATTAAATGAGGATGTATTTAACAAAATTCAAGAAAAGAAACCAAAAGATTGGAATTATGAATTTTGTGATTCTGTTTATAAAGAAATCGAAAATAATAAAGTATTTATTACCAATCTAGGAAAATGTACACAAATAGATGCAAGACCTTTATCAGATGATGTATTAAAAAAATATCTTTCTTTATTATTAAAAGAAATTAATATAATAAGACCAAAAGTGATTATTGCTTTTGGAAATCAAGTTAGTTCGATTATATTAAATAAAAAAATTTCGGTATCTCAAAATAGAAAAATATGTCATAAAATAAAAATTAAGGAAAATATATATAATGTGTATCCTGTTTATTATCCAGTAGGAAATGGTATATTTAACATGGATAAGTCAATAGAAGATATCAACTGGATCATTGAAAATGAAATAAAAAAGAAAGTTATTTAAATGAAAAATATTAAAAAAAATTATTATTAATCGATTATAATATAAGTAAGAATAGTCTAAAAAATAATTATTTTTGTGACTATATATGTCTTAAATGAAAGGACTGATTGATTTAATAGACTTCATTTTAAATAATGATAATTGGACAAGATTTGGGTTCATCTCTGATAAAAAAAGAAAGAATGTGATTTTATGGAAAAGAAAAAAATAAATAAAATAGGCAATAAAGGCACAAATAATCAATATACAGATACTACTTTTGAAAGTATAAAACATTTTGATGAAGAAGGAAATGAATATTGGTATGCGCGTGAATTACAAAAAGCATTAGAATATAAAGATTGGAGAAATTTTAAAAAAGTAATAGATAAGGCAATCCTATCAGCAAAAAATAGTATTTTAGATAAAGAAGATTGGGTTGTTGAAGTCAACAAGCCAATAAAAACTGGGAAAGGAAAAGAAGAAATTATTAAAGATTATAAATTGTCTAGATATATATGTTATTTAATAGTACAAAATGCCGATCCAAGCAAAGAAATTGTCGCTTTAGGGCAAACTTATTTTGCTATTCAAACAAGAAGACAAGAAATTACAGAACAAGAATATGATTCACTATCAGAGGATGAAAAAAGATTTTATCAAAGAAAATTAACGAAACAAGGGAATTATACACTTCAAAAAGTTGCATCATCAGCTGGTGTTAAAAATATGGCAGAATTTCATAATGCAGGATATAGAGGACTTTATAATGGCGAAACTGCTGATGATATTTTTAAAAGGAAAAAGTTACGTTATAGAGAAGATATATTAGATAATATGAATGAGGATGAATTAGTTGCTAATCTATTTAGAATCAATCAAACCAAACAAAGACTTATTAAAGATAATGTACAAGGTGAAAATAATGCTAAGGATGTTCACTATGAAGTTGGTAAAAAGGTACGAAAAGCTATTCAAGATATTGGAGGAATGATGCCGGAAGATATGCCAACACCAAAAAAAAGTTTAAAAGAACTGGAAAGAGAAAAGAAAAAATTAGAAAAGAAAGAACAAGAACAACTTAAATAATTTAAGAAAATTTACAGATTGGAGATGAAAGAATGAGTAAAATAGAAGAACAAAATAATTTATTAATATATAAAAATAAAGATGGTAATATAGTTGTTGATGCAATTTATAAAGATGAAACTCTATGGCTTACACAAAAAGGAATGGCTAAAGTATTTGATGTTGGAGTACCAGCAATTTCAAAACATTTAAGAAACATTTTTGATGAAGAAGAATTAAAGGAAAATATGGTTGTTTCCAAAATGGAAAATACCACCCAACATGGTGCAATGAAAGACAAAACACAAACGAATGAAGTTAAAATATATAATCTTGATGCTATAATTGCAGTTGGTTATCGTGTTAATTCGAAAAAAGCAACAGAGTTTAGAATATGGGCAACGAAAATACTCAAAGAATATATGATAAAAGGTTTTGCTTTAAATGATGAAAGATTTATAAAAAAAGTTTCTAAAAAGAAATATATTAATGAAAGAAGGTGGAAATATGCCTAACAAAATAATAGAAGTTCAAAATATCAAAATAAATGTTACAAATATAGATGATAATGATTATATTTGCATTTCTGATTTTGGTAAATTTAAAGAAGGAAAGTCTAAGGCTGATGATGTTATTAGAAACTGGTTAAGAAATAGAATTACATTAGAATTCTTAGGCACATGGGAATCTATTTATAATCCCAAATTTAATTCCGTCGAATTCGACGGGTTTAGAAAAAGTGCCGGGCTTCATACGTTTACTTTAAGTGTTACTGAATGGTGTGAAAAAACCAATGCTATTGGCATATATTCAAAACGTGGAAAATATGGTGGAACGTATGCACATAAAGATATAGCATTTGAATTTGCATCTGCCATAAGTCCAGTATTTAAATTATATTTAATAAAAGAATTTGAAAGATTAAAAGAATTAGAAAACAAAAATAGAGAATGGGATGTAAAAAGAATACTTACTAAGAATAATTATTTAATTCATACGGATGCAATTAAAAATTATATTTTACCTGATAATGATTTTTATAAAAATAGGGAATGGTTAAAATATGCTGAAGAAGCAGATATTCTTAATGTAATATTATTTCATACTACTGCTAAAAAATGGAGAGAATTAAATCCAAAGTTAGCAAAAAGTTCAAATGTAAGAGATTATGCTTCCATAATTGAATTAACTGTTTTATCTAATTTAGAATCACATAATGCTGAGCTAATTAAAGAAGGAAAATCAAAAGAAGAAAGATTTGAAATATTAAGTGATATATGTAAATATCAATTGAATATTCTTAATAATGCAGAAGAAATTAAATTATTAAATGAAAAAGGTAGTGATTAAAATGTCAAATGAAGAAAAAAATTTCCAAAAAACGAGTATCAATTGATATATACTGATTTATGGGAAACTACTCACAAATCCTTGTAAATAAAGACATTTAATTCCTTTTTATATTTTTGAAGAAAAAATAATAAAAAAAGAGGGTAAATATATAGAAAATATTAGAAATCTTATTATTAATAAATTATAATAATTATATTAGTGTTATAATTATGTACAAACTAATAATTTAATGGATAAATATAATTTAAAAGAATTAGAGGAAAAACTTAATAGATGTAAAAATATGAAATTAGAAGATGTATCATTAGATGATGTAGATGAAATAAGTTCTATAAAAATAGATAGAAGAAAATCAAGTAATGAAAGAATATTAGATTTTATTATGAAAGTAAAGAATCCTTATATATTTAAAGTGAATGGCAAATTAGTAAGAATTAGTTTTTCTGATACAGATGAAAGTTATGATGATTACCTAACTAATGTTTTAAATAATTTGTATAAGTAATTTAGGGAGAGTGAAATTGTGATAGATATAAAATATAAAAATATATATGATAAATTTGTTGAACACTATAAAAATACGCACGTTAATCCATGGCATGAAATAAGTGAATATCAATTAGAACAATTGTATAATAATTTAATTGATTCTATGGATGTCGATAATGAATACAATTTTAAATATTTCATGGATTATATTATAAAAAGATTGAGTGGGGAAACAGACGCACATACCAAATATGATGCAGTATCTTTAATTCCTATGAATTTTAGGATGTTTGATAATGAAATATTAATTAATTATCCAGATAATTTAAGAAATAGTAGATTGTTATCTATCAATGGTATAAGTATAAATATAATAATCAGTGAGTTAGAAGAAGTTATTACTTATGGTACTATTGGAAAAAGAAGATACGAATTAGAAAAATCATTATTTAATAGATATATATTATTTGGTCTTCCACATTTTAGAAATACGGATGAATTAATTTTTGAAATAGAAAAAGTTGATGGTCAAAAAATAATAAAAAAATTCAATAAAAGTGAAAACTATTCTGAGGAGGAATTGTTCGATTACAATAAGTATCGCTATGGGGATAATGCAACATACAAAATTATCGATAATTGTCTAATTTATAATCATAGTTCTGTTCAAGAAAGATTTAAAGAAAAAATAGAGGATGCTATTGTTAACTTAAAACAAGAGGATTTATCTGATATAGATACAATTATTATTGATATTAGAGGCAATACAGGTGGTAACTCTACTTTAAATAAAATATTAATGGACTTTGTTGAAGAACATAAAGATAAAAAACTAATATGTTTAACTGATTATAGAGTTTTCTCTGGTGGAAGATATGCGTTAAGAGATTTAATTAAATTAGGAGCAACTACGATTGGTGAAGAAATAGGTACGCCAATAAACTGTTATGGTAATAGTAATTGGATTAACATAGATGGACGTTATTTTTCAGTATCAGAATGTTATTTTCATCCATTTTTAGGATGGAGTGCTTCTTCGAAAGAAGAATTTCAGGAAGAAGCAACGGATGAAGTGCTTTTGCCATATATATTTAAACCTGATATTTTAATTGAAACAAAAAAAGAGGATTATATACAAAATGTAGATACAATTTTAAATTATGCAATAGATTATAGTAAAAATAAAATAAAAAGGAAGTGATTTAAATGGACAATCGACAAAATCCGACAAATATCAACTGGTATCCCGGTCATATGGCCAAAACCAAAAGAGAAATAAAGGAAAAACTTAGTCTTATTGACATTGTTTTGGAAGTTGTGGATGCAAGGGCACCACTTTCTTCAAAAATTATGGATATTGAGGAAACAATAAAAACAAAACCACGTATTTTAATTATGACCAAATATGATTTGTGTGATAAAGTGGAAACAGATAAAATAATGG
>CANQYK010000068.1 GCA_947628065.1 uncultured Bacilli bacterium | reverse complement strand
CTTGTCTAAACTTCTTTTTTTTTGTATAATATAGCCGAAGTGATGTGATACTATGAAATTTAAAATTGGGAATGTAGAAATAGCAAATCAAGTTGTTTTAGCACCCATGGCTGGTATTTGTAATAGTGCTTATCGTAAAATTATCAAAGAGATGGGTTGTGGTTTAATCTATGCAGAGATGGTAAGTGATAAAGCGATTTGTTATGATAATAAAAAAACAATTGATATGCTTTATATGGAAGATATGGAACGTCCTTTAACGCAGCAAATATTTGGAAGTGATGTTGAAAGCTTTGTGACGGCTGCCAAATACATTGAAAAAAATATGAAACCTGATATTATTGACATTAACATGGGTTGTCCCGTTCCTAAAGTTGCTTTGCGTGCGCAAGCAGGGAGTGCACTTTTAAAAGATCCGAAAAAAATAGGGCAGATCGTAAAGGCTGTAGTAGAAGCAGTAAAGATTCCGGTAACGGTTAAAATACGAAGTGGTTGGGATCATAATTCGATTAATGCAGTAGAGGTTGCTAAAATCTGTGAAGCAAATGGAGCGAGCGCTATTTGTGTTCATGCTAGAACAAGAAGTGATGGCTATAGTGGAAAAGCAGATTGGAGTATTATTCGTGATGTCAAAAATAGTGTTAAAATACCAGTTATTGGAAATGGTGATATTACAAGCAAAGAAAAAGCCAAAGAAATGTTAGAAGTAACAGGATGTGATGCGATTATGATTGGAAGGGCTGCACTTGGAAATCCTTGGTTGATTCGAGATACGGTGGATTATTTAGATGGAAAGAAAGAATTTAAAGAGGTTACTCCAATTGATAAAATTGATATGTGTATCAAACATCTATTATTGCTTTCAGATTTAAAAGATGAAAAAAGAGCTGTTTTAGAGATAAGAAGTCATGTTGGTTGGTATTTAAAAGGAGTAAAAGGTGGTAATGAAATCAAAAAGAAGGTCTATCAAACAAAGAAACTTTGTGATATACTACAAGTATTAAAAGAATTTAGGAGGGAATTCGAATGAGAAGAAAAAAAGAAAAGAAAGCTATGTTTAGTCAAAGATTAGGAGCTTATGTATTGGATGCTATTATTATTGGATTGCTATCTAGTATTATAACGGGATTTATTCCACTTAGTAATAATGCTGAAAAATTATATGAAGAGCAATCTACAATTATGGAAAATTATGTAGAACAAAAAATATCGGCTGAAAATTATGTAAATAAGACCATTGATATTACGTATGATATTGCGAAGGAAACGGTATTAATTACTATTGTTACGATTATATTATCACTTATCTACTATGTTATTTATCCGTGTTATCATAATGGACAAACAGTAGGAAAACAAGTATTAAAAATAAAGGTTAAGAAAATAGATGGCGAACTTACCATGAATGATATGTTGTTTCGTTCTATGATTAATCATAGTATTTTTATCAATATTGTATCCGTTTTTATTGTTATTTTTGCTAGTAAAGATATTTATTTATCAAGTACTACTATTTTAGAGTTTATTCAAATGCTTATTATCTTTATTAGTTTTATCCTTGTTGCGTTTACCAAAGAAAGACAAGGGCTTCATGATAAATTAGTGCATACCGATGTTGTATGTGTAGAACCAATTAAAGTGGAAGAAAAGGAGAATGTTATATGCGAGAGTTAACAGAACAAGAAATTGTAAGAAGAGAAAAAGTAGAAAAAATAAGGGAAGTTACGAATCCTTATCCAGAACGTTTTGAAGTTACTCATGAGTTGTATCAAGCAAAAGAATTAGAAGATGGGACAGATGATGTTAAGGTAGCAGGAAGAGTTGTTTTCTTAAGAAAAATGGGAAAGATGAGTTTCTTGAAACTTCGGGATTTTGATGGTAGTTTACAAATCTCTTTAAAAATTGATACATTAGGAGAAGATGCTTATCAATTCTTTAAAAGTAGTGTTGATTTAGGCGATTTTATAGGAGTAGAAGGGGAAATGTTTACAACTCAAACAGGGGAGAAAACATTAAGAGCTAAGAGTTTAACCTTTTTAGGAAAAGGATTAAAACCTTTACCTGAGAAGTTCCATGGATTACAAGATGCGGAACTTTGTTATCGAAATCGTTATGTTGATTTGATTATGAATGAAGAGACTAGAAATCGTTTTAAGGTAAGAATAGAGTTTATTCGAGAATTAAGACATTATCTTGATCAACTTGGTTATTATGAGATTGAAACACCTATATTAAACAACAAAGCAAGTGGTGCGGTAGCTCGTCCTTTTGTGGCGCATCACAATGCCCTTGATTTGGATGTTTATTTACGAATTGCACCAGAGACTTATATGAAGCGTTCTATTGTTGGTGGAATGACAAAGGTATATGAGATTGCAAGATGTTTTCGTAATGAAGGAATGGATGCTTCTCATTTACAAGACTTTACGATGATTGAAGCTTATCAAGCTTATTATAACTATGAAGATAATATGAAATTAATTCAAGATATGTTACAGACTATTATCAAGAAAATTTTTGGAACGTTAACGATTCAAGTTGGAGATAAAATGATTGATATGAGTGGAGATTGGAAGAGAGTATCGTTTCGTGAATTGATTTTACAGTATGCTGATATTGATATTAAAGAATATAATACCAAAGAAAAATTACTTTCTATTATCAAAAGTAAAAACATCGAGTTAGATAGTGATACACCAATTGAGAATCTTGGGTATGGTAATTTAGTTGATTATCTTTATAAAAAAGTAGCAAGACCACATATTATAGAACCTATTTACTTGACAGAACATCCAATTAGTTTAAGTCCACTTGCAAGAGCAAACGATGAAAATCCTGAGATAACAGATCGTTTCCAACTTGTTGTAAATGGTGCGGAAATTGTGAATGGATTTAGTGAGTTAGTGGATCCACAAGAACAAGAAAGGCGCTTACTCGAACAAGCTAAATTAAAAGAAGGTGGAGACTTAGAAGCAATGGATATGGATTATGATTATATTAATGCGATGGAATATGGTATGCCTCCAATTTCTGGTTGGGGTATGGGAATTGATCGGGTTGTTCAATTGCTTACAGGTAGTGAAAATATTCGGGATGTAGTATTGTATCCTTTAATGAGACCAAATGAAAAATAGTACTTTCTTAGTACTTTTTTTCATATGTATCAATAGGTGATTCTATGATAATTGGAATTAGTAGTAGGATAGAGAAGAATATGATCTATAGTAATGAAAAGATAAGAGAAGTATTGGTGAAAGAAGGTGCGATACCACTTTTAATTTTGCCAATGTATTCTTTTGATTGTAGAGAAAAGGAATGTTCTAATAGTAGAATAGAGAAAGAAAAACTATATAAAATATTAGATTTGTGTGATGGTATTGTTTTACCTGGTGGTGATGGTTGGTATTTCCAAGATGAAGAAATTATTACCTATGCAAGAGAAAAAAAGAAGCCAATTCTTGGTATCTGTCTTGGAATGCAAGAGATGAGTAAGAGTTTATTAGGAAAGAAAAAAGAAGGAGATATTACTATTTTGAATGACAATGATATTCATGATCAAGAAGAAAAAGAGGAAGCCCATTCTGTTTTGATTGATAAAGAAAGTTTTTTATATAAAATCATAAAAAAAGAAGAAATAATGGTAAATTCTAGGCATTCTTATCATATTCCAACGTTAGATAAGAAGTATATTAGTGCTGTTAGTATGGATGGAATCATTGAAGGAATAGAAGATCAAGATCATCCATTTTTTGTTGGTGTACAATGGCATCCAGAAAATTTATATGAAAAAAAAGGAGAAGCAAAAGCTATTTTTTCTAGTTTTTTAAAAGCTTGTAGAGAGAAAGAAGAATTGTAATTTAATATACTACTAACTTAAAAGAAGTATATTATACTAAGAAATATAAGAAAAATTACTAGTAATATAATAGAAAAAACTGCGTATATTAATATTGACAACTACCATAAAAAATGGTACTATTGTCATATGAAAACTCTGTTCAATCCGAAGCTTTACGTTTAGTACGTGAAAGGTTTATGTAGGAAGAATGGAGTTTTTTATTTTGTTTTTTTCATTAGTGTTGCATCAAAAATACTATTTTTTGATTTGAAGCACCAATGTCTATAAGGATCTTTCCAATCATTAGTAAAGTCACCACGACTGCTAGTAGAAACTCCAATATTAAAATTAGGGTATATAGTTTTTATGTTTTTTAATATATTTTTATATAGTTTTTCTTTCGCAATTGTTCTTTTACCACGTTTATTGCTATTTGGTATTTTTTCTTTATTCATATCATTCAATTTAAAATTCATTGCACCCAATATAATATCCATACACTGTAATATTACATGATTTTTAGAATCTACTTCTGCTATATCTTCATTATAAATATGAACATTATTAATACAAAAAGAATCATTAAGTGCATAAATGTAACCTTTAAATTCTTTATTTTTCTTTTTTGTATCAGGCAATTTATCAAAATATAATTTTAATATTACTTGATCTTTTTTTCTTGGATTACAATAGTCTATACCAAAAGCATGTTTAATGAATTGATAGTATAAAAGGAAATATTCTTTTTCTTCTTATTCTCTAGTTAAATTTTGAGGTACTTGTGCATTTTGTCAAAACATTATTCTTATTTTTATTTTATTTGATTTAACAAATTCGAAAAAATAATTCATTAAATCTAGATATTTCTCTAAATACTGTTCCGTAACTTTGGTCCATTTAACTTCTTGAAATAATCCTAATTTTTCTTTTTTTATATTAAGTTTATTGTTTATTTTTTCAAGTTCAGTATAGTTAACTAATGCACCACCATAAAAATTACTAAAATATTTACCTTTTCTATGTGATTCATCTGCATAAATTAAATATTGTTTTTTCATTATAACCAATCATTCCTTTCACTGCATTCAAAGTAACATAGTCATGAAAAAAATTATTTTTCAGACTAATTACCATTAAGATATATTCTACCATAATTTATTTTAGTGTCAAATAAGTTAGTAAGAATTTTTAATACCTTAAAAAAAGTTTAATTATTATAGATTTTCGATATTTTTTTACTGCTGATATGAGTCAATTTTCAAAAGAAAATTATGCTGCCACTGTATCCTCTTTTTATAAAGAATCCATATCCCATAATTTTTCAAGTTATTTATCTAGAATTGGAATACCAATTGAAAAAGGTAAGATATAGGACTAAAATTGATTGGTTTGAAATAAAAAATGTGGAAAAATTGTGAAAAAACACCCTAATTGCTTGTAAAATCAACAAATAACTCGTATAATGGAAGTGGAAGGAGAAGAAGATAAAATGAAGAAACACAATGCATTGAAAGTTGTTGTTATTACTTTACTTGTGTTTATACTTTTAAGTTGGATTTTACCAGCTGTATCTTATCAAACAGAGTATTCTGAAATCGGACGTAGTCAAGTTGGTATTTTTGATCTTATGACTTATCAAAATACGATTTTAGGATATTTTGGTTATGCTTCACTGTTTGTTTTGTTTGTTGGTGGGTTCTATGGTGTATTAACAAAAATTGGTGCTTATCGTAAAATCCTTGATACTCTTGCTAAGAAGTTTAAAGGAAAAGAACCTATTTGTCTTGCTGTTATCATGGTTTTATTTGCATTCTTAACATCTTTTTGTAATATGCAACTTGCACTTATTATGTTATTCCCATTTGTTATATCTTTAGTATTGATGCTAGGATATAACAAACTAGCAGCCACTGCAGTAACTGCTGGTAGTGTTGCTGTTGGTTTAATTGGAACAACATTTTCTTATAACACAACGCAAGTATTACAACAATATTTGTCAGTGAAATCTACGACAGAAATCATAGTAAGAGTCCTTCTTTTAATCATTGGTTTAGTTTTGTTGATTGCTAATGTATTAAAATTTGGAAAGAAAGAAGGAAAGAAAGCTGCAAGTGATAAAGATGAGTTTATTCCAGTAGAAGTAAAAGGAAATAAAAACAAACGTGTTTGGCCTCTTGTAGTGGTATTAGATGTTATTCTTCTTATTACCATTTTAGGATTTATTTCTTGGAGTAGTAGTTTTAATGTTTCAATTTTTGCAGATGCTCTAGAAGCAATCAAAAAAGTTGAAGTTCCGGCTTTTGTAGGATTGTTAACATTAGCAGTGATTGCTAATATTATTTTAGGAGTTTCTTATGCAAAGAGGAAGAACAAGAAATTATTAATTTCAACCATTGTACTAGATGTTCTTATTGTACTATTTACAGCTGTAACATTAATTTGTAGATATGCACTAAAAATTAAATTCTTTAAAGGAATCGTAAAAGCACTAGCAACCGATTTCCCAATTTTCCAAAAAATATTAGGAACGACTTTACTTGCTTTTGGAAGTTGGACTTTAGTAGAGCTTATTACTGTATTAATAGTCGCAATCATTATTCTAAAATTTGTGTATGGTATCAAATGGGATGATGTAATTGATGGATTCGCAAGTGGTGCGAAAAAGGCGATTTTACCAGCTATTATTGTTTTCATTATCTATGCTGGATTAGTTCTTACTACTTATAATCCATTCCAACTTGTAATATATAAGACGATTCTTGGATTTAGTAAAGGATTTAATGTATTTACAACTGCTATTGTCGTAATGATTTCAACAATTATTAATGCAGATCCAATTTATACTTTCTATAGTTTATTACCATATTTTGTTTTTGCAATAAAGGATACATCTCATTGTTATCAACTTGTATTTGTAATTTGTCAAGCTATTTATGGTATTGTAACTTTAGTAGCACCAACGAGTATTACATTGATGGTAACATTAGGTTACTTAAATGTACCATACAAAGATTGGTTAAAGTATATTTGGAAATTATTATTAGAACTTGTTATTGTATCGTTTGTTATCTTTACAATATTAGTACTAATTTAAAGAAAAACAAAGGAGGGAGAAATCCCTTTTTTGTTTTGACAAAAGAAGAAAAA
>CANQYK010000067.1 GCA_947628065.1 uncultured Bacilli bacterium | reverse complement strand
TTTTAGTGACTCGTTTTGTCATGGGATACTAAAAAAACTTGTTTTTTTTGAGTTGTTATTTAAATAAATAACATAAAAAAAGCAAATCAAAAATACAACTTGCTTATTTTGAATAGTAATAGACAAACTTTTGTCACCTACTTCTAAAATTCTTTTTTACGAAATATTGTTTCAGATATTTTATAAGAGAGATAGACCATAACAATCATTATGATGATCAAAAGGATGACTAAATAATCTTCTAAAAATGATAATGTTCTTCCAACAAAGGATAAATCGAAATACCTAGAAAGAAAGCCACCAATTATAACAATACCAAACACAACTAGAAATATACCAATTCTTGCTTTTTCAAGACCAAATTTATAAATAATGGGATATAGAAAAGATAAAACCAAGAACGTTCCAAATATATTGCCAAACATTGCGATTAATATTTGTTCATAGTTAATCGTATTCGTATTAACATAAGAAATAAGAAAAGATAACATCATGGTGATAAGAGATACAATAAGAATCATCAAAATGGTTGTTACATATTTTGATTTCACACTATTTCTTCTTCCATTTGGTAGAGAAATAGAATAAGCATCCCACTGATTATAAGTATCATAACTAAAGGTTGAAATCATTATCATGATACTCATAAATGGTAAAATAAAGGATATATCCATTTCTTCAAGAAACCCCATTACAGCGTATACAACAATCAAGATTCCTAATAATTTAAAATTACTTTTGATCATTGCAATATCTTTTTTAATCAATCCTATCATTCTTCTTCCCCCTTAATCATTAAAACCATAAGGTCATCCAAAGTTATTTTATCAATAACAGAAATATTATACTTTGCTTTAAATTCTTTTTTATTTTCTACTAATACCTCATATTCATATTTTGTTTTTTTGTATTTTATATAATCCTTTTTATGAATCGTTTTAAACTCTTTTTCCGTACATTTTACAATACCATATTGCTCCAATAATTTATCTGTCTCTTTCGATAAAACAACCTCTCCGTGATTAATAAAAGTAATATAGTCTGCAATATGTTCCAAATCCGTTGTAATGTGACTCGAAAGTAAAATAGAACAATCATCTTTCTCTAATATACTTTGAAAGATTCCGATTACTTCATCCCGAGCGACAGGATCAAGTCCAGATGTTGGTTCATCTAAAATAAGAAGTTTTGGATGATGGGATAAAGCGGTTATGATCTCTAACTTTTTTCGCATTCCTTTGGAAAAAGTTTTAATTTGTTTTTTAGGTAATAAGGAAAATTCTTTTAAATAATCATAAAACATTTTCTCATCCCAATTTTGATAAATACTTTTCATTGTATTATTGATATCATTTGGTGTAAGAATTTCTGGAAAAAACATATCATCTAATACAACCCCAATTTCTTCTTTTGCTTTTTCTTCTTTCTTATCAATTCCAAAAATCTTAATTTCACCACTCGATGGTTTTATAATATCTAAGATAGCTTTTATTGTTGTCGTTTTACCAGCACCATTTTCACCGATCAACCCCATAATCATACCCTTAGGTAAATGAAACGTGACATTTTTTAGCTCAAAGTTATCATACTTCTTACATAAATTTTTAACTTCTAAAACATTTTTCATTAATCTTCTTCCTCCTCATACAAGATATTTAACATTTCCTGTAATGTTTTCTTATTAATATTATTCATTTTGGCAATGGCAACTGCCTTATCCATTAACTCTTCTATCTTATTCATCTGTTCTTCTAAGGCAATATCTTTGTTTATTTTTGCGACATAGAAACCTTTTGATGGAACATTTTTTACATATCCTTCTTTTACCAATTCTTCATAAGCATTTTTCGTTGTGATAACACTACAACGAAGATCTTTTGCCAACGTTCTAATCGATGGTAACAATTCATTTTCTTTTAGTTCATTTGAAACGATTTTAACTTTTATTTGTTCTTTGATTTGTTCATATATCGGAACACCATTTGAATTACTTATTATAATCTCCATAATTCACCTTCTTTGTATATATATATTATATACAGATTATATACACTTGTCAATAAAAAAAGACGATTAATTTTGATAATCGAATCTTATTTATTTTCTAAATCAATATGTAAATTTAATTCTTCTTCTGTTGGTAATTCTTTTAAAATTTCAGGAGGTAAATATTCTGATAATTCATATGAGCTAACTCCAATTGGTTTATTTATATCTCTTAGTGCATATTCTACATTTAATTTATTCTTATTTCGGACAAGTATAATACCTATCGATGGATTATCTAGTTCTGTTTTTAACATATCATCTAGTGCAGATAAATAATAATTCATTTTTCCTGCATATTCTGGTATAAACTTTTTGTTTTTTAGTTCAATTGCAATATAACAATGTAATTTCGTATGATAAAATAATAAGTCAATAAAATTTTCTTCATCATTAACTGTAACTCTATATTGATTAGCAATAAAACTAAAACCATTTCCTAAT
The DNA here is from genome assembly GCA_947628065.1 of uncultured Bacilli bacterium. Classification (GTDB taxonomy): domain Bacteria; phylum Bacillota_I; class Bacilli_A; order RF39; family UBA660; genus Onthousia. Next base: position 4,534 of record CANQYK010000067.1, on the reverse strand, counting down.
TCTAACAAAGTCATTTTAATTCTATCTATCATTGCTTGTTCAATATCTTTTTCTACAAAATTCTCACGTAGAGAACCAACATCAAATATATAAGGATCTTTCATAATTTCTTTTGCTAAGGAACTTTGTGGTTGTAGAAGTGTTAATTTAAAATTATTAGGTTTGTCGCCAAGAATTTGTCTTCTATATGCATCTCTTTTTATTTGAGTTTCTAAATAATCATAACTCCAACCATTATTATACGTTTCTTTTATATACCAGATTTTTTGATTATAATCCTTAACGCGGTGCATTATTAATGTATTGTGTGACCAAGGAATTTTATAGGAATATTCTTTCAACTGTTCATTGTCTTTTACAGATAAATAATACTTTTTCATATCACGAAGATTTCTAGGAGAATAACCTTTTGTATTTGGAAATCTAAGTTTTAATTCAATCGACATTTCATTTATAAAATTGTTACCATATTCACTATTCTCATATATAATTTTACCAATATAGAAATATAAATCCATTACATTAGCATTAGCATTTTCAAATATTTCCAATTGTGTTTTTTTGATTTTAGTTACTATTTTATCTATAGCAATCTTAAAGTCATTTAATTTAATTTCTATCATATTTAAACCTCCTCATATAATTTGGCAGACGCATCTGCCAAATTATTAAATTCTTTTTATCAACTCACATCAATATTATAATTTATTATCTAAATGGTATTAAAACAACCATGTCATTTAATATCTAAAGTATTTCTCAATTTTATTTTTCCATCTTCATCTTCCATTTTCAACTGACTACATTTTGTAGTCAGTTTACTAGCTTTTTTTAGCTTTTTCTTCAATACAGACCAATATTTTCTTAACACACAAATAAATTTGAAATGGTTTCTAATTTGCTTTTATTCATAAAAATTACCTCCTGATAATTCCATTATATAATAAGAACATTTGTTTGACAACATATTTTTTTAAATTTTAACTTATTCTAATACAAAACATTATTCCATAACAAAAAATACACAAAAAATGAGTAATTGTGCATTGCTTTGTTACTATTGCCTTTCATTATTTCACAGTCTATTATTCTTTAAATTTTTTTCGCTTTTCTTTTTTTCCATCTGTAAAAAATCATATATATTTTCTGAATAATCTTCCTTCTTCTTACCTAATATTTCTTGAGAACTTATATTTGTATTAAATTTTAAATATTGTTCAAAAGCATATATTCCCTTTCCCAATAATATATTCATTTTAACCGTAACAAATCTACTGTCTATAATTTGATTTAATTGTGATATAGAATCTTGTTGAAAAACAGCATTTCTAATTTTTTCAATGATAAAGGGCTTATCTATATTCGCTATTTGCCCATTTTCTCTTTGCCTAACTTTAATAGGTTTCATACTTGGTAATTCTAAAATCCGATGAATAAATTCTCCAAAAAATAAGTTTTCTAATGTTTCTTTCATTTGTTGATCTGTATCATATAAGATAGGATTATATGGATCATATTCTAATTCATCTGTCATTTCTTTGTGCATTTGTTTTTTATAATCCTTGGATCCACTGATTAACGAAAAAGCAAATATTTCTATTTTTGATAATGTTTCTGGAGCTGTTTTTAACTGCTGCATTTTGTATTGTCTAAAATTACTATCGTCGTTCAATAATTTAGTAAAAGTATCATATAATTCTATTGCTTGTTCATGGGAATAACTACCCTCTATGCTAAGAAATTTATGAAAAACTTTTTTTGTTCCATATCTTAAAATTTCTTCCAAAGTATAAATTTGAACGATTGATAATTTATATGTATTTTCATCATATAATTGTTGTATCTTATTTCTAAAAGTACTATCCTCATTATATCTCATCATAAAGTCATTAATTTCATTTGATTGTTTTTCATTAAAGTACATTTTTTCTTCTCCTTTCTTTCAAACAACACAATTCTGTGAAAATCAAGTTAAGACTTTCGCTTTTCTTTTTTGTTTCTCATGAAGATGAGAATTTTTATCATATAAATCTTTTACATTATCAATAATAGCATCTGCTAGTTCTACTGCATCCGTAACGTAAAGATTACCATATTCATTGATATGCAAATCTAAGGAGCTAAGATGATCCCATGCTTCTTTTGATATTGTGTGTGTTTTTATTTTATCAAAATCTTCTAATATGTTAAAAAGACTTTTGCTCTTTTCACTAAAAGACTCTTCACAAGATCTCACAAAATCTTCAATTTCACCAAATGACATACCTAAATTTAACTCATCAACAATAATTCTTCTAATGATATAAGGCTCTATATAATATCCATTTTTCCCATATAAGGCATATCTACTTACTAAATCAACATAATGATCAATACTCTTCATAGTATCAACTCCTATTTTTCCCTTTGCTTTGCTCTTTTTAATTTTCTTTCTAATCTTAATCTTTTCACTTCTTCTTTTGTAACACTTTCTTGATCCACTTGACTTACTAAAGCATTAAGAAATCTTTGATGTAGTTCATCTTCTTCTGGTGTATAAAAGGTAGTAGCATTATTTCCTTGTGTTTTTATTAATTCATGGATTGTTATAGTATTTAATTTTTCATACTTGCTAGCTCTTGAAAAATAATTAACATAGCAAACTAATTCTTTTGAACCACCTGCTTTTATATATTCATTCATAAATAACCGAAGTCCAGGATCTGTTCGATCAACACCATACATCATAGGAATATCAATATTTCTTCCAAATTCTTTTGCAAAAAGAAAGGCTCTACGTGGCCCGATTCTATTTCCACCACGTTCAATAATTCGATACATTACACAATTAAGCATTTCTTCCTTTTGATAAACCGCATTCTCATAATCTTTAATGGCACTTTCAAATTCACTATATAATGGTATTCTTATTTCTTTTTCTTTTAAGATTTGTATCAATTCTTTCAGATGTTTTCCTTTTAAATCTTGATTCGATAGATCAGGCAAGACCAATTCCATATTCTCAGCTTCTATAATAACACCTTTTTTCGTTAGATGTAAGTGAGCACTTGAATGACTACGATTCCAATAAACAATATCATGATATCTTGGGCTTAATAGGAAACATTTTTCATTCCAAGGAAGTGAATTAACAAACGCCTTTGTATTATAAAATTCATCCCAATCTAATTCTCTAACATCAGAATCTTCCTCTAATAAATCATTGATATATCTATTATTTTTAAACATAACATCACTTACATCAATCATCTCTTGGCTAGAACCAGGCATAATTCTATTTATTTCATACTCTGGATATCTTAATTCATACCATACTGCCATTTTTTCAATAAAATTTCTCATCTCAATTGGTCTTGAATACTCTCCAATGTCAATATAGTTTTCTTTCACTATATTATTTGTATACCATTTTATAAATTCATCTACTTTATCATCTAAAACAATGCTTTTTTTCTTTTTCAATAAGTTTTGTTCTTCTTCCAATCTTTTCTTTTCTATCAATCTATCAATCGCATTATTTAAAGCAATATAACCTAAAGGATCTTCACTTTTTGATAGTTCTTCCATTTTTTGTAAATGTTCAGGCATAATTTTTTTTCTTAATTTTTGTTTTAATTGTAATAATTCCTCTTTCATTTCTATCACGTCCTTCATTTGTTATTTATTATAGCCAAAATAGTATAAATTGTAAATCAAAAGTATGAAAAATTGTAGTCTTCAAGAGAGCTATATACTAATAGAAATTTAATTTTTTAATAAACGAATAATGAAAAATGAAAAATATGTGATAAAATATAGAAAGGGAGGTATAATTTATGAAATATAATTATCCAGTGAAATATACTGCTATGCCAATTATAGAACAAGTTGGTTGGAGTCATGGATTAAATGAATTAGAAAGGGATTATGATGTAGTTTGTTATATCGTATCAAAATGTTATCTAATAAGTGATAGAACAAAATATAAAGAAAATGGTGAAAATGAGAAAACGTATGAAGTTGTATTTCCATATCAAAGCGGAGAATACCATAATACTTGGGAAAGAGTTACACCATCATTTAATAATGGATGTATTAATTCAAATTTGGTAGAAAAAGTATTTGATACTTATGAAGATGCCTTAGAATTTGCTACATATAAAAATGAAAAATTGTGTGAAAAAACATGGGTTTATCTACCATATACAAAAGATTTTCATAATCAAATTTCAAAAAAAATACAAGAATTTAATGATAGACTATCGAAATATAAGCGATTGGAACAACAAATTTTATTTAATACATCTAATTTAGAGCAATCCAATATAAAAGAATTAGGTAACTTAATAATAAATAATAAAGGGAAAACTAAAGCATCCTATATCAATCTATATGAATATTTAAATTACTCAACTGATTCAAGTTTTATTGTGTATTCTATATCGCAAGAACAATATAATAAATTGTTAACATTAATCAACAATCAAGATTTACTGGATCTTTCAAAAGTTATTGAAAATGCTAGTCCAATTTTATATCATGACCATAAAACAAA
>CANQYK010000066.1 GCA_947628065.1 uncultured Bacilli bacterium | reverse complement strand
GTCTATTAACAGAACTATTAATTATTCATAATGTTAGGACAAGTAAAAGACCATTCATAGATTCGAAAGCATCATCAACTTTATCAACCTTAACACTCGTATCAGCACTATTAACAATCATAACTCCCATCTTGTTTGTTTCTATACCAGCCTTTGGATTTGCTATTTTACCAGCAAAATTTTATATATGGGCACTAATTTTAATTGGAATTTACATATTATTAGTAACAATTGTTAAAAAATTATATATAAAACGATACAAAGAATGGTTATAATCGAAAATAGAATCAATTACAATTTGTATGAGTTATATAAATAGTAATTTGTTAGTTGTAAAGGAGATGATTATAATGGTACATATGAGTTGTAGTAAATGTGGAGGCCATATGTGGAATGGAGATGGACACATAGTTTATGATATTTATAAAAAAGAAGATTTTATAGAATATATTAATCAAAATGGTGACTGTATATTTGATAAATTATATGGAGAATATACAAAAATTACAGAGAATTGTCCAGATATTTGGTTATGTGATACTTGCCATACTGCCCATGTAGAAAGTTATAATCCCAAACATTGTAATAGAAGTTTTGAATTAGTAACAATACCTAATAATTTAGATTTAGAAAAAATAAAGTCGTTAGATGAATATTTTATATTCAACTTAAATGATGATTATTATGATAATCTTTTGTCAGATATTATTAAAAAAAATCCAATAAGACCATATAAGTATTATGTTGAAACTGATTTATCAAAAGTATATATAATTAATACACAAAAAAATGAAATAGATAGGATATATGAATTAAAATCTGAGTCTTTTGTTGAATATGATGTAAAAATTGAAGATTTTGATAATCTTATGATTTATACTATTAATAAGACAAATGATGGACATTCATATATAGTTAAAAACGGAAAACGAATTCAAAAAGATATCGACGATTTTCCACATAGACAAGTTAATTTTATGATTCGGGAAATGGGAGAAAATGGAAAAGGATCTATAAGTTATGCTGATCCAAGTAGAGAACCTGAAATATACACATCAAAGAATATGAATATTTTTTATGAAAAATATGGTAAATATTTTACATAAAATAAAAAAGATAAAGATTAATTTAATAATACAAATTACAATTTATGTGAGATTTAAGATAGCTAAATTTAAAAGAGCTATTTTTTTTTAAATAACATAATATATATTGACACAGTGTCATTATAGATGTATTATTATATTGACAGTGTGTCAGCAGGAGGATAAGCAAAATGGAAAAACGATTCGTTGATGAAAGAAAAGAAGAAGTTATTAATGCTTGTGAAAAACTATACGAAAATCTTGATTTTAAAGATATCAATATTAAACTGATTGGAGAACAAATAAGTGTTGGTAGAACTTCCATCTATAATTATTTTCAAACGAAAGAAGAAATTTTTTTAGCACTTTTAGAAAGAGAATATCTAAAGTGGAATGAAGATTTATCTAGTTTTCTTCTAAAAAATGAAAAACTATCGAAAGAAGACTTTATAGATAAAATTACGGATTCACTTTTGAAAAGAAGAATTTTACTAAAGCTTATTTCTATGAATATGTTTGAAATAGAAACAAATAGTAGAGTAGAAAGTATTACTAATTATAAATTAGCATTTAAAGAATCTATTTCTTTATTAGAACAATGCTTATGTAAATTCTTTGATGCCAAAGATAGTGAAGCAGAAGAAATTACATTTACGATATTACCTTTTTTAGTAGGCATTTATCCTTACACTTCTCTAACGGATAAAATGAAAGAAGCCACTCATAAAGCAAATCTTGAATATAAATTTTATACCGATAAAGAATTGATAAAAATGGGATTAGAGAAGATATTAGGAGGTGTGAAATGAAAATAGTTGTTTTATCTGGTAGTCCTCATAAAAATGGAACATCAAATACATTAGTAAATGAATTTGTAAGAGGTGCGAAAGAAAGAGGAAAAGATGTCGAAATAATTGATTTAGCACATACTGATATTCACCCTTGTATGGGATGTGATGCTTGTGGTATGAATGGGGACTGTATGTGGAGAGATAAAGGAAATGAGATTTTAAATAAAATATTAGAATCTGATGCCCTAATCTTTGCTTCTCCTGTTTATTATTACAATGTGAGTAGTCAGTTAAAAATGATGATCGATCGTTTTTATGCGAAAACAATGAAAATCACAAATAAAAATTTAAAAGCAGGAGTAATCATGACAGCTTGGAATCATGATGATGAATTTACGTATGGAGCAATAAATAAATACTTTGATACCTTATTTTCCTATATGCATTTTAAAGATATGGGTAGAGTCTATGGAAAAGGGTGTGGAACAGTGTCCATGATGCCAAAGAAATATTATGAAGAAGCATATAAGTTAGGAAGGGATATTTAATATGGAAAAAATTGATGTATTTGCTCATGTATTATTACCAAATTATTATGAGAAGATGTTAAAGATTGATTCTACTATTAGCTCAACTTATGCTTTTACAAATATAGAATCCTTAAAAGATTTGAGTGTAAGAAGAAAATTATGGAATGGTACAACGAAACAAATCGTAAGTTATGCCAATATCAATGCGGAAGATTATTGTAATCCTGAAGATGCTGCAAGATTATGTAGAGAAGCAAACGAAGAACTAATAAACTGTGTAAGAGAAAATAATGATATGTTTCCTTATGGAATTGGGATGTTACCTTTTAATAATATAGATGAAGCACTTAATATTTTAGATGAAATTAAAGATTCAAAAGAACTTGTTGGTGTTCAAGTTTTTACAAGACATTTAGGAAAAAGTATAGCTAATAAAGAATACTTACCAATTCTAAAAAAGTGTGCAGAGCTTGGATTACTTGTTTTACTTCATCCTGTATTTGACCCTAGAAAACCTGATAATAATATCGTATTTAGTTGGGAATATGAACTATCTCTTGCTATGTTAGATCTAGTAAATGCAAGTATTTTTAAAGAGTGCCCGAACATTAAGATTATTGTTCATCATGCAGGAGCAATGATACCATTTTTTGCAGGTAGAATTGATAATATAATGAAAGATAAAAAAGATGATTTCAAAAAGTTTTATGTAGATACAGCAATCCTTGGAAATACGCGGGGCTTAGAACTTGCAGTATATTACTTTGGAATTGATAAAGTCTTATATGGAACCGATGCTCCATTTGGAATTATGCCAAGTGGTGCTACCAAAGAAATAGAAAGTGCTATTGATGCGTTACCTTTTAGCAATGAGCAAAAAGAAAAAATATATTCTAAAAATTTAAGAAAATTACTTGAAGGTGGCTTTTCATGAAAAAATTAAAAAGGATCATTGATATCGTTATGTATCTAATCTTTATAGTTCTTATGGGACATCATATTACAGATAACTCAATTCATGAAATACTCGGGTCTTTACTATTTGTCTTGTTCATCGTTCATCACATTTTAAATTATAGATACTATAAAACAGTATTGAAAGGTAAATATACATTTAAAAGATTGTTTCTATTAATTGTTGATTTCTTCTTGTTAATCTGTATGTTAGGCATGATGATAAGTGCAGTGGGTATTTCAAGTGATGTGTTTACGTTCTTAAACATTAAAACAACCATAACAGGACGAAAATTACATATGATTAGTACCAGTTGGGGCTTTGTTCTAATGTCTATCCACTTAGGATTACATATTGAAATACTTATCGATAAATTAAATAAAAAAATGAAAGAGAATACTTTTGAATATGTATATTACCTAATACTATTTTTAATAGCAATCTATGGTTTCTATAGTTTCATAAAATTAAAGTTTATAAGTGATATGTTCTTGCTTAATGCTTTTAAATTTTATGACTTTAATGAATCGCCTATAATATTTTATCTTCACGCTTTATCATCAAGTTTGTTTATAGGTTTGATAACATATTTGATAAATAATTTTAAATGGAAAAGAAAGAAGGAAAATAAGAATGAATAAAAAAATAATAGCTTTTATTGTGGGGGCAGTAGTAATTGCAGTTGGTTGTATTGGTTTTTTTGTTATAAGTTCTAATAATAACAAAACTGAATCCAATAATAATTCAAATACAAATACAACTGAAAACGAAAATAGTAATGAAACACAAGAAGAAAATACAAATGATAATGATAATAACAACGGGACGACTAACGATAAAAAGGTTGCTATCATTTATTTCTCTGCAACAGGTACAACTGAAAAAGTTGCTGGATATATTAAAGAGGTAACAGATGGCGATTTAATTGAAATCGTACCAAAAGATGAATATACATCTGCTGATTTAAACTATAACAATAACAATAACAATAGCAGAAGTACCAAAGAACAAAATGATTCTAGTGCTAGACCGGAAATAAAAAATACTATCAATACGGATCATTATGATGTTATCTTCTTAGGTTACCCAATTTGGTGGGGAGATGCTCCAAGAATTATTTTAACATTTTTAGATAGTCATAATTTGGATGGTAAAACTGTAATTCCATTTTGTACATCAGGTGGATCTGGAATATCATCAAGTGTGAGTTATTTCAAGAGTCATTATAAAAATGTTAATTTTGAGGATGGTGCAACATTAAATAATGGCGAGGCTGCAGTAAAAAATTGGGTGAAAGGATTAAATTATTAAGGAGGAATGAATTTATGAGTAAAATTTTAGTAAGTTTCTTTTCAGCTAGTGGTGTAACAAAAGATGTAGCAAGTAAAATTGCTGATATTACAGGTGGAGATTTATTTGAAATTGAACCTGCATGCAAATATACAAATGAGGACTTAAATTGGAATGATCAAAATAGTAGATCATCCGTTGAAATGAATAATCCTGAATCAAGACCAGAGGTAAAAAATAAAGTTTCTAATTTAAGTGATTATGATACTGTTTTAATTGGCTTTCCTGTATGGTGGGATTTAGCACCAACCATCATCAATACCTTTATTGAAGAAAACAATTTGGAAAACAAAAAGATTTATGTATTCGCAACATCAGGTGGATCAAGTGTAATAAACAGTTTTAATACTTTAAAAAATACATATCGTAACCTTAATTTTATAAGTGCTAAAAGATTAACAAGTAATGTATCTGATAGTGATATAACAAGTTGGATTAGGTAGGTGATATTATGAGTATAACGATTAATATTTATTATAAAGGTGAAAACGGGAATGCGAAAAAGTTTGCTCGTGAAATGGTATCTAGTGGCATTGTCGATAGAGTTAGGAAAGAGGAGGGTAATCTAAAATATGAATACTTCTTACCCTTTGATGATGAAGAAACAGTACTATTAATTGATCGATGGAAAAACGAAGAAGCACTAGATCTTCATCATAAATCAGAAATGATGATGCAAATAGCAGAATTAAGGAACAAATATCATTTAAGCATGAAAGTAGAAAAATTTAAAAGTTTAGAGGAGGAAAAATAATGAAGAAACAAACAGCAGGAAGAGATAATTTAGGTAATATAGCACCTAAATTTGCCGAATTAAATGATGATGTATTATTTGGGGAGGTATGGAGTAGAGAAGATAAACTATCTGCAAGGGATAGAAGTTTAATAACAATATCAGCCTTATTTGCGATGGGGTTATATCCACAATTAAAAAGCCATCTTGCAATCGGAAAAGAACACGGTCTTACAAAAGAGGAAGTTGTTGAAGTTGTAACACAATTAGCATTTTACTCAGGATGGCCAAAAGCTTGGAGTACCTTTCCTTTAATTGAGGAGGTATATGGAGGTGATGATACAAATGAATAAGCAAGAATTTGATCAATTAAATGTATTTGGGTTAGGACAACCAAATGATGCTTTTAAAGAGTATTTTAGTGGGCAAAGTTATCTTAATATGCTTGCCAAAACGGATAATGGAATTAGTTTTGCAAATGTAACATTTGAACCAGGATGTAGAAATAATTGGCATATTCATAAAGCAAAATCTGGTGGAGGACAAGTTTTAATTTGTATAGCAGGATATGGTTATTATCAAGAAGAAGGAAAAGAAGTACAGAAACTATCTCCAGGAGATATTGTAGTAATCCCTGCAAATGTAAAACACTTTCACGGAGCACAACCTAATTCTTGGTTCAGTCACATCGCAGTAGAAGTACCAGGTGATGAAGTAGAGAATGTTTGGCTAGAACCTGTATCTGATGAAGAATATAGTGAGTTAGGAGAATAAATATGAATATAGGGCAAGAAATGTTTCAAAAAGCGGTAAAATTTTTAGAATATCGATATGGTAAAAATAAAGCAGGAGGAGTTGCTGTTATCAGACTTGAAGATGGAGAGTATTTAATAAGCGTTTGGCCAGAATGCAATAATTCTAGTGCTGATTTGTGTGCCGAAACGGGTGCAATTTGTGAAGCACATAAATTAAATAAAAAGGTTACACATTCTTTATGTGTATGTAGACAAAAGGATGATGAACCATATGAAATATTATCACCTTGTGGTATATGTCAAGAAAGATTATTTTATTGGGGTAAAGATGTAGAATGTGCTATTAGTACAAAAGATAATCATATTGAATTTAAAACTTTAGAGGAATTACAACCATATTATTGGCTTGATAAAAAATAGATTTGACAAAATGCTAGCCTCCTATCAAGAATGGTGAAAAGAAGTACAGAAACTATCTCCAGGAGATATTGTAGTAATCCCTGCAAATGTAAAACACTTTCATGGAGCACAACCTAATTCTTGTCTTTCACAGGCATAATGACACCAAAAGATAAAACCATTGATTTACTTTATTTTAAAGGAAATATAAATGGAATCTCTATTGATTTAACTTCCTCAAAATATATTGGAAAAGATAATAATTTTGAAATATATGTATCTATTGCAAAATAATTAAATATTTTGCACACGTTCTTTATTTTAATAGATACAAACTTTAAATTATTTAAATAATTTTTTGAATTAGCAGTTAAGAGGTATGTTTAGTTACATATCTTTTTTAATATCCAAATATAGAAAGAGAGGAATGATATAATGAATTATGGAATATTTAGAAGTCAACCAATAATGACTATCAATGATTTAGCACAAATCGGATCACACAATAAAAGAGAAAAGAAAGCATATAAAAGTAATAAAGA